>JARDZO010000112.1 GCA_029240815.1 Brevibacillus sp.
TTTACCCTTACGGCAACAAATAATTCCTCACAAGTCCGACGAGAACATCGACATTCGGTTCTTTCAGCAAAGTTCCGTGATCGGCAGCCATGCAGTGCTCATCGATCTGACCTGCTTCGGTGACTTCCCAGCCGAGCTTTTCTGCCTTGTTCACATTGGTCATCGCTCGAATCAGCAATAGCTTGCCGGGATACGGCTTTGGTCGGTACATCCGCATCGCCTGAATCAGCTCCTGCAGCGAATCGTCTTCACTCGGTGTCGCATCGACCGTTTTTCTGAGTACTTTCCCTACAAAACGTAGCTTTTGCAGGACAAACGGATTGCGCAAATGCGGTGGTAATTGAAAAAGGAGCTTGAAGCTGTTTATGATTTTGGTTTCCATCTTGAGCGGAGGCAATCCAGGGCTCGCATAGTTAAGGATGGCCATCAACGCTATTTCTTGCCCCTCCCGCCTTAATTGCTGGGCCATTTCATAGGCAATCGCTCCCCCTAAACAAAAACCAATCAGGTTGTAGGGTCCATAAGGCTGTACCTCGCGCATTTCCTGAATGTATTTGCTCGCGATCGCTTCGACGGTCACCTGCGTCTGATCTCCGCTTCCTGCGTAACGCAAGCCATAGAGCGGCTGCCCCTTGCCCATTTTTTGTGCGAAATCTCCATAAATCAGCACTTCTCCTCCCCCGCCATGAATGCAGAACAAAGGCGCTTTGGTGCCCAAAGGTTGGATCGGTACCAATGATTTCGACAACTCTGCATGCTCCTCATTGGACGAAAGCAGTCTTGCCAGCTTTTCAATCGTGTCCTCCTGAAAAACACTGGAGACGGACAGCCTTTTCTGGAAAGTCTTTTCGATGTACGAAAACATCCTCATTGCCAATAAAGAGTTGCCACCGAGAAGAAAGAAATTGTCGGTCACTCCGATCGGCTTGACTTCCAGCAACGTCTCCCATATCTGGACAAGCTTTTCTTCGACTTGATTTCGCGGGGAAATGAAATGCTCTTCGTTGCTGGATACAGTCGGCACAGGTAGACGTCTTCGATCGATTTTCCCGACAGGTGTGACAGGCACTTCCTGCAGCTCGACAAAAAAGGTAGGTATCATGTATTCAGGCAATTGATCGCGAACATAGGAGCGGAGCTTTTGTTGATCGAAGCTGCTACCCGCGTTCATCACGACATAGGCGACCAGACCAGTGGTCCCGTCCTTGCCTTTCGTGACTCCCGCTACAGCTTGACGCACTCCCGGCAAAAGACCCACGACCGTCTCGATCTCTCCTAATTCAATTCGACACCCTCTGATTTTCACCTGATCATCCGCTCTGCCGATAAACTCCACATTTCCATCTGCCCGATAACGCGCCAAGTCACCTGACTTATACATCCTCTGCCCGGGCACTTCGCTGAAAGGATCGAGCGGAAACCGTTCTTCTGTCAATTCCGGTCTGTTCAAATAACCTCTCGCAACACCGTCTCCCGCCATGTACAGGTCTCCAATAACTCCGATGGGCACAGGCTGCAAGTGGGAATCGAGAATATAGAGCCGATCATTGGCTATTGGCCGTCCAATCGGGATCATCGTGGCGTGTGGAGGTATCTCATGCACATGGTAGCTCGTCGTATTGACGGCATTCTCTGTTGGTCCATACAGATTGATCAATCGACTGTTCGGCAGCTTCGTCAAGCATTTGTGCGCCAACCAGACTGGCAATGCCTCTCCTCCTGGCATCACCTGACGCAAGCCGACCATGGCCTCACTGTGATCTTCGAGTAGTACATTCAACCGATCGGGTGTGACATTTAGGGAGGTGACACCGTATCTTTGAATCGTCCTGGCGATTTCTTCAAATGTAGGCTTGTTCGTTGGCAGGATGACCAGCCTTCCTCCATTCAGCAGTGCACCGTAGATTTCAAATGCGGATACGTCAAAGGCTACGGAACCGAGATTCATATACGTTTCATTTGGACCTACCGACGCGTATTCGATATCTTTTACCAGCCGGACGATCCCCCGATGATCAACCATGACTCCCTTGGGCTTGCCAGTCGAGCCTGATGTGTACATTACATAAGCCAGACTATCGGCGCTGCAAGCACAAGCAGGTTCTGGACTTTGGACTTGCGCGTACTGAACATCTTGCTGGAGATACAACCACTGGGCCGGGATGTTGGGGAGCTCCTCTGCAATGCTCTCTGTCGTGATGACGTAGGGGACAGCAGAGTCTTCAAGCATGTAGGCAATTCGCTCTTTTGGATAAGTAAGATCAATCGGGACGTAGGCTCCTCCTGCCTTTAGAACCCCCAAGTAACTCGCGATCATATCAAAAGAACGATCGAGGCAGACCGCTACGAGTTGGTCAGAAGCTATGTTCAATTCTCGCAATCGATTGGCAATTTCATTCGCACGATTGTTCAACTGCCGATATGACAGCTCCTTATCTTCAAAAAGCAAGGCCACATGGTTCGGATGCAGCTTTACTTGTTCTTCAAAGAGCTCAGCAATACTCGAATTTCGAGGGTATGTTGCCCGCTCCTGATTCCAATCACCCAGAAGTCGGTGCCGTTCTGGCGCAGTCAAAATAGGCAATTCAGAGATCTTCCTCGAAGGGGCTGCCAAAGCTCCGTCGAGTAACGTAGCGTAATGTCCTCCAAGACGGATGATGGTCTCCTCCGTAAAAATGTCGGTTGCATACGTGAGCGAGCACTGCCATCCTTTAGCGGATTCCGTTACCTTTATCACGAGATCAACATCTTCGTGGCGATAGCCAGCATCCAACTCCTCGATCTCCAGCCCTGCTGCCTCTTTTATCGCGTGATGAGGTGGCATGTGCAGCATGATCCGAAAAAGCGGCTGGGAGTTACCCGTCCTGTTTAATCCGAGCTCCGATATCACCTTGCTAAAAGGAATCTGCTGGTGCTCGTACGCTTCCGTCAAAGATTTTTGTACGATGAGGAGTGCCTCACGAAAGGTCATGTCATCATGCCAAAACGTTTGCAGGACTACTGGATTGGCAAAAGCACCGATCCACCGTTCCATAGCAGGATCGCTGTGTCCAGAAACAAGAGTGCCGACCCGGATCTCGTCTTCTCCGCTATAGCGACGCAAAAGCATTTTTAACACGGTCAAAATGACCAGGAAGGGGCTTATTTGTTCTTGCTTGGAGAAAGACAGGAAGTTTTGCTGGAGAGTCAGATGGTAGGTATTCGTCGTAAAAACAGATGACTGCGGTCTAGGAAAGTCTGCGGGCAGATACTGCTCTGGCGGCTCGTATCCGATTTTTTGCTTCCAATAAGCGAGGTCAGCTTCTGCCTTTGGGCCAGACACACGCTTTTCTTGCCATTCACGGTAGCTTGTATAGGAAATGGACGGAACATGACGTTCAATCGATTCTGTGCTTCGTAAAGCCGCGTAGCCTTCAAATAATTCTTCCTGAACTATTTTCATCGACCAATCATCAGCCACTTCGGCATGTACTTGAAGGAACAACAAGTGTTCCGTGTCAGACAGCTTCAGCAATCCAGGTCGAAGCTGGAGATCATGGTCCAACTCGCGAGGGAAGGCATACTTGCCAGTCAAATACATTTCGATCTCGGCGTCTGACTCAGCCTTTGACAAGGATTGAAGGTCACTGATTGTCCATTCCAACGGCTGGTAAGGCCGAATGATTGGCATGGGGACTCCGTTGCGTGAAGGGAAGGATGCCCGCAAAATTTCATGTTTTCTCACCATTTCGTTCATGCTTCTTTCCAATGCAGCCCTATCCAACACCCCGGTCAGTTTCCATGCGTAAATGTTTGAATGGTCACGCTGCTTTGCATACTCCCGGACCTGCTCCAAAACAAGGTTCTTCATTCCAACTCCCCCTTATTCACCTTGCATTCGACTTTCAAGCGTTAGCATATTGAAAAAATCGGATCGCAGACAAAGAATAGTCGAGAGATACGGTCCCCACGTACTGATTCCGATAGTGAAAATCTTGCAAGAATAAGTTTTCAAAAACGAACTCATTCTTCAAGCGTCCATTTTCATCGAGGCCGCCGAGCCCTGTGCCTGCAGCTTTTAACCTCGCTTCTTTACGGGTCCACATAGTAAAAAAAGCAGTGAATCGCTTCTCTTCTTGCGTTGATTCAAGCTGGTGCCTCTCTTGTTCAGTGAAATAAGCATTCGAAACGCTCGGCCAATCAAAAGCGGAATCGATGTATTCGATGTCAATTCCCACTTCATGATCAGATGCCAGGACATAGCATACTGCATCTCTGGAATGTGACATGTTAAAACGGATTGCTCGTCCTGTATCTCCTGGTATCAAAAAAGGTTTTCCAAAGTTATTTTTTCCGAGCTGGACTGCAGTAGGATCGCATTGCGCATAAGCTGATAAAAGCATTCGGAGGAGAACGTGCGAGAATCGGTAACGGTGTTGATCACGGGGAGACGCAAAGCTCGTTGCCTTTCTGTTTTCTTCGTAGGAGAGGTCGAGGTTGCTGGGAAGACTGGATTGAACTGTCGCAACCCAGACATGGACTTCTTTTCCGGTGTGAAATGGTTCCCTGCTCGCCATTTCGCTCGGTCGTTCGCAATCAACCCATCGTGTCTGGTCAGATATACGTGGTACTTGCACGCACCACATCCCCTTTCCGAAAGTGATGCCTAATACCCATATTGTAGCACCTTTGCGTTCGTTGTAAAGAACAACCCACCCCTCCATAGAGAACAAAAAAACGCCATTTCGTCTCCGATATCCATCGAGACAGAAATGACGTTTATCATGATTCCCTTTTATCGCTTATCGTTTCGGAGCACGGAAACCAGCCGCTTTTGCTTCTTCCTCTGTAGCGAACCACATCTCCGCATTTGTCTGTTCATAGCTCGCGGAACCAGGGACATGGTATATTTTATCGCCCTTGGCGTTGATATTCCCTTTAATAAGCTTCTGTTCAGACCCTGGTGCTTTTTGCTTTGGTTTTTCCGCTGACGGGAAAGACGCAGATGGATTCTGTGTGGATTTGCCCCACAGCCCTCTGTTGTTTTCACGCGCCTCTCTCTCGGCCTCCAAAAACAAATCAGAGTACGCCACATTCGGTGGTATGGTCATGATGCGGGCATATCCATCCCGAACCAGCTTTTCATTGACAAACGTACCATCTTGTAAATACATATAGGCTAACAAACGCTTGTATTTATCATAAGGCTCAACATCGAATTTCAACGTTACCTTTTGACCTGTCAGCAGTTGCTTTGAGAAATCGCTTGCTTGTTTTCCGTATGGTTCCACGGGGTGATTAGGTTTGACTGTCTCTGGTGTATCTACTCCGATGAGCCTCACCTTTTCTCCCGTTGACAGTTCAACTGTATCTCCGTCAACTACACGCTGGACTGTCGCTTCCATCTCGCCGTTGGACTGTGGATGGCCGGGTGATGAGCAAGCACCGAGCAACGTCGCGAACAGCGCCAGGTAAATCGCAACTCGTTTCATTTGATTCCTTCCCTTCTTCTACTATGCATCGGCTTTTAGCGTAGAGGAAGATCAGGAACAGGTCAAATATTTTATGGGCGAAGCGACTTGCACGTGGACTTTTGGGTACGGAAAAAACGACCTAGCTCTGAGGTCGTTTTTGTCTATACGTTCGGATTAATCGCGGTCACTGTTAAAGAAGAAGAATAGCACAACCACGACAATAATAATCCACAAAAACTCATCATTATCTCGATCAAAAAAACCGTCGAACAGACCCATTACGGAGTCCCCCTTTCCCTTCTCGCTACAGCCTATGCAAAAGACTAGACGCGTGTCAGTAGTTGGAAGAGCCCAAAAATGTAGAGGATGTTCTATTTTAACCGTGCCGTGATCAGATGCACGTATGACGTGAGTTGACGTACTTCTGTCTGAAAGCCCAGCTCTGCCAGCTCTGCTAACAAGCGGGAACGGTCTGCGAAGCATTCATTTTCTATCTGCTCGATCGTCCGATATTCGCCTGCGCTCTCCAGTTCTTTTAAGTGAGTTCGGCGATGCTCTTGATCGGCAAACATCAAATCGGCAATGATGAATCGACCTCGTGGTTTGAGGACTCGTCGACACTCCGCTAGGGCGAGCAGCTTTTGGTCATCCGTCAAATGATGGAACGCATAGCTGGTAGCGACAAAATCAAAGCGGTTTTCCAAAAAAGGAAAGGCGAAAAACGTGCCTAGCTTTGTATCAACCTCGGGATGCTTCCGCCTGCACTGTCTGAGCATTTCCAGCGACTGGTCGAATCCGCTCATTTTCACACCATATCGAATCAATCGACCTGCCAGATTACCTGTCCCGGTCCCTGCATCGAGACCTGCTTCTCCGGGCTTCGGTTCAACTGCTGCCACTACCGCGTCCAGCACTTCGTCGTACCTCTCGTGCTTGTTATAGCCATCCTGCTCTCGAGTCACGAGCTCGTCGTATACATCCGCAATCTGATTGAAATTCCACCGGTCTACCCAGTCGTCTCGAGTCTGACGCAGCCGCTTGTTGGCTTCTGCCAATTCGTACAATGAGGCAGGGGCGATGACCTGGTCCGCTCTGACCCGCTCAATCATTGCTTCGGTCGTCTCGATCACCTTGCTCAGCTCTACCCAGCGATCGTACATAAAGGAACGCTGCAGCTCCAGATAGTGCAATAAACTGCCTTTCCCTTGATCCATCTGCTCTAACAGCTCCCGAATGTCTTCAATGGGCATCCCCACCTCGCGCAACGTGATGATCGTTTGCAGTCGCCACAAATCCTCTTCGGAAAATTGACGATAGCCGGATTCATCCGCCTTTTGCGGCCGGATCAATCCTTTTTCCTCATAGTAGCGGATTGCTCGCGGTGTAATTTGCAACCGGTGAGCCATGTCCTTTATCTGCATCAGGTACCTCTCCCTGTTATCCTTCCTTTTTAGTATCTTAAACCTTACCGTTACGTTAGTGTAAAGCAAAATCAAAAAAGCTGCCGGATTTTGCTCCCGACAGCTGTGTCCTCTTTACATTAAGAGCATCCGCTAGGTGTTTAATGACTAGCTGGCTCGGAAATTTCCTGGAGAGCATCGCTCGCTTCATCATGATGCACCTGACGAATCGCCATGTCTGCCAAAGCAACAATCCCAACCAGTTTGCCCTTCTCTACGACAGGCAATCGGCGAATTTGATGCTGAGCCATGATTTTAGCTGCTTCATCCACAGTCATCCCTGGCTGACCGAGTACGATATCACGCGTCATGACCACTTCAGTGGCAGACGAGCCTTCATGTTTTTCAGCAAGCCCTCGAATCACGATATCGCGGTCGGTAATGACACCGATCACATCGTCTTGCTCGTTCACGACCGGAATGACGCCTACATTCCAGTCACGCATTTTGCAAGCGACCTCGTAAACGTTATCCTTGAGCGTCACAGTCGCGATATCTTTTGTCATGATTTCGCGCAATGTACGGTTTTCTAATTTCGCCATAATCGTTCTCCTCCTTTTGCTAATGAACGCTTGTAGTGTGTCCTGTTACCTATTCATTCATTCGCATCGCTGGGACGTGCGTCACGATTTTTCGACTAGAGTAGATCGATCCCGCTGTGATAATATGTTAACATGGTGCTTATGGACAGTAGCAAAAAAAGGCCGCCGGGTGCTGCTACACCCATGCGGCCCTAAGCTACAATAGTCGTTCCTTTTGGGGAGTCGGCTCATAGTACCCGCCTGTAGACCTCCCGGCTGTGAAGCTCAAGGGAGGTCTACTTTTTCCTACTAGAAGACAGCATCACTACTAAAGTCCCAAATGTCAACATCAGACTTAGTGCCTCGAATACTGTCATCTTATCACCCCCCTTCATCCGGGGATGCCGACCACCCTTGAGTACGATCTATTGTGTAGAAAATTATACCATATGATGGTAATTGAGGTCATCTATTCGCAAGACTGACTTATACATTGCGCTTCTTCCAAAAACAGACTATCATTAATAAGTGAAAATCTTACCTTTTTGTAGGAGGAAAAACAATGGTTATCAAGGATACTGGGGTTGGCACAAAAGAAGTCTTCTTCGCCGATCTAGAGCACTACATGGGCGATCTCGGTTTTGACCGTGGTGCTTGGGATTACAAACACGCTACATACGATTATAAAATCCAAGATAAAGGAATCGTTTACTATCTGCGTCTGGAAGCAAACGTGACTGAAGGAAAGCTGGAGGATTCCCACGCTGTCCTGAAATTGGAAGATCCTTATATGGGTAAACATCTGTTCCCGCACGGTCTGGACTACGACTACCCAATTCCTGATTCTGTCATCAAATCAGCGAAGCTCAAACTGCAAATGCTGAATGAAAAACTGTCCTCACACTAGTAACAACCAGCATTTTCAAATGAAAACGTGCAGCTAAACAGAGAGGTGTCCCCTCTCTGTTTCACGTAGAAGGGGGTTCTACGATGAAAACTCGGGGCGTTCCTGACTTTTTGTTATTGTTTTTAACCGCCCTGATCGTTGGGTTTGGCATCACGATGGTACTCAGCTCCAGTTCGATCTTTGCGCTGACCAGCTTCACCTCAAATGGCTGTAGTTATTGCAATGGCGATGAACTGTACTTTGTGAAACGACAAATTCGCTTTTTGGTATTAGGCATTGTCGGGATGCTGGTTGCCATGAACATTCCCTTCTCCTTTTACAAACGCAATTTCTTGTTGATTGCCACGGTAAGTTTCTTTTCCTTGCTGCTGGTGTTGATCCCTGGTATCGGTGAAGAAATCAAGGGGGCGCGCTCGTGGTTTCGGATTGGCTCCGCAAGCCTCCAGCCAGCCGAATTCGCCAAGCTTGGGCTGATTCTTTATCTGGCGGCCATCATTGCCAAAAAAGGAGACGGGATTCAAAAGTTAAAATCAGGTCTGATGCCTCCACTCTTGGTAACTGGGCTGTTTTTTCTATTGATTGTCGCTCAGCCTGACCTTGGCTCAGCCGCCATTCTGCTCGGCACCGCTCTAATCGTTCTGGTTTGCGGAGGTGCGAAACTTCGCCACCTGATTGGTATCGGGGGGCCCGTTGTCACGATGGCTCTGGTTGGGTACATTACCGTAAAGCAGCACGCGTTGAACCGGATCTATTCGTATTTGGATCCATGGAGTGACCCTTTATACACAGGTTACAACATTATTCAGTCGTGGATCGCTATTGCACATGGGGGGCTTTCAGGCACAGGTTTTGGAAAGAGCATCCAGAAATATTTGTACTTGCCAGAAGCGCATACCGATTTCATTTTTTCCATCATTTCGGAAGAGCTCGGTTTTATTGGTGCTTCGATCTTCTTGCTCATCTATTTACTGTTTTTGCTTCGCGGCATTCACATCTGTCTACGGGTGAAAGACACCTTCGCCAGTCTCGTTGGAATCGGCGTTATCAGCATGATCGCCCTCCAGGCGGCCGTAAACATTGGCGGTGTGACAGGGATTATCCCGTTGACAGGCGTCCCTCTTCCCTTTATTAGCTATGGAGGCTCTTCATTGCTGGTCTGTCTAATATCAACTGGCATTTTGCTGAATGTGTCCAGGGAAGTAAGCAGACAAAAAGTGGACGAGCAGGTAACGAGGACGACCTATTCTGTTTGATAGGAGAGCAAAAAAAAAACGACCTGCCCATTCGCAGGTCGTCCTTATTTTAGCTCAATCGCTTCTACCCGAACATTGATTGCATCTACCAGTAACCCCGTCAATTGCTCCACAGCTTCCTTTACACGCTCTTGCAAGGTCTGACATACGTGATGGATAGGCGTTCCATAGCGCACAGAGACGCGCATGTCGATCGTGACACGGTCATCCATCATCGAGATACTGATCCCTTTGGATCCACCATTGATTTTCTTGGCTAAATCCTGGTACAGTCCTCCCGAACGAACAGATACCTCCAGTACCTCTTCTACTGCCACTCCAGCAATTACGGCGATCACCTGATCTGCTACCCTGATTTCACCGAGCTTTTCCGCCATCTGGACGCCCTCCTCCTTCGCCCGATTCGTAACCTCTCCCACCGCTATTGTCTCACTTTTCTTTCATTATAAACAAATCAAGCTTGGGCTTGGAAGGGGATTTGTTTTTTTCTCTCTGATAATGTCGGTGGTGTGCAAGTTACGTCGAGAAGTGTCAATTGATTCATGTCACGCACCTCATTCAATGCCGTTTGCAAGTCCGCCACTGTCGGTACAGCACGACCGTCGACACCACACGCCTTCGCCCAGAGCACAAAATCCGGATTGCGTAATTTCACGCCAAACGGAGTGTAGCCCGCATGCTTCATTTTGATTTCTTCCAGGCCGAGAGTAGCGTTGTTGACCACGACCAACAGGATGGATACCTTTTGCTCCACAGCTGTCATCAGTTCGGCCAGATGCATCTGCAATCCACCGTCGCCCGTGATGCAGACGACCTGCCTGTCAGGGCACGTCAGCTTGGCTGCGATCGCGGCAGGCAATCCAAAACCCATGGTCCGCCACTTGCCTGAAAACAGTGGATGCTGGGCAGTGGCTCGAAACGCCCGATTGAACCAGAGCGTATGCTCCCCGGTGTCCAGCGCGATGATGGCATCCTCTTTTACGAAGTTCCCTAATGCATGTATCAGCGTTTCCGGTTTAACCGGTTCATCCGCTATTTGTTCCGTGAGTCGTTGTGTTTCTCCCCAAAATTTCTCGTGCCATTGTTCTACCTGTTCCTTCCAAGCATGGTCCAACTGACGGATTTCTAAACGCCTGTTCCAGAGGGGAAGCACATCGTCTAGATTGGCAGTTACCGAAAATAGTTGTGGTTGCGCGTGTATGGACTCCGCATGTGAATCGACCTGAATGATGGGGAGCTGCTTGGGCATATAAGAACGGGGAAACCAACTAGCTCCCAGGATAACGAGCAAATCCGCTTCTGCCAATGCAAGCAACCCAGATTCACTCCCCCCTTCTCCTAAACCACCTAAGACAAGCGGATGAGATTCCTCCAATACCCCTTTTGCCCCCAACGTCAGGAGTACGCCTGCCCCCAATTGCTCGGCCAGCCTGCGGCATCCTTCTGCATCCTGACGAGCGCCCACTCCCAACAACAGGAGCGGTCTCTTTGAATGCAGCAGTCGCTCCGCCGCGTCCTCCATCTCAATCCGATCTGGCCTCACTGCTGCTGATACCCGCGGCAAATCCGGAACGATCTGTGCCGTCGTCTCTTGTTCGAATACATCCTTACAGATGGAAACATGGGAAACTCCATTTTGTTGTGCAGCAGTGGTAAACGCCTTGTGCAAAACCATTCCGATTGCATCTGGATGAGTGACCGTTGTCGTATACTTGCAAATTGGCCTCATCACATCCTCCTGAGGAATGTACTGCTTGTAGGCTCCTCCCAGCTTGTATGACTCGACCTGACCCGTAATTGCCACGACTGGGACACGATCTGCCCACGCATCTGCGAGTCCATTCAACAAATTAACGGTGCCTGGCCCCATCGTGGCTGTACATACAGCTGGTCGCCCTGTGAGCTTTGCCTCCGCACTCGCCATCATAGCCGCAGCAGCCTCATGTTTGCACGCCACGTACTGGATGACCTCCTGATTCCCCAGGGTTTCCATCCAAGCAAATAGAGCGTCTCCCGTAACCCCATAGATTCGTTTTACTCCCCATTTCGTCAGTTGCTCTGTAAGAAACGATGCGACTTGCATGAATCTGCACTTCCTTTCTATGCGTTGCCTTCACATACACGCTAGTTTGCTCTTCCTCCAGTATTTTACTAAGACTCGTTTTCAATAGTTGGAGAACCTAATCTCTATCATCTGGTGTTTAGCACCCTTGCGAAGGAGGATTTGCCATGAAACAGCCTTACAAATGGCTGATGGCCGTTACGGTACTCGCAATTCTTATCACGACAGCGATAGTGGTTTACCCGATGCGTTCGGATGCATTCAGCCAGCAGATCGTCAAGGTTGGCGCACAAGGAACAGACGTCCGCGAGATGCAATATCGCCTGAAATTTTTAGGCTTCTACACAGGAAAGGTGGACGGCGTCTTCGGATGGCGCGCCTATTGGGCACTGCGCAATTTTCAGTATGAATTTGGCCTGCCGGTAGACGGCGTTCTCGGAGCCAAATCGAAAGTGAAGCTCTACAACGCGACGAAAAACTACAAACCAACCGCGGCTGATCTGGGTGTTCCGCAAACGTCTCAAGGTGCTCCGACGCCGACCAAGCCGAATGCACCGCAAAAACAGACGTTTCACGTAGCAGGGATCTCAGAAAATGACCTGCGCCTGATGGCCAATGCCGTTTACGGGGAATCACGCGGAGAACCTTACATCGGTCAGGTAGCGGTGGCTGCGGTCATCCTAAATCGGACCCAAAATCCCTCCTTCCCAAATACTCCAGCAGGCGTCATCTTTGAGCCTCGTGCTTTTACAGCCGTGGCAGATGGACAAATCTGGCTTACTCCAAACGAGACATCCAAGCGCGCAGTAAACGATGCTCTCAAAGGTTGGGACCCAACTGGAGGCGCGATTTACTACTTCAACCCGGACACGGCGACATCCGGCTGGATCTGGAGCCGTCCACAAATCAAAAAGATTGGACGTCATATTTTCTGCCGCTAGTCTAAATTGGGCTCAACAAGAACAGGCACGCGAGTCTTGGACTCCGTGCCTGTTTCTCTTCCTGTATGCTTCTAGGAACGTTGACCTTGCATGTGCTGAGCCATCTTGACGAATCTCTCTTCCGGTTCAGTCGTTCCACAAACACCGCATTGGATCATGTACGCATCACCCTTGTATGGCTTGTGAAACAGGTCTAACTGGTCAGCGGTTAACTCGGCAACCACTTCTCCTGACTGCGGGTCGAGTCGCATGTACCGCGGTGTCTGTTCAATCACTGTAAATCGCATGCGATTTGATTTACAGGTAGGACACAAGTAAGGCATGGTCATGTTTGCCACCTCCCATCCGTTGTTCTCGGTTTAGTTTCTTCCACATGAGGAACTCTATACCTAAAGGCTCACGGAATTGGGATATGGCAATAAAGAGTGAATAGGGTAATAGTGAATGGCAGAAAGTACATAAACAGAGGTGACTGTATGAAATTGCGTCTATTTTTCACAGTGGTTGGACTATCCTTTCTTCTGGCTGCATTCGCCCACTACTTCACGGAAAATGAAATGTTCCAATTTATCACCGCCGCAATCAGTGTTGTTTTTTTGGCTGCCTGGCTGGGGAAATCTACGGAGAGCGTAGCCCATTATGCGGGGGATCGAATCGGCGGGTTTCTCAATGCGACTTTTGGCAATGCCGCTGAGCTGATCATTGCTTTTTTTCTCGTCAAAGAAGGGCTCTTTGAAATGGTGAAGGCATCCATCACGGGAGCGATTATCGGCAATATGCTGCTGGTCCTCGGGCTCAGTGTCCTGATGGGAGGACTAAAATTCAAGGAGCAAAAATTCAACAGCAAATTGGCAGGTCACAACGCTTCACTCATGACACTGGCAATCGTCGCCCTGTTTATCCCGGCCGTTTTCATGCAAGGGTTACCACCGGTCAAGATCGGGACCTTGAGCATTGTCATCGCCGTCCTGCTCATCATTGCCTATATCCTGTGGCTGATCTTCTCGATGATCACGCACAGCGACTTCTTGTCAGACATCGAGGAGCACGACAGTGAAGCTGTTTGGTCCAAAGGCATATCCATCCTGATGCTCGCCGTTTCTACCGTGTTTGTCGCTATCATCTCCGAGTGGCTCGTACACGGTGTCCAGCATGTCTCCCATTCGCTGGGCTGGTCAGAGCTGTTCGTCGGCGCATTCGTCATCGCCATCATCGGGAATGCTGCCGAACATAGTGCTGCATTGCTCTTGGCGATGAAAGGGCGTATCGGAGCCGCAGTCGAGATCGCAATCGGCTCCAGCTTGCAAATCGCGCTGTTTGTCGCTCCCACACTGATTCTGGTTAGTCTCCTGATCGGCAAGCCAATGGACATTGTATTTACCCCATATGAACTGGCGGCAATCGGCGTGGCGACCTTCATTACCATCTCCATCACCAAGGATGGCGCTACAAACTGGTTTGAGGGCGTACTATTACTCACCGTCTACATTATCCTAGGAACTGCATTTTTCTTTGCGTAATCTCCCTCCAACCGCAAAAAGGACTGCTCAAGGCTCTATGCCTGGCAGTCCTCTTTTATCGCTATCGAACAGCTTTCTACACAATTCCGAGCATATTCAAAAACACAAACAGGATCGCGAGCGGGGCCAAGTATTTGAGGAGCAACAGCCACAAGACGAAAATCTTGCGCCCTGCAGAAGTCTTCACCTGCAATTCATGCAGCAGTGTTTCCCGCTTCATTTTCAAAGGCACGAACACGGCAATGAGCAGAGCCCCTAGAGGCATCAGGATGTTACTGACCAAAAAGTCGACGGCATCAAAAATCGATTTGCCAAAGATGGTGTACTCACTCCAGATGCCAAACGATAATGCGGAAGGAATCCCGAAGATAAAGATGAGCAAACCGATCAGCCAGGAAAGGCGCTTGCGCTTTTTCTCTTCTCCTTTTGCCAGCGAAGCGACGATGATTTCCAGCATCGAGAACGCTGAGGTCAACGTAGCAAACAGGAACAACGCGAGGAAAATCCATAAGAACAGACTACCGAATGCAATCTTTTCAAAAACGGAAGGCAAGACAATAAAGAGTAAGCCAGGACCTGCAGTCGGCTCAACCCCCAGTGAAAAAACTGCGGGGAAGATCGCTAATCCTGCGAACAGGGACACGAATAGATTCAGTCCAACGATCGATCCCGCAGACCGCACCAAGCTTTCGTTTTTCGCTAAATAAGAGCTGTATGTCACCATGACGGATACCCCGACACTAAGCGAGAAAAAGGATTGACCCATCGCGTACAAAATGGATTCCCCGCTTAGCTTGGAGAAGTCCGGGCTCAGGAAGAAAGAGATACCCTCCATCGCTCCGTCCAAGGTGAGAGAACGAATCATCAGAATGAGAAAAAGGATGAATAAGGCAGGCATCATGTATTTGTTGGCGGACTCAATCCCGCTCTGCACCCCGCGCGCCACCACCCAAGCCGTAATCAGCATGAATGCCAGCTGAGCGAAAACCGCGCCGAAAGGATTGCTGATAACCGATCCAAAAAGCTGATCGTAAGAAGGCCCTGTGAGCTGACCAGTGATGCCGCGCACTAAATAGGTGAGAATCCAGCCCCCTACCACACTGTAAAACGACAACAAGAGAAAACATGTCACGACGCCGAGGCGCCCAATCCAATGCCAAAGAGTACCAGGGGCAATTGCCTTATAGGCACTGACTGCCTCCTTTTGTGTGCTTCGCCCGATCGTAAATTCACCGAGCAACAATGGAAGGCCGATTACAATCGTGAAGATCAGGAACAAGAGAAAGAATGCCCCACCCCCGCTAGTTCCTACGATATACGGAAACTTCCATATCGCCCCCAGACCAATTGCGGAACCCGCTGCTGCCAGGATGAATCCCAGCCTGCTCGTCCACTGTTCTGTCTGTTTCATACTCCCTTCACTCCTCATCTGTTTTCTCTTGTTGAAAAAAATAAAAAACCCGCCCCAAAAAGGGACGAGTTCATTGATTCTCGCGGTACCACCCTACTTAGACATCAGCTGCAATGAGCCTGAACGTCTCGCTTTGTCATTGGTAACGGAATGACCCAAATGCTCAAGAGTGAATTCCACGGGACACACTTCAAAACTGCTTTCAGTCTATGGCAGCTTCTCCCTGACAAGTTGTTCATCCGTTTACTAGTCTCTATCTATGCATTTTAATAATATCAAAAAATATATCTATTAATTTAATGTACACTCAAATAATATGCAACCCTTTTTTTCGGGTGACGCCATCCATTTCCAGACAAAATGAAAAGCGAGGAATATCGCTGTTCTCCTCGCTTTTACCTTTGGTTATACAGTTCATGGAGATGGGCCAACTTGCGTTCCAAAGAACCCATAATTTCTCGACCAATCTCTTCTTCAATAAGTCCCAGGCGAACCGCATACTCTACTTCACGGGAGAGCCCGAACATTTGTGTATCCAATACCTCTTCATACAGTGGGCACTGCGGCATGGTCAGGTTTTCCATCTGTACGTCGATCAGCTTGTAAATTTTGTCCGCGTCTGCTTGAAGCAACGCTAGCGCTTTTTGTTCCAGA
>JARDZO010000379.1 GCA_029240815.1 Brevibacillus sp.
GCCCGGTTAGAACCGGGGAATAGTGGAGGCTTAGCTCAGCTGGGAGAGCATCTGCCTTACAAGCAGAGGGTCGGCGGTTCGATCCCGTCAGCCTCCACCACAAGAAATTACCCTTATGGCGGTCGTGGCGAAGGGGTTAACGCACCGGATTGTGGCTCCGGCACTCGTGGGTTCAAGTCCCATCGATCGCCCCATAAACGAATACCTGATGTGAGTGCCCGTTTGAGCGTAAGAAACGGCACTCTTTTTTATATCCATAAAAATAGCCCAGCTAGGATGCCTGATCAGGCTTCTTGGCTGGGCTATTTCATTTGTCCCAGTAGACTATTTTTGCAGCATTTGCTTGACCAATTCACGATTGCGCTGCTTGAAAACCTCGTTGTGTGAGGATACCATGCCGTAGGAATTTGCGTCAGGCGAAATGTATTGCTTCGCCTTGTTGACAGCATTGGCGGCATCCTGAAAAGCTCCAGCAATCAAGTGCAGCTTGCCATCGTATTTTACGATATCACCGGCAGCGTACAGGCCGGGAATGGATGACTCGCCGCTCGCAGTCGCTTCCACGTAAAAATCCTCAGCTAATGCAATTTCCAGCTCACTATTTTTCAAAAGGCTGGAATCCCGCTCGTATCCGTGATTGATGATTACGTCATCAATGGCTAAGGTAGTGACTTCCCCAGTTGTATGATTCGTCAATTCCACATGCTCGACGACTTCACGATTAGCTGATGCGACTAGACGTGTAATCGTCGTCTGGAAAAAGCAACTAGCAGAGCTGTTTAAAAGCTGGGTGACTTGCGCTTCATGGGCAGACAAAGATTCCTTCCTGTAGGTGAGGTATACCTTCTTGGCAATCGGTTCCAATTCATTTGCCCAATCGATAGCTGAGTTCCCGCCGCCGGAAATGACGACGGTCTTGTCCTGAAAATAGTTGATGGACTTCACGGTGTAGTGCAGATTGGATACTTCAAACTTCTCGGCGCCTTCCAAATCCAGTTTTTGCGGGGTGAGAATACCGCCACCGACCGCTACGATAACAGTTTTGGAATAGTGAAGGTTGCCTGACTCAGCTCGCAACACAAAAATCCCGTCTTCATTCCGTGAAATCGACACGACTTTTTCGTTCAACACGACTTCTGGTTGAAAAGTCAATCCTTGAGCGACCACCTGCTCGATGAGCTTCGCTCCGGTAATTGGCGTTTGTCCGCCGACGTCCCAGATCAATTTTTCCGGATAGACGTGAATTTTCCCACCTAATTGAGGCTGGAATTCAATCAGCTTTGTTTTCATCTCGCGAAGCCCGCTATAAAAACTAGAGTAAAGGCCTGCTGGGCCACCTCCAATGATGGTCACATCAAACAATTCGTGTTGTTCCATGTCACTTCACTCCTGAACATGTATATGTAACTGATTCTCATTCTCAACAAATTATAATGTCTTTCCTTACCAATAGCAACCTCAATTAACTATTGACAGAAAAAAAGGACACCCGTATAGTAAAGACGAAATTGATAATCATTATCACAAAAACATGTATCATACTTTTCAGTTTGTAAACGGAGGGTACATAATGAGTCGACTGTATACAGAGGAACTAAACATTGGCTATGGTGAACGCCTGATTGTAAAAGCGCTCAGTGTAACAATACCTGATAAAAAAATGACTGCCATCATTGGGTCGAACGGTTGTGGGAAATCAACTTTGCTAAAAGCAATGACTCGAATTATTTCACATCAGTCTGGGTCTGTCATTTTGGATGGGGAGAGCATTTCCAAAGAAAACACGAAGGTGCTCGCGAGAAAAATGGCGATTCTTCCCCAAACACCGGAGAGTGCGAGCGGATTAACCGTCGGCGAGCTCGTATCGTATGGTCGCTTTCCCTATCAAAGCGGATTGGGGCGACTCACCAAGAAAGATTATGAAGCCATCGACTGGGCACTCGAAGTGACAGGGACAAAAGATTTCAAATACCGTCCAGTAGATGCCTTGTCAGGCGGTCAACGCCAGCGCGTCTGGATTGCCATGGCTCTTGCGCAAGAAACGGAGATCATCTTCCTGGATGAACCCACCACTTATCTGGATTTGGCACACCAGCTGGAAGTACTGGAACTTCTGCAGAAGCTAAATGTCGAGCAGGACCGCACCATCGTAATGGTACTGCACGATCTGAACCAGGCTGCGCGATTCACCGACTACATGATTGCTTTAAAAGATGGTCAAGTCGTCAAGGCAGGAGACTGCGAAGAGGTTATGAAGCCAGAGGTCTTAAAAAAAGTATTTCAGATCGACGCAGAAATCGGGCGGGATCCCCGAACGAACAAACCGATGTGCATCACGTACAACTTAGCTAAAGGAGAATAAACATCATGAAAAATTTGTGGATTCCATTTATGTTGGTCTTCGTACTGTTCCTCAGCGCTTGCGGAAGCCAGCCATCAGACAGCAACAGCTCTAATTCGACCACTGCTTCTAAAACAGAAGATAAGACACCCGCTCATGAGGCGAAATCAGGCACCATAACCTATCAGTCTGAAACAGGTCCGATCGAAGTGCCTGCTGACCCGAAGCGGGTAGTCGTTCTGTCGTCGTACGCAGGCAACGTCATGTCGCTGCAAGTGAATCTGGTAGGCGTTGACTCTTGGGCGAAGAAGAATCCACGTTTTAACGATGCACTGAAAGACGTAGCAGAGGTCTCAGAAGAAAATATTGAAAAGATTGTTGAGCTTGACCCGGATCTAATCCTTGGATTATCTGATGCGAAGAACCTCGACAAGCTGAAACAAATTGCGCCTACCGTTACCTTTACCTACGGCAAGCTGGACTATCTATCTCAGCAGCTTGAGATCGGTAAGGTGTTAAACAAAGAGAAGGAAGCCCAAGCTTGGGTGGATGACTTTAAAAAGCGCGCTCAAGCTGCAGGAAAAGAGATTCAAGCAAAAATTGGGGGAAACGCAACGGTATCTGTAATTGAGAACTTTGACAAGCAACTCTATGTCTATGGCGACAACTGGGGACGAGGGACAGAGATCCTCTATCAGGAAATGAAGCTGAAAATGCCTGAAAAAGTAAAAGAAACGGCTCTGAAAGAAGGCTACTACGCCCTGTCGCTGGAAGTCATGCCTGAATTTGCGGGAGATTATGTGATCCTGAGCAAAAACAAAGATACGGACAATTCCTTCCAAGAGACGGAGACGTACAAAAATATTCCAGCTGTCAAAAACAATCATGTATTTGAAGCGAACATGAACGAGTTTTACTTTAATGATCCGCTTACTCTCGAGTTCCAATTAGCGTTTTTTATCGAACACTTCCTCGGAAAAAAAGAATGAGCGCTGAAGGAATTTTTTCTAGGGAGAATTCCTTTCCTTTACTCTAGAACAGAAAAGTGAGAAGAAGAATGACAAACGATAAACGGCGAATTGCTCTATTTGGACCGAAACTGATAGTTGCGTTCCTAGTCTTTTTGGCGATGTTTGCCATCGCTATGGTTCTTGGAGCAGCAGATACCTCGTTAGTGGATGTGTGGCTGGCATTAACTACCCAAACGGCCGGTGAAAAAATGTCGCTCATTCGTGAAATTCGATTACCCCGTGAAGTTGCGGCGATCTTTGTAGGAGCAGCATTGTCTGTGGCAGGGGCGATCATGCAAGGGATGACGAGAAATCCCCTTGCCGATCCCGGATTGCTCGGACTGACAGCAGGTGCGAATGCCGCGCTGGCTGTGACCATTGCGATGATTCCGACCGCTAATTACATGGATATTATGGTGGCATGCTTTATCGGTTCTGCTGTAGGAGCCTTGTTGGTCTTTGGAATGGGTTCCTTGAAAAAAGGTGGATTTTCACCGCTTCGTATGGTGCTGGCTGGTTCAGCCGTTTCTGCGTTTTTGTACGCGATTGGAGAAGGGGTAGGTCTCAGTTTTAAAATATCTAAGGATGTCTCCATGTGGACGGCAGGTGGTGTGATTGGCACGTCGTGGAGCCAACTGCAAGTGATCATTCCATTCATCACGGCCGGGATCATCCTGGCTCTGTTTTTGTCGAGGCAGCTGACCATTCTCAGCTTGAGTGAAGAGGTAGCCGTAGGGCTCGGGCAAAAGACGATGCTCATCAAAACGGTGTTGTTTATCGTCATGATCTTGCTTGCAGGGGCATCGGTCGCGCTTGTCGGAAACATGGCCTTCATTGGTCTCATGATTCCCCATCTTGTGCGTCCATTTGTCGGGACGGATTACCGTTTTATCATTCCGATGTCAGCCGTGACAGGAGCAGCTTTCATGCTTTTGGCAGATACGCTGGGGCGAACCATCAATGCTCCCTATGAGACTCCAGTAGCAGCGCTTGTGGCAATGCTGGGATTGCCTTTCTTCCTGTTGATCGTTCGCAAAAGGGGGAAATCATTCCTATGATTCATCCAGCCATTATCAAAAAACAACGAATCATTCTTTG
>JARDZO010000113.1 GCA_029240815.1 Brevibacillus sp.
GAGGGTTTTCTGTCATTTTGTACAAAGAGCTGTATAAAAATTTATACACTAGACACGAACGTGTAAAAGAAATGATACACTAGGCACCTCGAATGGCAAGTTTCCTCCTTTTACCAGGCTGGCATACCTCTTGCATTTTCAGTAAATTGCAAAAGTTATAAGCAAATGAGAAAACGAGGGGTTGATCGCTTGAAAAGAAGTATTTTCGCTCTCATCAGCAGTGTAGCTGTTTTAGGTGTTGCACTCGCAGGATGTGGGGGAGGACAGCAAGCCTCAAAGCCTGCTGATCAGTCACAAAGTCAAAATCAAACGCAGACACAACCAGTACCTGCTGAGAAACCAAAAGAAGAGCAAGTATTGCGCTGGAATCTCCACTCAGAGCCACCGACCGGTGATCCTGGCTTGGCGGAGGATACGACTTCAGCAGCTATTACCAAAGCGCTCTTTGACGGGCTGACGAGAATCGGTCCAGAAGGAAAGCCTGTTGAGGCAGTCGCCGAAAAAATCGACGTTTCTACCGATTTGAAAACGTACACCTTTACCCTGCGCGATTCAAAGTGGAGCAATGGAGAAGAAGTCACTGCTCACGATTTTGAATACGCTTGGAAGCGGGCGCTAGATCCCAAGACAGCCTCTAATTACGCCTATCAGCTCTACTACATCAAGAATGCGGAGAAGGCAAACAAGGGAGAAAGCAAGCTCGAAGACGTCGGTGTGAAAGCAGTCGACGAAAAGACGCTCAAAGTGGAGCTGGAGAATCCAACTCCGTTCTTTTTGGAGCTTACCGCCTTCCAAACATATTTCCCGGTAAATAAAAAGCTCATTGAGTCCAATCCAAACTGGGCGGGTGATGCAAAGACCCATTTGGGAAATGGACCGTTTAAAATGGAAGTTTGGGATCACAAGAGCAAGCTAGTTCTCGTCAAGAACGACAATTATTGGGACAAGGACAGCGTCAAGCTGGACAAGATCAATTTCTCCATGGTAGAGGATGAGAACACCGAGTTGTCCATGTTTGAAAATGGTGAAATTGACTGGGCGGGTTCACCGATGAGCGCACTCCCTACGGATGCGATGCCTGCACTGAAAGATAGCGGCAAGCTTCAAGTAAAACCGGTGGGAGCGACTTATTGGTATAAGTTTAATACGGAAAAACCTCCTTTTAATAATGTTAAAATTCGTAAAGCCTTTGCTTATTCGATCAATCGCCAAACGTTGATTGATAACGTCCTCCAGGCAAATGAACAGCCGGCGATGGCGGCGGTACCACCGACGATGGCGCTGAATCAGGGGGGGTACTTCAAGGACAACGATCAAGAAACAGCCAAAAAGCTGTTGGACGAAGGTCTAAAAGAGCTGGGAATGTCCAAGCTGCCACCGATTACGCTCGTGTACAACACATCGGATGGTCACAAGAAGATCGCAGAAGCCATCCAGGATCAGTGGCGCAAAAATCTGGGGGCCGAAGTGAAGCTGGAAAACCAGGAGTGGAAAGTCTACCTCGAAACGATGCACGAAGGAAACTATCAGGTAGGACGTCTCGGTTGGTCTGGCGATTTCAACGATCCGATCAACTTCTTGGAGTTGTTCAAAGATAAAAATGGCGGGAACAACGACACCCGATGGGAGAATCCGAAGTTCAAGGAGCTCCTGAACCAATCAGCGACGGAGGGGGATCCGGAAAAGCGCAAAGCGATCCTAGGTGAAGCTGAGCAGATCATGATGGACGAGATGCCGATCATGCCGATTTACTTTTACACGCACACATGGGTGAAGAACGACAAGGTCAAAGGAGTCTTCCAGGATGGTTTGGGAGCAATCGACTGGAAATGGGCGTCCATCGAATAATATTCAATCGGGGGTATGGGTATGAAAAAATGGAGAAGTGTGATAACGGCTGCGCTGTTGACTCTTGCGCTGGTCGTAGCAGGGTGTGCAAATCAAGGGCAATCTTCGGGGGCGAGTGGGGATGAAATAGTGGTAGGGGTACTGTTGCCCGTGACAGGTAACAATGCCACAGACGGAAAAGATATGCAAAATGCAATCGAGATGGCCGTTAAAAAGGTAAATGACGGAGGCGGCGTGCTCGGGAAGAAATTGAAAATCGAAGTGGCAGACGACGGATGTGATCCGCAAATGGCGACGACAGCCGCGAACAAGCTGGTTTCGCAAAATGTAGTAGCTGTCGTAGGGGGCTACTGCTCCGGTGCGACACTGCCTTCCTCTGGTGTCTTTAAAAATGCCAATATTCCGATGATTGTTCCTGCTGCCAACTCTGCAAAATTACCCGCCCAAGGCTACGACACCCTGTTTTTGATCAACGGTTTGACGCCTGACCAAGCACAAACGGCCGCAGATTATATGGCAGCCAACCAAGCGAAAAAAGTAGCGCTGATCCATGACAACTCTGCCTATGCAAAAGACCTGGCCGATTTCGCCAAAGCGTCTGTGGAAAAAGCGGGAGGTACCGTAGTCGCGTATGAAGCGATCAATCCCGAGGAAAAAGATTTCAGCGCTCTGGTTACCAAATTGAAAGGAATCGCTCCTGATGCTACGTATTTTACCGGCTACTATGCCGCTGGCGGACTGATGGTCAAGCAGTTCAAGCAAAAAGGTGTCTCTGGACTGTTCCTGGTTGGCGACGGCTCGTTTAGTGAAGACATCATTAAGATCGCGGGAGCAGACAATGCAGAAGGACTGCTGATCACCGCCACGCCGACAGCAGAATTTATCGAAGGCGCTGAAGCGTTCACGACCGAGTACAAGGCAACGTATAACAACCTGGCTCCGGGACCCTTCTCTGCACTCAGCTACAACGCGGTCAATTTGCTCGCGGATGCTCTGAAACGCGCTAATTCTACCGAGCACGATGCACTCAAAAAGGCGATCAAAGAGACCAAAGATTTCAAAGCGCTTGGACAAACCATTTCCTTTAACGCCCAAAACACCTTGGATACCTCCAACTTTGCGGTTTTGAAAGTGGCAGGTGGCAAGTTCACGCTGGCAAAATAAGCGGAGAAGGGAAGTTGAACGAATGGACATCCTGGTTCAGACGCTAGCAGATGGCTTGGTAATTGGGGCTTTCTACAGTCTCATTGCCTTAGGCTATACCATGGTTTTTGGCATCATCAAATTGCTCAATTTTGCACACGGAGATTTGTACATGCTAGGTGCATTCGTGGGTTACAGCCTGCTCAGCATGATTAGTGGCAATGGCTCCGGGGCGGGTCTGATGGGAATCGTCGTCGTACTGTTGCTCACGATGGTCATCGTCGGAGCGATTGGAATGGGGATCGAGCGCGTGGCTTATCGGCCGCTGCTGCTCGCTCCCCGGCTCTCCATCCTGATCACGGCACTCGGTGTCTCGCTTTTTCTGGAGAATGGGTCGATGATTGCGTGGGGCGCGCAGTACCAGGTATATCCGTTGCAGCTCTCCCACGATGGGTGGAATGTGCTCGGGGCACAGATTACGTATACGCAAATGGGACTGGTCCTCATCTCTGCTCTCTTGATGCTTGGTCTGCATCTGTTTATCAGTCGGACCTTGTACGGAAAAGCAATGCGTGCGATTGCCCACGATCAAACGGCTTGTCATTTGATGGGCATCAATGTCCACAAAGTAATCGGCCTTACCTTTTTCATCGGCGCTTCCTTGGCAGCAGGAGCGGGAACGATGGCAGGAGCCTACTACGGAACGGTCAACTTCATGATGGGCTTTATCATCGGCCTCAAGGCTTTTACGGCTGCCGTATTGGGAGGGATCGGCAGCATTCCGGGAGCGATGCTGGGAGGATTGTTGCTCGGGATGATGGAGACCGCAGGCACATTTGTTTTCGGCGGATCGTGGAAGGATGTCGTCGCCTTTTCTTTGCTCATTCTCATCCTGGTGCTGAAACCGACTGGCATTATGGGTGAAAAAGTGACGGAGAGGATGTAGCGGATGAGACCTTCGCAAAAAAAGATCAGCATCGTCTTGTTGCTCGTCGTCGCCTGCCTGCTCCCCTTTTTGTCGAATAATTATTGGCTGGATGTTGCTACGCTGGCGTTATTTTACGTCGTCCTCGCTCAAGGGCTAAATGTCGTTGTAGGCTTCGCAGGACTTTTGGATCTGGGCTACGCTGCCTTCTTTGCGGTAGGAGCTTATACGACGGGAATATTGATGACGGTCTATCACTGGTCGTTCTGGCTGACTTTACCTGTAGCGATGCTATTTGCAGCTGTCGTAGGCGTGATTGTCGGGGCACCGACACTGCGGTTGCGAAGTGATTACTTAGCGATTGTCACACTCGGTTTTGGGGAAATCATCCGCATTCTAGCCATAAACCTCGAGATCACAGGTTCGGCTTCGGGAATATACGGTATTCCTCGTCCTTCCATCGGTGGCTATGTACTGGCGGGACAGATGGACTTTTACTATTTGATTCTCGTCCTGGCCGTGCTGGCGGTACTCGCTGTCAGGCGCTTGGGTACATCACGGCTGGGGAGGGCGTGGATGTACATTCGCGAGGACGAAGATGCGGCAGAAGCGATGGGGATCAATCGCATCAAGATGAAGCTGCTGGCGTATTCGATTGGAGCAGTGATCGGAAGTATGGCGGGGGCCATTTTTGCCGTCAAGATGAGCGCGATTGCCCCTCTGAGCTTTAGCTTTACGCAGTCGATCATGATTTTGCTCGCGGTCGTTCTCGGTGGTTTGGGCAGTATTCCTGGCGTGGTGCTGGGAGCCGTTCTTGTGATCGCGTTGCCTGAGCTGCTGCGTTCCGTCGAGGACTGGCGCTATTTGATCTTCGGCGCAGCATTGGTCGTCATGATGCTGTTCCGTCCCCAAGGCTTGTGGCCTGCCCGCTACGAATCAGCCAAAGCCTCCAGGAGCGGCGCTCAAAAAGCACGAAAGGGGGACGAAGCAGATGTCAGCCTTGACGTTGAAAAATATAACGCTTAAATTCGGCGGTTTGACAGCGGTCAATGATTTGAGCTTTGACATTCCTGCCGGCTCGATCACCAGTATTATCGGACCGAATGGAGCGGGGAAGACCTCTGTGTTCAACATGATTACAGGATTCTATCGACCTTCCTCCGGGCAAATTCTGCTGGAAAATGAGAGCCTCGTAGGGAAAAAGCCTAGTCAGATTACTTGCCTGGGGATGGCGAGGACCTTTCAAAATCTGCGGCTGTTCCCGAATCTGACGGTGCTCGACAACGTCAAGGCCGGGATGCATGGCCGTACCAAACAAACGGTCTGGGGCGCACTCTGGCGGACGCGTGCCCAGAAGCAAGAAGAACAGCTGATCGAAGAAACCGCTATGGCCTGCCTAAACTTCGTAGGTATCGAGGAATACAGCGAGCGCATCGCGAAAAATCTGCCGTACGGGGCGCAACGCTATTTGGAAATCGCAAGGGCGTTGGCTACCCAGCCACGCGTTCTTTTGCTGGATGAACCGGCAGCAGGGCTGAACTACGAGGAAAAGGAAAACCTCATCGCGCTGATCCGGCGCATCCGCGAAGCCTATCAACTGACTGTTGTCATCATCGAGCACGACATGGGGCTGATCAAAAAGATATCGGAACGCGTAATTGTGCTCGACTACGGTCAAAAAATAGCAGAAGGCACACCTGCGGATGTCTTGAATAACCCGCGAGTCGTAGAGGCCTACCTCGGAAAGGAGGAGGCCGTATGAGTGCTCTTTTGACGATCAACGAAGTTCATTCGTTTTACGGAAAAATCGAAGCGCTGAAAGGCATCAGCCTAGAGGTGCGCCAGGGAGAAATCGTTGCTCTGCTCGGCAGCAACGGAGCGGGGAAAAGCACCACGCTCAAAACAATCTCGGGGCTTGTCCGACCCGGGAGCGGCGATATCCTGCTGGAAGGGAAGAGTCTGGCAGGATGGGCCCCTCATAAAATTGTAGAGGCAGGCATCGTCCATGTACCGGAAGGACGGCGTATTTTCGCTGGATTGACCGTCCGCGAGAACCTGGAGCTGGGCGGATTTACACAGAGAAAAGAAACGACGGTCATTTCGGAGGGGATCGAACAGGCTTTTGCCTTGTTCCCGCGTTTGAAAGAACGCAGCGGACAGCTGGGAGGCACGCTGAGCGGCGGAGAGCAGCAAATGCTGGCAATCTGCCGTGGGCTCATGGCGCGTCCCAAGCTGCTGATGCTAGATGAACCGTCCATGGGGCTAGCCCCTATCATTGTGCAAGAGATCATGCATATAATCAGGGAAATTAACCAGCAGGGCACGACGATCCTCTTGATCGAGCAAAATGCCAAGGCAGCGCTGCGTTTGGCTCATCGCGGCTATGTTTTGGAGACAGGAAGGATTGTCATGGAGAACACGGCAGAAGTGTTGCGCGGTGATGAGTCGATTGTGAAAGCATATCTGGGAGCGTAGCGATTTTATTTTGCTGCACGTCCATCAGACAAAGGAGGAATCAACCATGGAATGGGTCCGTATTTTGTCAGAGGTGCTACCACCAAAAAGAGGGAATGACTGTCGCAAAGTCTGTCGGCGTCTACGCTCGTTTTTTTCCCGCAAGTAAGACGAAAAGCAGCCTGATTAGGGGCTGCTTCTCGTTGTTCAGAAAGTGGCTATTGTGGGAAGAAGCCTGTTTCCATTCTCCGCTGAGTAGGACTCCGTGAGTCGCTACGCCTGGAAACATGCTTCTCCTGCGAGCTAATTCCCCTCAAAGATCTTTATGCCCAAAATGCACATAACAATAAGACCCTACCTAAATGAACGGGGTTTCTCAACACTCTGAAGCAGCCAGGGAACAGGCTGCTTTCTTGTTAGCCAAATGACCAGGGATGTTTACGAGAGTCCGAGCTAACATTCAAAAAGACTGCAAAGCAAATGTAACCTGCTCTTATAAGGCTTAGTAATAGCCCGCCAAACGAAACAGCTGTCCAGGAAAAAGGAGAAAAAAGCGAAGGTATTAGGGACACAGCCGTACAGGAATGCCCCCCAAGCAAGTGTCCCTACTGACCTGGAGCGTTTTCTCCTTTTTCCGCCCCTCCACTGAGTACGTTCTGATGGGAGGACATCAAAGGAGTACCATCATTCTTTTAAAGGCTAAGTAATAGCCAGCCCAACGAAACAGCTGTCCAGGAAAAAGGAGAAAAAAGCGAAGGTATTAGGGACACAGCCGAGGCGGAGTGGAAAAAGTGGAACACGCCCTTAAGCGTCCACCTCTGAGAGACATCTATGATGCGTCTACTTTGGACGCGGTTCCACTTTTGGAACGGAGCCGTACAGGAATGACCCCTTGCAAGTGTCCCTACTAACCTGGAGCGTTTTCTCCTTTTTCCGCCCCTCCACAACAGCACCTCGATCATTTACTTGTTCAATTTGTTATACAACGTTGCACGAGAAATACCGAGCCGCTTGGCTGCCGCCTGCTTGTTTCCGTTTTCCAGCTCGATTGCCCGCAGGATCACACGACGCTCATGGGCTTCCAGTTCTTCCTGCAACGAGATCAGATCGTCTGGCAATTCGATGGGGGAGGGCTTGGGCTGGCTTTGCAGCGAATACGGTAAATCTTCTTCCTTGATCATTCCATCGGTAGCAAAGACAACCAGACGCTCAATCGCATTCCTCAGCTCGCGAATGTTACCCGGCCAATCGTACTGCAGCAGGTTTTGCATCACGTTTTGCGAGATGGCATGAATGGGACGATTATAGCGTAAAGAAAACTC
This sequence comes from Brevibacillus sp., assembly GCA_029240815.1. Next base: position 7,693 of record JARDZO010000113.1, read on the forward strand.
ATAGAGGAAAAAATGCGCTAGTTCGATCGTATCCTCGATGCGCTCACGCAATGGCGGGATTTTCATGGTGACGACATTCAGGCGGTAGAACAGATCTTCCCGAAATCTCCCTTCCCTTACTAGTTCCTCAAGGTTTTTATTGGTGGCTGCAACGATCCGGAAGTCAGCCTCAATCTGCTTGGTTCCTCCCACTGGGTAGTACTTTTTCTCCTGCAGGACGCGGAGCAGCTTTACCTGCATATCGAGCGGCATCTCTCCGACCTCATCGAGGAACAGGGTGCCTCCACGTGCCAGCTCAATCATCCCTTTTTTCCCTTTTTGATCAGCCCCGGAAAAAGCGCCTTTCTCGTAGCCAAACAGTTCACTCTCGAACAGAGTAGGGGAAATCGCCCCGCAGTTGATGGCGATAAACGGGGCGTTTGCTCCTTCGCGGACATCGTGTACTGCTTTGGCGAACAGCTCTTTGCCGACACCGCTTTCTCCCAGAATCAGGACGGTGGCTTGTGTGGCGCTGAGCTTTTGGATCATCGCTTTGATTTGCCGGATCGCGAGACTGCTTCCCTTGATTTGTTGAAAGGGATCGGAGGAGGGGCTCATTTTGGCCATTTCTTGCTGTAGATGGTTCACCTTTTTGTTGGCGTTGAGCAATTCCTGATTGAGCCGAACCTGGCTCGTAATATCCGTCTCAGCCGCAACTGCGCCGATGATTTTGTCATGCAGGTAGATGGGATTGGTATTGATCAACACGACGAGATCTTCTCGCGGTTGATGCTGGTGGCGATAGAGGGATTGCCCGTTTTGGAGAGACTTGAGGGTCTCCAGCATTTCGAGTGGGAAGTAACTTGTGATCGGGTGTCCGAGAACATCTTTGCTTTTCAAGGAAAAAATGCGTTCCGCGCCCTCCGTCCAGACCATGATCTTCGTTTCCTCATCGATGACGGAAATAGAGGCGTCCATCGTTTTGATCATCGTCTCAAAGTAGGCTTCGAGTACTTCATAGGATTCAAAGATGGATGGCAAAACCTTGCTTCGATCCAGATAACCGATCGGCTGGCCTGTCTCATCAAAGATGAGGAGGTGATCGTGTGCAGTCAAGTAACCAATCATCTGGGCAAGCGGTGTGTCATGCGGGATGGCCAGAGTCCTTTCCCATGGCAAACGGTATAGGTCTGTTCGGTTTTCGGCGGTCAAACGGGAGGAATGGGCGACATGCCAGTTTTCTTCAGCTTTTACAAAAACGGTTTTGCTTTGCGCAGGATCTATGGTCTCTAGCTCTTCCATTTGGCAAATGAACAGATTCGACTGTAGGAGCTCTGTCAATGCGGGCAGTTTGTGTTTCAACCCAATCATCCCTTTTTCAGAGTGTATAAAATAATAAACACTTTCTTAATTATTATACATTTGGTTTTTCGGATGTAAAAGAATTTAGACAAAGTTGATAAAAAACAAGCAAAACTTGGTTGGCATGACCTTTGCAATTAAATAGAGCTGGAAAGACACACATTCTTTTTGGGGGAGAAATCAGCCATGACGGTACGTACCCAATCCCATGCTGAAATCGCAGTAGTCGGAGGAGGCATCATCGGAGGAGCGATCGCTTATTACGCTGCCAAGTCCGGCCTCGATGTCGTTGTTCTGGAACGGGGGGAGCTGGCTTCGGGGACATCTTCCCGCTGCGATGGCAACATTCTGGCGATCGATAAAGATCCCGGTTTTGACAGCCAGATGTCGCTGAAGAGCCAAATGCTCGTCGAACAGCTCAGCCGTGAACTGGATCACTCGTTCGAGTACCGCGCACCGGGGAGCATTCTCGTTTGCGAGTCGGATGCAGAGATGGAAGCAGCGCAAGAATGGGTGAGACGCCAAAGTGAAGCGGGGCTGCCGTTTCGGATGCTCGATCGGTCGGACATCAAACAAGAGTCACCCTACTTTGCCGACGATCTGTTGGGTGGACTCGAATGCGCGACTGACTCTACCGTCAATCCGTACATGCTCACCTTTGCCTTGTTTGAAGGGGCAAAGAAGCACGGCGCACGGATCATGCAGCGTACAGAGGTGAAGTCGTTGCGGCGTGATGAGGCGACTGGCAGCTTTCATCTGGAGACGAGTGCAGGCAGCATGACGGCAAAGAAGGTGGTCAACGCTGCTGGGGTATGGGCACCCGTCGTTGGGCAAATGGTCGGGGTAGATATTCCGATTCATCCGCGAAAAGGCCATTTGATTGTCGCTTCCAGACAGATGCCCGTCGGTGTGAGAAAGGTGATGGAATTCGGGTACTTGATTTCCAAATTCGGCGGTCAGCGGCAGGTGGATGAGGAGACGGAAAAGTACGGCGTGGCACTGGTATTTGAACCGACGGAGAGCCAAAATTTCCTGATCGGTTCCAGTCGTCAGTTCGTAGGCTTTGACACCAAGGTCGATCTCAATGTCGTGCGCTGCATGGCGAGGCGAGCCTTGCGTTTTTACCCGAAGATCGCTGATTTTGCGGTCATCCGCACTTACTGTGGGCTGAGGCCGTGGACAGAGGATCACCTGCCTATCATTTCACGTGTCGAGGAAGTCCCAGGCTACTTCATTGCGGCTGGGCATGAAGGAGATGGCATCAGTCTCGCAGCGGTGACAGGGAAAGTCCTCTCAGAAATGCTGCGTGGGGAGAGCGACACGATCATCCCGCTCGATCCTTTGCGCCATGACCGATTTTCTAACAAAGGGGTGTTGCATCGATGAAAGCGAGCCGGGTATTTTCTACCGTCGATACGCATACCGGCGGAAATCCGACGAGAACCGTCATCAGCGGCCTGCCCAAGCTCGAAGGGCAAACGATGGCAGAAAAAATGCTACACATGAAAGAAGAGTACGACTGGATTCGCACCTTGCTGATGTATGAGCCGCGCGGACATGACGTGATGTCAGGTGCCTTGATCGTCGAGCCATGCCACCCTGACGCAGACGTTGGTGTCATCTATATCGAGACAGGTGGGTACTTGCCGATGTGCGGGCACGATACGATCGGTTTGTGTACAACACTTGTCGAGACCGGCCTGATTCCCGTGACAGAGCCGATTACCAAAGTCATGCTGGATACACCAGCTGGACTCGTAAAAGTAGAGATCCAGGTCGAGGAAGGCAAGGCTCGTGAAGTGTCATTCCGAAACATCCCTGCGTTTCTCTACAAAACCGATGTGACGGTAGAGGTCGAGGGCTTGGGAAAGGTCACGTGTGATATTGCTTACGGCGGCAATTTTTACGCCATCACGGATGCGCGCAAGCTCGGTTTGGAGCTCGTTCCATCCCATGCGTCTACCATCGTCGATATCGCTGTGCGCATTCGCAAGGCAATCAATCATTCGCTTGAGGTCGTTCACCCGGATAAGCCGTTCATTCGCGGTTTGACCCATGTGGAATTTTATACGGCACCCAGTCATCCGGATGCTGATGTGAAAAACACGGTAGTCGTACCTCCGGGAGGGATTGACCGCTCTCCCTGCGGAACGGGGACGTCAGCAAAATTGGCAACCTTGTTTGCCAAAGGAGAAATTGGTATCGGCGATCCGTTTGTGCATGAAAGCATCGTCGGTTCTCTGTTTACAGGCAAGGTGCTCGAGGTGACAGAAGAAGGCGGGCTTCCTGCTGTGGTGACGCAAATCGCAGGTTCCGCCTGGTTGATGGGCAAGCATACGATTTTTTACAACCCGGAAGACGAGCTGGCGACAGGATTTTTGCTCATTCCGCCGTCGACCGATCATTAATTTTTAAAAAACAAACCAGTCAATCTGGAGAGGAGAATGAACAATGACAAGAGTTGCAGGCGTTTACGTGGCGATCGTCACACCGTTTACGAGCGATTACGAGGTAGATTACAAACGTCTCACCGAGCTGTGCGATTGGCTGATTCAGGAAGGGGTAGATGGACTCGTACCGTCAGGCTCCCTCGGCGAATACGCCACGATGACAGCAGAAGAACGGGCAAAGGTGATCAACACGGTCATTGCTGCAGCAAAAGGACGAGTTCCTGTCGTCGTCGGCTCCGCAGCTCCATCTACTCGCCAGGCTGTTGAGTGGGTGCAATTTTCCAAGGACGCAGGAGCAGCAGGAGTGATGGCCCTGCCGCCGATCAATTATAAGCCACTCTTGCCAGAAGTATTTGCTCACTACGAAGCGCTGAATACAGTCGGCTTGCCAATCATCGCCTACAACAACCCGCACGATTACAAGATCGATCTGACGCCAGACATCTTGGCCGAGCTGTCCAAGCTGGAAAACGTGGTTGCAGTCAAGGAGTTCTCCGGAGACGTGCGCCGCATGCAGGATATCCTCGCACAGACTGACCTGGAAGTCATGATCGGTGTGGATGATTTGGTGATGGAAGGCGCACTGATCGGCGCGACAGGCTGGATCGCGGGCGTACCGAATGCTTTGCCAAAAGAAGGTGTCGAAATCTTCCGTCTGGCACGCGCTGGCAAGCTGGAAGAAGCACAAGCTCTCTATCGTCGCCTTCTGCCACTGTTCCACTACGATGCGAGCCCGCAATTGGTTCAATCGATCAAATACATGATGGAGCTGGCTGGATTCCCTGTGGGGCCAACTCGTCCACCACGTCTCCCTTTGCCACAAGACTACAACGCTGGCATCAAAAAAGCGTTTGACTACGCGGTAGGCACAGCTGCTGGGAAATAAGGAGGGGCATGGATGCAAAGCAAAAACTGGATTGGCGGCGAGTGGATCACACCTGCTGGCAGCGAAGTGACGGTCGTGAATCCGTCGCGTACGACAGAACAAGTCGGGGTCGTTCATTTTTCTGATCGTTCCCACGTCTTTGCTGCAGAACAAGCGGCTCGTGAGGCACAGAAAAAGTGGGCGAACATGACAGGAGCCGCGCGGGGAGAGATTTTGTATCAGATGGCAGCCTTTCTGGAAGCTCATGCAGACGAACTGGCACGATTGGCGAGCCAGGAGATGGGTAAGCAGATCGGCGAAATGAGGGGCGAGGTGGCAAGGGGGGTCAGTCTGTTACGCTATTACGCGGGAGAAGGCATGCGTTCAAATGGCAATGTCATTCCCTCTGCTGACACCAACGTCTTGCAGTACACTCGCCGTGTGCCGCTCGGTGTCGTGGCTGTTATCACGCCTTGGAATTTTCCAGTGGCGATTCCGATCTGGAAAATCGCTCCGGCGTTGATCTGCGGCAATGCGGTGATTTGGAAGCCAGCAGAAAATGGCTCCTTGACTGCTACAAAGCTGGCAGAGATGTTTGCCGAGACGAAGCTTCCGGCAGGCGTTTTGAATCTGGTGATTGGACGTGGCCGAGAAGTTGGTACGGCACTTACAGAGGAAGCCGCTGTTGATGCGGTCAGCTTTACTGGCTCGTCCGCAACCGGCAGACAGATCGCCATCGCGTGCGCTGGTCGCAATATGAAATATCAGACGGAGATGGGCGGTAAAAATGCGGCGATTGTTCTGGCCGATGCCGATCTCGACAAAACCATTCCGATCCTTTTGAGCGGTGCGTTTAAGTCCGCTGGGCAAAAATGTACGGCCACCAGTCGGATCATTGTAGAGAAAGCCATCTACCAACAACTCGCAGAGCGTCTGCAAAGCGCGATTTCCTCGTGTATGGTAGGTGAAGCTCTCGATCCTGCGGCATACCTGGGGCCTGTCGCCTCGGTAGAGCAATACGAAAAGGTGAGCAAGTACGTGGGGATGGCAAGTGAGCAGGCGACTCTGGTCGCGCAAAGTCCTTCACTGGCGAATGCAGAACAAGGCTATTTTATCCGCCCGATGATTGTCGAGGGAGTCGGCGCCTCACATGCTCTGGTGCAGGAGGAAGTCTTTGGTCCGTTGGCCGTCATGCTCGCAGCGGAAGACTTTGCGGAGGCCGTAGAGCTGTGCAATCAGACGGTGTACGGATTGAGTGCGTCGTTGTTCACCCGCGATCTGGCGAGTGCCCATCGCTTTCTGGACGTGGCGCAAGCGGGAATGGTCAGGGTCAATCAGGAGACGGCAGGCGTCGAGTATCAGGCTCCATTTGGCGGTATGAAGTTGTCCAGCTCTCACACCCGTGAGCAAGGACAGGCGGCTTTGGACTTCTACAGCGAGGTCAAGACGTGTGCGATCAAATATGTTTGGTAGTGTTTGCCTAGTAGGGTGATGGGGAGGATGTCATGAAGATCAATCAGTTGTTTACGACGATCGACGCCCACACCGGAGGAGAGCCGCTGCGCATCATCACGGGCGGCATTCCTCCGGTCAAAGGTGAGACGATTCTAGAGAAAAGACGGTACTTTCGCGAAGAACTGGATGACATCCGCCGCGTGCTTATGTACGAGCCGAGGGGCCATCACGGTATGTATGGCTGCGTGATGACCGATCCTGTGAGCCCAGATGCTGCATTTGGAGTTCTGTTCATGCATAACGAAGGGTACAGCACCATGTGCGGACACGGGATCATCGCGGTGGTGACCGCCGCTTACGAAACGGGACTGTTAAAGGCAGATGACGGAAAACGTGACATCGTCATTGACAGCCCTGCCGGACGGATTCTGGCCCGAGCCAACGTAGAGGGCGAGCAAGTGAACTCCGTTTCGTTTGAAAATGTTGCCTCTTTTGTCTATGCACAGGATGTTTCCATCGAGTGGGAGGGGCGTACCTTTCTTGTCGATATCGCATTCGGTGGTGCTTTTTATGCAGTCGTACAGGCGAAGGATTTGGGCGTGCAGGTAGAAATCGAGCAGTTGCCGATGCTTCAGGAGTGGGGCGCACGCATCAAGGAACAGATCGAATCCAAGATGCTGGTGGTTCATCCGCATGAGCCTGAGTTGACCGGCATTTATGGCGTCATCATTTCCGATGAACCGAAAAAACAAGATTCTCACCTACGCAACGTCACGATTTTTGCAGACAAACAGGTGGATCGCTCTCCGTGTGGGACGGGAACAGCAGCACGAGTAGCGACCCTGTTCGCGAGAGGGCAGTTGGCTCTCGGTGAGCCGTTTGTTCACGAAGGGATCGTGAACAGCCAGTTTGTCGGTAAAGTAGTAGGGACGACGCAGGTAGGCGAGTACGAGGCTGTCATTCCGACAATCGAAGGAAAGGCATTCATCACGGGGCTGCACCAGTTTGTTGTGGACCCTACCGATCCGCTGAAAGATGGCTTTTTGCTGCGGTAAGTTTAATCTAGAGATGAAAATGGCTGCGACTTGGGTGCAGCCATTTTTTGTTTGGGTCAGTAAAAGCATGTCTAACAAAATCAACGGTCTAGGAAAAAGGGGAAAAAAGCGAAGGTATTTGGGACACAGCCTAGGCGGAGCGGAAAAAGCGGAACACGCCTGAGCAGTGTCCCTACTAACCTGGAGCGTTTTCCCCTTTTTCCGCTCCGGCACAAAAGTATGAGCAGCCTCCAGGACAATCACGACACTTCTGTCACAATAATGCCACGTGTCCGAGCGTCTGCATTTTACCGACACTTCTGTTATAATGTCGAGGACAGGGAATAAATAAGGGTCAGGGAGTTGATATTTTACATGTATAATGCGTTAAAAGAAGCGCATGTAGGTGGCTGGGAGGTAGCGTTTGTCCTCTTGATCATCGGCTACATTCTGTATCGGGTAGGCAAGACAAAAGTAGCAAAAGTTCTCCATATGCTGCTCAGATTGATGATCGTCATTATCCTGGTTTCCGGTGCTTGGTTGCTGTTCCAGTTCCACACGAGCGATGTTTACTACTATGTAAAAGGATTGCTCGCGATCGTGACGTTTGGTCTCATGGAAATGTCGCTGGGACGGGCTCGAAAGCAAGAGGGCAGTATCGGCTTTTTCATCGGGGCTCTGGTCGTTATGGTCATCGTCATCATGCTCGGCTATCGCGTGTTTGCGTAATCGGAAAGAGGTACGGGACAAGAGGCATTCGCTCGCATTTACAGTGGGCGATGGCCTCTTTTTTTAAGGGACATAAAGAAGAATAGAAAATAAATATTGGAGAATAACTCCGCTTAAAATTAATATTATGGCGGATTATTCCCTTTTGTGTATAATGGCTGTAGATAACTACAGCCTTTTTTACTTGGAGGAGGAAAGCAGATGGCGGGACAACAAGAGGAACGGCTGGAAGCATTGGCTGCAGCGAATGGGAAAGCGAATACCTTACTGCAAATCCAGAGCTTGCAGCCGTCCTTTACCAAGTCAGAGCAAAAAGTAGCTCAGATCGTGCTGACCCAGACGGAGAGCGTCATCTACTCCTCAGTGATCGATTTGGCGGAAAAGGCAGAAGTGGGCGAAACGACGGTCTTGCGATTTTGCCGGAAAATCGGGTTTCGCGGCTATCAGGAGTTCAAACTGGCACTAGCACAGGAGCTGGTGAATCCAGTGAAAAACTTG
>JARDZO010000114.1 GCA_029240815.1 Brevibacillus sp.
GATAGGTTCGGTGTGGAAGCGTGGCAACACGTGGAGCTGACGAATACTAATCGGTCGAGGACTTATCCACACTCTTAGCATACATGCAGATCCAGTTTTGAAGGTATGAAATGGTAAGACCAGATGATTACAATCATCTGGTCTTTTTTGTTTTGCTGCATAAAATAATCAACTAGAGAGTTACTTTCGCTCGATGTTGTTATCTGCCCGTTCACGTTTTAGTTTAAGCCAATGGATATTTCTTATGGCCAGGCATAGCCATGTTTTTAGTTTGCTATCTTGCTGTCATATTCCAGAATCATATATCACGCAAGAACTCTGTGATACAGTAATGAAACTTGGATCGCAGAGGAGATGTGAAATAGTTATGCATACGGTAATTGAACCTAAGATTCTGTACTTTGGGAGCTCTGTTGTTCTGATCAGCACAATGAATGAAGATCATACACCAAATTTGGCGCCTATGTCTTCGGCCTGGTGGCTCAATCAATCGTGCATGCTCGGGATGAGTAGCAGATCGCAGACTGTGCAGAATTTGATTCGGGAAAAAGAATGTGTTCTCAATCTCCCATCAGTTGACATGGTGCCCGCAATCGAACGGCTTACCTTGCTAACTGGACGAAATCCTGTACCGGAAACGAAAGCAGCGCAGGGCTACCAGTACGAGTCCAATAAATTTGGTATCGCCGAGCTAACACAACTTCCGTCGCTGATTGTTCGAGCCCCGCGAGTCAAAGAATGCCCGGTTCAATTGGAAGCCAAGCTCGTAAAGGTACATCCGATCGAAGAGCCTAGTTCGCTGGTCGCAATGGAGGTACACATCGAAAAAGTACACATTCATTCGGATCTTCTGTTGGATGTGAATAAAAACTATATTGATCCAGCCAAATGGAAGCCGTTGATCATGAATTTTTGCGAATACTTCGGCTTAGGAGAACAGTTGTCAGAATCAAGATTAGCACCCGTATTTGGTCCTGTGGATCGCTCTAAATAGTAATTCGGCCATCGGATTGCTCGCAGGAGTCAGTATAAAAAGGATTAGAACACAGCGACCCGTTATGACAAGCAACTCGGTCATGACGGGTCGTTTTTTCCTTTCCTTCTTTTCCTCATGAAAACTTGCAGAAGCGCTTATGTTTGTTTATTCTAATAATAAGAATATACGTTCGTGAAACGAGGAGGATATTTCATAATGAACCGATGCGGCTGGGTAAATGAGGATCCATTATATATCGACTATCACGATCGCGAATGGGGAGTGCCGGTATATGACGACCGACTCTTGTTCGAGTATCTCAATCTCGAAGGGGCGCAGGCAGGTCTGAGCTGGTATACCATCCTGAAAAAACGCGAGAACTATCGAAAAGCATTTGATAACTTCGAGCCCGAGAAAATCATTCACTACGATGAAAGCAAAATCGAGGAACTATTGAACAACGAAGGAATCGTCCGCAACAGATTGAAAGTCAGAGCAGTCGTTACTAATGCCAAGGCATATTTCCGCGTCGTCGAGGAATTTGGCTCTTTCCGCGACTATATTTGGTCATTCGTCGGTGGCAAGCCAATCCAAAACCGCTTCACAGCGATGTCGGAAGTACCTGCCACTACTGAAATGAGTGACAAGCTGAGCAAAGATTTGAAGAAACGAGGGTTCACCTTTGTGGGTTCAACGATCTGCTATGCCTTTATGCAGGCGGTAGGAATGGTTAATGATCATATCACGACTTGCAAATGCTATACCAAAAATTAAAAGAGGGCGGTGTTCGTCATGAAAGAAATCGCCGATCTGGCACTGACTCATGCGCAGACGACAGTGAGCTCCGTGGATGAACAGCTACTATCTTGTGAGGATGTAGCCAGCTCTGCGGAAAAGCTAAATCGCGAGGCACTCAGACTGCAGACGTTGGTCAGCAAGTTCGACGTATAGCGGGACACATAGGAAAGAGCCACAACTTCTGAGGCCAGAGGATGTGGCTCTTTTGCTTTAGACCCGATGATAGCGTAAATGAAAAACGCCTGTCGAGTAGACAGGCGCATGTGCTTGCTTGGGGCGTAGGATTATTCTCCCGCTTTGCCGATAAATTCAGCTTTTTCTTTTCCGTACTGGTAAATGTAGACTTGAGAGTGTTTGTTGTCGCCCTTGTCATCAAAGGAAACCTTTGTGAAAAGTCCATTGAAATCGGAAGTAGCGCGGATTGCGGTCTCCACTTGTTCGCGGGTAGGTTTCTTGCCGCCATTGTCTTTAATCGCTTTTTCGATTCCATTCAAAGCGACCAACGTTGCGTCATAGGCAAATGGAGAGAAAGCACCCGGTTCTTTGTTGAACGCTGTTTTGAATTTATCTACCCATTTCTTTCCTGCATCTTCGGAACGAATGTCACTAACGACAGTTGCGTAGACGATGCCCTCTGCGGCAGGTCCCGCGATTTTGTACATATCGGTAGACTCCAGACCTTCTCCGCCCATGAACTTACCGGTATAACCTTTTTCCCGGGCTTGCTTGGCGATGATGCCCATCTCCGCATACATCCCCCCGAAGAAGACCAGGTCCGGCTTTTGCCCGATCAGCTGGTTAACGATGGAGGTATAGTCTTTCTCTCCTGCCGTTACGCCTTCGTAACCGAGCTCAGTTACGCCCAGGTCCTTGAATGCTTTGCGCACTTCGTCAGTCAGTCCTTGTCCGTACGCGGTCTTGTCATGTGCCAGATAGACCGATGTGGCTCCCATTTTCTCTTTTGCGTATTTGGCAGCGGCAGGAGCGATTTGGTCGTTTCGTGCCACTAGGCGGTTGACGCTCTTTTTGCCTGCTTCCGTCAGGTCCACTCCCGTGTTGGCAGGAGAAACCATAGCCAGCTTGCCTTCTTCGTATTTAACAGAGGAAGGGATGGCAACCCCGGTATTGTAATGGCCGATTACGGCGTATACATCTTGATCAGAAATCAACATCTCGGCATTGGATACGCCGATTTTTGGATCCGCTTGGTCGTCCTGTGGAAACAACTGCACTTCAAAGCCCAGCTTTTTGAAATCCTCTGCGCGATCTTGCACAGCCAGCTGCGCCCCCAATTTGATACCGTCTCCTTCCAGCGATTGAGCACCGGACAACGGGCTTTGTGTAGCGATCTTGATCACGGCAGAACCGCTATTGGTGTTTTCAGCACCGTTTCCTGAAGGCGTTGAGGAAGTACCGCTACCGCTACCGCAACCGGCAACGAGAGAGCCAACCAAAAGGGAAGCAAAGAGCAGTCGAGCGTTTTTCTTCATAACCGATGAGACCCCCAAATGATTTATTGATTATATAATTTCTATTAACATATCAATAGAAAACGCTTTCGTCAATTGATAATTCCATCTGTTTGGAATATAAAAAAAATTCATCGGAAAATAAACCTGAATCATACATAGGGCCGCACATCTCTGTAGGAAAATACCAATTACCTTTTGAAATTGCTCAGGGTATTACTCAAGGCAAGTAAACTAATAAAATAGGAGCATTTGGGTTCGATAGTTTAACAAACACAAATAGAGGCAGCCGGTATAATAGGGCCGCCTTTGCTTATTTTACGGGCAAGAAAATGGAGTAGCAAAAGAGTTAACACAGGCTCAATTTAGTTGAGGTGCTCTAACGGATCTTGTTTTCCGTGAACATACCTACTAGCAGCGTCGATGCAATTAGCGATAACAGCCAAGCGATTGAATCTACAAAATCGACATACCCTTTCTTGCGATTACGGATGAGAAATCAAATGCAAAAAGCTCATATCTCTTTTACAAAAACAACCCGATCGTTTCCTCTTCCATCGTAGTTGGATGAGATAGAAATCCCGTCCAAAACTTTATCGCCTTTTTCAATGGTAAATCCTAGCTTGGTGTGGAACGAAAGGGATGTCTTATTGACAGGAGAGGTAATACAGCGAACGGTACGGCAATTCTGTTGTTTCACTGTTTCAAAAAAATGGTGATACAACTGGCGGCCGATTCCATCCTTTCGTTTGTCAGGATGCACCCCAACGAAGTGAATATAGGCTTCACCGGGGAAGGTTTGGGACAAGAAACCGATGAGGAAAGCTACCATTTCGCCATTCTCTTCTACTATAAAACTAGTAGGCCGGAAGTGGATAAAAAACAGTTTTGGCAGCATATCAGACATTGGCCGTCCACCCCACCAATCATCGACGACAGCAATAACGCTGGTGTAATCGTGCGCTTGGATATTCCGTATCTGAAGCATATATACCTCCCATAGAAGAGCTGGTTTAAGTTGCCGATCATCCAAATTATACAAGTTATTAGTTCTAATGGTAATTATTCACGCACATTTTGTGAATGGTGACCGAGTCAAAGGAGCTCCCAGGAAAAAGGAGAAAAAAGCGAAGGCGTTTGGGACACAGCCCAAGCGAAGTGGAAAAAGCGGAACACGCCTGAGCGTCCACCTCTGAGAGGCTGCCCTGAACCCGCTACTTTGGACGCCGTTCCGCTTTTGGAAAGGAGCTGGCCAGTGAATCACCCAGCAGTGTCCCTATCGCTGTAGTGTTTTCTCCTTTTTCCGTCCCGCCACAACAGTCAGATCTTGCGCTTTAAAAAAGAAAACAAAGAATAATAAAAAAATACAGAATTAATCATATGCAAACAAAAACCAAGGCTGTATAATCAAACATATAAAAACAAACAGGTGCAAACAAAAAACCAGAGGTGGGTTTCCGACTGGAATAGGAGGACGTTTATGTCAGATTACGTTCTTGAATTGAGAGGAATTACGAAAACGTTTCCAGGAGTAAAGGCGTTGGATCAAGTGCACTTTCAGCTACGACCTGGAGAAATCCATGCGCTCATGGGAGAGAACGGGGCGGGAAAATCCACCTTTATCAAGATCATTACGGGTGTCCATCTCCCGGACGGAGGAGAAATATTTGTAAACGGGCAGAAAACGGAAATCAAAAATCCAAAGGACGCTCAAAAGTTGGGGATTGCGGCCATCTATCAGCATGTGACTTGCTTTCCCGACCTGAGTGTCACGGAAAACATCTTTATGGGTCATGAAAAAATCACGAAGCGAACGAAACGCATCTTGTGGGGGGACATGCACGCCGAAGCAAAACGGCTGTTGCAAGAGCTAGGGGCCAATTTTGATCCAAGAACGAAGATGGGGGCGTTGAGCGTCGCCCAGCAACAAATCGTCGAAATTGCGAAAGCGCTTTCAACGGAAGCGCGAATCATCATCATGGATGAGCCTACGGCAGCACTTACGGCGCGAGAAAGTGAAGAGCTCTACAGGATTGCTGAAAAGCTGCGCGATAACGGGGCGTCAATCATCTTCATTTCCCACCGTTTTGAAGACATGTATCGGCTGGCGAGCAAGGTCACGGTATTCCGGGATGCCAAATACATCGGCTCCTGGGGCATTTCCGACATATCCAACGACGACTTGATCGTTGCCATGGTCGGCCGGGAGATCACGCAATTGTTTCCGAAAAAGGAAGCCAAGCAGGGGGAAGAGCTGCTGCGAGTGGAAGGGCTCGGAAAGACAGGATTTTTTGCGGATGTATCCTTTTCCGTTCGCAGGGGCGAGATTGTCAGCCTGACTGGTCTGGTAGGGGCGGGAAGGACTGAAGTGTGCCAAGCCATTTTTGGGATTACCTCGTACGATTCGGGGCAGGTGTTCCTAAAGGGACAATCCATCAAAGTCAAAAATCCGTTGCAGGCAATGGAGCTCGGCATTGGGTATTTGCCCGAAGACAGGCAAAAGCAAGGCCTCGTACTGGAGTGGGGAATCGAGCGCAATATCACACTGTCAGCGCTCGGGAAGCTGTCTCGAAAAGGCTGGATTCAGGAGAAAAAGGAAGCTGAGCTGGCATTGGCTCTGGCGGAAAAAGTGCAGGTGAAAGCACGGAGTATTTTTGATTTGGCCAGCTCCTTGTCTGGTGGCAATCAACAAAAGGTCGTCGTTGCCAAGCTGCTGACAGCAGATCTGGACGTCATCATCCTGGATGAGCCAACGAAAGGCGTAGACGTGGGAGCCAAATCGGCTATTTACGAGATCATCAGTGACCTCGCTTCACAAGGCTACGCTGTCATCATGATTTCGTCTGAAATGCCCGAGGTGATCGGAATGAGCGATCGTGTCGTCGTCATGCGGGAAGGCAGGGTAACGGCCAAGCTGGATGGCTCGACTGTGACACAAGAGGAGATTCTGGAGGCTGCCATGGTGAGTAGCAGCATACCAGAAGCAGCGTCGGTCCAAAATAGCGCGACAGAGACGCTCAGCTCGTAATGGACAAGGAAAAAGGTGGTGAAAGAAGTGCCAGAATATTCGCTGCAAAAAACTTCTGCAGGAGCCAGCATCGCCAAGTTTCGTGAGCTGGGCTTGCTCGTATTCATTCTGCTTTTATGCGTTGTGGTGCAGCTGCGCAACCCTAGCTTTTTGACGCTGGAAAATATCAATGACATGGTCACGAATACGGCCATTCTGAGCATTTTGGCTGTCGGCATGATGCTGGTCATCGTGACGAGAGGGATTGACCTATCGATCGGTGCGACGCTCGCATTGTCGGGGATGATCTCGGCCATGACGGTGAGCACCTATCCAGACACTCATCCGCTGCTCGCCATTCTGCTGGGAACAGCAGTTGGCGTCGTCAGTGGAATGATCATCGGCCTACTCGTATCCAAGGCAGGTATTCTCCCCATCATCGCCACACTCGGGATGATGAACGCGTTTCGCGGGATGACGTTTATGGTCAGTGGCGGCAAGTGGGTAAGTGCGCATCAGATGCCGGATACGTTCAAGGCTATTGCCACCAGCTCCGTCTTTGGACTCAATACCCTGATTGCGATCGCTATCGTGATCTATCTCGTCTTTTACTACTTCATTACATACACCAGAACGGGCAGACAGATCTACGCAGTCGGCAGCAACCCGGATTCCGCGAAAATCAGCGGGATCAACAACGACAAGATCTTGTGGCTGGTCTATACGATCATGGGAGGACTGTCCGGACTGGCAGGCGTCTTGTGGGTCTCCAAATTCGCATCTGCTCAGGGCGACACGGCTTCAGGCTATGAGCTCAGCGTCATCGCAGCGTGTGTGCTAGGAGGCGTCAGCATCGCGGGTGGTTCCGGCAAAATTTCCGGGATTATTTTGGGCTCGATCCTGCTGGGGATTTTAAACAACGCACTGCCGCTGATCAACGTCTCGCCGTTTTGGCAAATGGGCATCCAAGGCTCCATTATCCTCATCGCTGTCGTCATCAATGCGTTGGTCAAACGAGGTGTCGATCGCAACAATCTGATGAGGAGGAGAATGTAGCGATGAAAAAAAGAGTGATCATCGGGAGCAAGGAATTTTCGTGGAAAACCTTTTTTCTGCAGTGGGAATGGATGCTCGTTCTCATTTTTATCTTGGTCAATGTGATCAATGCCAATCTTTCCCCGTACTATTTGAACGCTGACAGCTTGCGGGATGCGACGATGACCTTCCTCGACAAGGCTTTTATCGTTCTGCCGATGGTCTTCGTCATCATTCTCGGAGACATCGATATTTCTGTCGCTTCCATCGTGGCACTGTCCTCGGTAGTGATGGCAGACCTGTACACGATGGGGGTCCCCATGGAGCTGGCCGTCGTGATTTGCTTGGCAGTCGGAACGCTGTGCGGGTACATCAATGGCTTGTTGATCACCCGGTTCAAGGAGCTGTCAGCAGTCATTGTGACATTGGCAACCATGATCATTTACCGTGGGATCGCGTACATTCTACTGGAAGACCAGGCTGCAGGCAAATTCCCCGAATGGTTCAAGTTTCTCGGATGGGGCTATGTGGGAACGGTTCCGTTTATTCTGATTGTTTTTGCGGTTTTTGCTTTGGTTTTTGGGCTTTTGCTACACAAAACCACATTTGGCAGACGCGTGTACGCAATGGGGAGCAACCTGACAGCCAGCCAATTCTCCGGGATTCAGGTCGACAAAATCAAAATTCTCGTCTTCACACTCGCGGGTCTCATGTCTTCGGTTACCGCGCTGTTTCTCACTTCGCGGATGGGTAGCACCCGGCCGAATATCGCCACTGGCTACGAGCTCGACGTGATTGCGATGGTCGTATTAGGTGGAATCAGCACGTCAGGTGGCAAAGGAAGAATGATTGGCGCGATTCTCGCCATCTTCCTGATTGGTTTCTTGCGTTACGGATTGGGTCTCGTCAACGTGCCGGCGCAGATGCTATTGATCATTATCGGACTTTTGCTGATCGTGGCGGTCATGGTGCCCAATCTCAAAGGGCATTTGCGAAAATGGGTCAAAATCTGACTTCCAAATAGGGCAGTCCATCAATCAGAAAAACGTGGAGGTACGACATGATACAGAGCTTATGGAATCGTGAACAGGCTGCACAATGTCAAAACGGGCTGGATGAGCTGGTCTATCGTTCCAACCTGATCGGTACAGACAGGCGGGTATGCAACTGGGGCGGAGGGAATACCTCTACGAAGACAAAGACAACCGATTTTCGCGGCAGAGAAGTAGATATCATGTGGGTAAAGGGCAGCGGATCTGATCTGGCGACGATGAAAGCGGGGAATTTCACAGGACTGAGGCTCGAAGACATTCAGCCTTTACTGGAACGCGAGGAAATGTCCGACGAGGAAATGGTCGCTTATCTGGCTCACTGCATGGTGGATAGCAAGCACCCGCGCGCCTCCATCGAGACGCTCTTGCACGCATTCCTGCCGTTCCCCCATGTGGATCATACCCATCCTGATGCGATCATCAGCATCTGCTGCGCGGACAACGGGAAAGAAGTGGCGCGTGAGATCTTCGGTGATCGATTCGTCTGGGTTCCCTATGTGCGTCCGGGCTTTACCTTGTCTAAAATGATTGCAAAAGGCGTACAGGAAAATCCGCGGGCCGAGCTGGTGCTGATGGAAAAACACGGGCTCGTGACGTGGGGAGATACGTCCGAGGCGTGCTACGCGAAAACCATCGCGATCATACAGGAAGCCGCTGCCTACATCGAGGAAAAGGCAAAGGAAGAGTCTTTGTTTGGCGGACCGCGCTACGAAAGCATTCCGGCGGACGAGCGCAAGCAGATTTTGGCGCAGGTCCTGCCCGTCATTCGTGGCGCAGTCAGCGACACCACGCGGATGCTTTTGACCTACGACGATGGAGAAATGGTACGTCAGTTCGTCAACAGCAAGGATGCACGTGAGCTGTCACAGGTAGGAGCGGCATGCCCGGATCATCTGGTGCACACCAAAATGGTTCCGCTGTACGTGGAGTGGGATCCAACCACGAGAGACATAGAAGGATTAAAACAAAGCTTGCTCGCAGGCATCGCCGGGTTCAAGGAAGAATACACGCAGTATTTTGAACGGAACAAAAACGACGGAGACCAGATGTCGGAAGCGGCGCCACGTGTCATCCTGATTCCTGGCATAGGGATGGTCAATACCGGGAAAAGCCGGTCGAATGCGCAGGTTAGCGGCGCTCTCTATCATCGCGCGATTGCGGTCATGCGCGGAGCGACGGCATTAGGTAGATTTGTCTCCTTGAGCGAGAACGAATCGTTCAACGTGGAATATTGGCCACTGGAGCTCTATAAACTGTCTTTGGCTCCAGCAGAAGCGGAATTCTCCCGAAAAGTGGTGTTCGTCACAGGGGGAGCAGGCGGGATCGGCAGCGAGACGTGCCGCCGCTTTGTCGCAGAGGGTGCCCATGTCGTACTGGCAGACTTGAATCTCGAAGGTGCCGAGAAGGTCGCGCAGGAGATCAATGACCGATTCGGCGAGGGTCGTGCGATCGCGGTAAAGATGGACGTCACCCGGGAAGAGGATGTGCAAGCTGCTCTGGCAGAGGCAGCGCTCGCCTATGGTGGAGTCGATACGGTCGTAAACAATGCGGGTTTAGCGACCTCCAGTCCTTTTGACGAGACGACCCTGAAGGAATGGAATCTGAACATCGCCGTACTGGGGACCGGGTATTTCCTCGTAGCTCGCGAAGCATTTAGGCAGATGAAAGCACAGGGAATTGGCGGAAACATGGTATTCGTCGGCTCGAAGAACTCCGTTTATGCCGGGAAAAACGTGACGGCTTACAGCTCTGCAAAAGCATTGGAGGTCCATCTCGCCCGTTGCATCGCCGCAGAAGGGGGAGAGCATGGCATTCGCGTGAATACGATTTTGCCCGATGCCATCCTGCAAGGCTCGGCGATCTGGAATTCCAATTGGCGCAATGAGCGTGCCGCTGCGTACGGTATTGCTCCCGACCAGTTGGAAGACTACTACCGCAAACGCACGACCTTGCTCGTCAACATTTACCCGAGAGATATTGCTGAAGGCATTCTCTTTTTCGCCTCTTCCAAATCGGAGAAAACGACCGGCTGCATGCTGACGATCGACGGCGGAGTGCCTGCTGCCTTTACCCGCTAAACGAACAGCCAAAGGAGGAACGAGGATGATTCGCAAAGCATTTGTCATGAATGTGTTCGGGGATTGCCACGAGGAGTACCAGAGGCGGCATGACGAGATCTGGCCGGAAATGGTAGAGATGCTGAAAGAATACGGAGCGCATGATTACTCGATCTTTTTGGACCCGACGACCAATCGCCTGTTTGCCTATCTGGTCATCGAAGACGAGGAGCGCTGGAGCAAGACGGCAGAGACGGAAATCTGTCAAAAATGGTGGGCGTACATGGGTGACGTCATGGAGACCAACGATGATCATAGCCCTGTGTCTCTCGAATTGAAAGAAGTCTTTCATCTGAAATAATTCGTTTAGGAATAGACGCTGTGAGAAAGAGGTGCATGGCGTGGGAAACCATATTGCCGTAGATATTGGGGCTTCGAGCGGTCGGCTGGTCTGGGGTACCATCCAGGACGGACAGATCTCGCTCCAAGAGATTCATCGGTTCAAGAACGGCTTTGATGAAAAGGATGGTCATTGCTACTGGGATATCGATTACTTGTTTCATGAAGTGATCACGGGCTTGCAAAAGGCAAAGGAACTGGGAATTGCGGACTGCACCGTGGGCATCGATACGTGGGCGGTCGACTACGTACTGATCGATAGGGAAGGACAGAGATTGCATGAGGTGTATGCGTACCGCGACGAACGGACGAAAGATTCCGTAGAGAAAGTGACTCGACAGCTACCCGCCCACGAAATCTATGAAAAGACGGGCATCCAGTTTCAGCCTTTCAACACCTTGTTTCAGCTAGCCGTACATGATCCAGAGCAGTTGAAGCGAGCGGAGCAAATTCTTCTGGTGCCTGATTATTTGTACTACCTGCTTACAGGAAAACGAATCAACGAAGTGACGAACGCCTCCACGACACAGCTGCTCCATCTTCAGACGCGAGATTACGATACCGATTTGCTGAAGCTTCTGGGTCTGGACCGCTCCCAATTTGCGGAGCTGGTTCAGCCAGGGGTCTCGCTTGGCTCCATCAGGCAAGAATTGCGCGAGCAGCATGATTTGCCGGATTGCGAAGTGATTTGCGTCGCTACCCATGATACGGCTTCGGCGGTGCTCGGTGTCCCGGCTGATCCTCAGCAATCATTTGCTTATTTGAGCAGTGGAACATGGTCGCTGATGGGCGTGGAGCTAGATAGCCCGATCCATGATGAAGAGGCGCGGCAGCGTAATTTTACGAACGAATGGGGCCCTGATCAGACCTACCGTTTTTTGAAAAATATCATGGGGATGTGGCTCATCCAAGAGGTGCATCGCCATTACGAGGGAACCATCTCGTTCGCTGAGTTTGTCGTGCTAGCCAAAGAAGAGCCTGCCTTTACGACCTTCATTGATTTTACGGACGTACGGTTTTTGCATCCGAAAAGTATGGTAGCCGAAATTCAGAACTACTGCAGGGAAACAGGACAGCTCGTTCCGCAAACGCCAGGAGAAATCGCGCGCTGCATCTACGACAATCTGGCGATCCTATATGCCCTGTGCGTCGAAGAAATGGAAGCGATTACGGGCCGCGCCATCGAGGTGATCCACATCGTCGGTGGTGGTTCCAGCAACGAACTGCTGTGTCAGCTAACGGCTACGGTCTCAGGAAAAAAGGTGACGGCTGGACCGACGGAATCGACTGCGCTGGGAAATCTGGCGGTACAAATGATCGCAAAAGGCGAAGTGGGCGATATACACGAGGCGAGAAGCCTCATCAGACACACGTTTGCCAGCGTCGCCTATGTACCCGAAGATTTTGGGGATCGGACGGAATGGATCAGGGAGTTCAGACAAGTGACGACGGGCAAAAAGAGAGGAGCAGTTCCGGTGAGTGCAAACGTAGAAGCGAGCTATCAAGAGGCGAAAAAGCTGTACGAAAAGCATGGGATTGACGTGGAAGCCGTCTTGGAAGACCTGGCAAAGATAAAGGTGTCGATGCATTGCTGGCAAGGAGATGACGTGCGCGGATTCCTCAACCGTGATCAGGAGCTGACAGGGGGGATCGCCGTCACGGGTAATTATCCGGGAGCGGCGCGTACTCCTGACGAGCTGCGGCAGGATCTGGAAAAGGCGTTTTCGCTCATTCCGGGCAAGCACAAAGTCAATCTGCACGCCATTTACGCTGACACGGACGAACAGGTGGAGATCGACAAGCTGGCACCCAAGCATTTTGAAAAGTGGGTCAGCTGGGCACAAGCGCAAGGCTTGGGGCTGGACTTTAATCCGACCTGCTTCTCCCACGAAAAATCAGAGGATGGCTTTACGCTGAGTCACCCGGACCCGGACATTCGCCGGTTTTGGATTGATCACTGCAAAGCATCCCGCAAGATCGGAGCCTACTTTGGCGAGCAACTGGGTCAGACGTGCGTCACGAACGTGTGGATTCCAGATGGCTACAAGGACATTCCGGTCGATCGAATGGCGCCACGCCAGCGTCTGAAGGAGTCGTTGGATGAAATATTCCGAGAAGAGCTGAATCCAGCCTATAATCTGGATGCGGTGGAGAGCAAAGTGTTTGGGATCGGTTCAGAAAGTTACGTCGTGGGTTCTCATGAATTTTATATGGGCTATGGTGTTCAGAACGGGAAGATCATCTGTCTGGATGCAGGGCATTTCCATCCGACAGAAACCATCGCAGGCAAACTCTCGTCACTTGCTCTCTTTTCCAAAGGCATTCTGCTGCACGTCAGCCGTCCGGTACGGTGGGACAGCGATCACGTCGTCATCATGGACGATGAGCTGCTGGATATCGCACGCGAGCTGGTCCGTCACGACTTGCTCGGGATGACCCACATCGGTCTGGACTTTTTTGACGGCAGTATCAATCGCATCGCGGCTTGGGTGATCGGGATGCGCAATACTCTCAAGGCTTTGCTGCGGGCGATGCTGGAGCCGACGGACTACCTGCGCCAGGTAGAGCTGGAGGGAGATTACACCACGAGGCTCGCGCTCATGGAAGAGTTCAAATCGTATCCGTTTGGTGCTGTCTGGGATATGTTTTGCGCGCGCCACAACGTTCCGGTAC
Source organism: Brevibacillus sp. (assembly GCA_029240815.1). The sequence goes on from JARDZO010000114.1 coordinate 13,467, forward strand.
GTGAGGAATGGCTGGCTGAGGTCAAGCAGTACGAAAAGGATGTACTCGCCTTGCGCGGGCAGCAGGCTGCTGTCATCCCTTCCTAAAATCTTTTCTCGCAAAACAGCAGGGTCTTCCGGGATCGTGCTGTTTTTGTTGCGGCAGAGATAGGGAATCATGCTAAAATATAGGCTCGCACTACTTATTAAAAGAAAATGCTTCGGTATATTCGGAGGGAACCTTTGTGAAGAAAAAACCGGTAAATGCGATGGAAGTTGCGAGATTGGCAAAGGTCTCTCAGTCCACCGTCTCGCGTGTATTTACCCCAGGCTCAAACGTATCCGAAAAAACAAAGAAAAAAGTGCTGGAAGTCGCGAAGGATCTGGGCTACCGACCCAATGCGCTCGCACGCGGTCTGATCATGAACAAGACCAACATGGTCGGGCTGGCCATGCGTGATATCGAGAATCCTTTCTACCATGAGGTGTTGGGGAAATTCACAAAAGGCCTGCGGGACAAAGGGTACCACGTGTTGTTTGTGTACACGGAAAACGACGAGATTCAGCAAGAAGAAATCTCTCAATTTCTGGAGTACAACGTCGAGGGCGTGATTGTGACGGATGCGTATTTGTCGTCCAAAGTCGTGTCCCAGCTGCACGAGAACAACATCCCTGTGATCCTGTTCAACCGCTACAGCAAAGACATCCCGTGTTATTCGGTCAGTTGTGACAACTACGCTGCCGCGCAACAGATCGCGAAGTATTTGTACGAGCAAGGCTATCAAAAAATGGCTTATATTACAGGACGAATGAATACCTCGACGAGTCAGGATCGGCAGAGCGGGTTTTGTGATTTTCTGCAGGAAAAAGGTCTTGTCCCGATGATCGAAGAGGGCGATTTCACGTATGAGAGAGCGTATGAAGCGACACTTCGACTGCTGCAGCAAGGAGATCGACCCGATGTCATTTTCGGGGCAAATGATATAACGGCATTAGGAGCGCTCGATGCGGCAAAAGCGATGAAGCTGTCAGTTCCAGATGACATCGCGATTGTCGGTTTTGACAATATCAAAATGAGCTCATGGCCTTCGCATGAGTTGACAACGTGGGAGCAGCCAGTCGATCAAATGATTAAGCTGACCATCGATACGCTGCTGAATGAGATGAAAAGCAATAACGTGGAACCAGCGTCAAAGCTCGTTTCGGGTCAGTTGATCGAACGGGGTACAACAAGAAATAAAAGGTAAGCGATTGACAAATGAAAGCGTTTATCTTTACTATTTGAATATAGATTAAAAACCGTCTGATATTTCTCTCATCTTTTTTGCATACGTATGCAATGATTCGATGAGAGAAAAAATTTCTGAAAAATGCATACGTATGCAAAACGGGAGGTCATGATAATGGCAAGGTACTTGAAACAAGGAAAAGCAAAAGATGAGATCGCTCAAAACGACGCGCAAGTAGCGGAAACCGTACGCCAAACCATTCAACTAATCGAACAGGAAGGCGACGCGGCTGTTCGTGAGCTGTCAGAGAAATTCGATAAATGGAGCCCGGAACAGTTTCGTCTGACTGCCGAGCAAATCACGGAAATCATTAGCGGTGTGTCTAAGCAGACGATTGAGGATATCAAGTTTGCACAGAGCAACGTGAGACGATTCGCCGAAGAACAACGCAAGTCCATGCTCGACATCGAAGTGGAGACATTGCCAGGTGTCATTCTCGGTCACAAAAACATCCCGGTCGAGAGTGTAGGCTGCTACATCCCAGGCGGACGCTATCCGATGGTAGCCTCCGCGCACATGAGTGTGTTGACTGCAAAGGTAGCTGGCGTCAAGCGTGTCATTGCATGCACCCCTCCGATCAACGGTGAAATTCCGGTGGCTACCGTCGCAGCGATGCATATGGCAGGTGCCGATGAGATCTATATCCTGGGCGGCATTCAAGCGATGGCAGCCATGGCAGTAGGTACCGAGACGATCGAGCCTGTAGATATGCTCGTCGGTCCAGGTAATGCGTTCGTGGCAGAAGCCAAACGCCAGCTGTACGGCCGCGTTGGAATCGACCTATTCGCAGGGCCTACCGAAACACTGGTTGTAGCGGATGAGACAGCGGATGCCGAAATGATCGCTACCGATATTCTAGGACAAGGCGAGCATGGCCCGACTTCTCCAGGTGCTTTGATCACGACTTCGGAACAGTTGGCACAGGAGACGATCAAAGAAATCGAACGCCAATTGGAAATCCTCCCGACGGCAGATGTGGCACGTGTCTCCTGGCAAGATTACGGCGTGATCATTCTGGTAGAGGATGAACAGGAAGCACTGGTCGAAGCGAATCGACTGGCATTTGAGCACGTAGAGATTTTGACAAAAGACCCTGATTTCTTCCTGAACAACATGACCAATTACGGTTGCCTCTTCTTGGGCCCGGAAACCAACGTCGCTTATGGGGATAAAGTGATCGGTACGAACCATACGTTGCCTACGAAAGGCGCTGCCCGTTATACCGGTGGACTGTGGGTCGGCAAGTTCTTGAAAACGGTCACGTATCAAAAAGTAAGCGAAGAAGCGAGTGCCTATATCGGCGAATACGCTGCTCGACTGTGCCAGATTGAGAATTTTGCAGGTCATGCGGAGCAAGCATTGCTCCGTGTACGTCGTTACGGTAAGAAGTAAACGGGGGACCATGTG
>JARDZO010000115.1 GCA_029240815.1 Brevibacillus sp.
GCGCGAACCGAAAGCGAGATTTTGCCTGCATCATCAATGGAGAGAACTTTAACCTTTACTTGTGCTCCAACGGTAAAGTGATCATTGATATCCTTTACAAAACCGTTTGCTACTTGGGAAATGTGGACCAGCCCCTGCTCGGTTTCGCTGACTGCTACGAACATCCCAAACGGTTTAATCGCTGTCACTTTTCCCTCGATGATGCTTCCCACTTGTACTGCCATCCAGTTTGCACTCCTTTTATCATTTCCGAAAAATGGTGAGAACCTCAACCCGAAGCCTCATTCTCCTAGTATAACAGAGAAAATCAAATACTGAAAAGCCTATTCTTTCTTGGTAAACACATAGGAGAAGTGTACTTCCCTTAGAGGTTGAGCACCATTTCTATTATGACATGGTTTTTCTGGAATACAAGTAGACAATCGTTACCACTACTAACATAAACACCGAACCGGAGGCATCCAGAAGCACATCACCGACCATGCCCGTGCGGTCCGGCGTGAAGGTTTGATGCCATTCATCGAGCACCGCGACCAACAAGCTGAAAAAGGCACTCCAGGGCAAAGCAGCAGGAAAGGAAAGCCGGTGGCGGAAAACGCGGTAAAAACTTAAGGCTAGCACGGCGAAGACGGAAAAATGAGTGGCCTTGCGCAGGAGAAATTCGATGAAGCCCCCAATCCCTTTTTCCTCCACACTGATTTCCTTGCCAGCGTACTGGAACGACCAGTCAGCCATGCGGTCTCCCCAATTGTTTTCACCGGCCATCTCCGAAAGCGTGCCTCGCATGTCTTGTTTGTAGTACGGCGTGGACGACGATATGAATAGCCCTATGAGAATGGCGGCCAACAAAATATAGTCAAAGATCTTGATATATCGGCGCACTTGGGTCTCCTCCCTCGTTTCTCTTCCTACTTCTTATCTTACATGAGTATGGGCGGAAAACGGGCGGAAAACGGAGAAAAAAGCTCCAGGTTCATAGGGACACTTGCACGGAGGTCGTTCCTGCACGGCCTCCATTCCAAAAGCGGAACAGCGTCCAAAAGTAGCCTTGTCAGGGTGTCTTCTCAAGTTGGACGCTGAAGGCGTGTTCCGCTTTTTTCATTGCGCCTCGGTTGTGTCCCAAAGACCTTCGCTTTTTTCTCCGTTTTCCTGGGGCGGCTTTTTTGAGAGATTCCCTTCGAAGTTCTTTGGAAAAGTAGGCACAAACGAAATTCTTCGGCGTCTCCATGCCCCATAAAAAAAACCGGCGCCAACCTTATTGGTTAGCGTCGGTTGCTTGTGCCGATATTGGAAGGAAGTCTTCTCTGGACAAGTCTTTTGTAGGTCGGGCATCTGTGCCCCTTATGTCGGAGCGCAGTTCTTTCCTTCGTTGTTTGAGCCATTGTTTCCGTTCTCTCGCATCTTGCTTGCGTACTCTTTCGTTCTCCCACCAGACGCGGATGCGATCAAGCACGATCGGGAGGGTGAGCTCTGTTTTTGTCGCTTGCGACCACTCCCCTGCGTGGTGTATGCCTGGGATGAGGACGACCGCTGCAAATGCTGCGAGCAGCGTTCCGAAAAGAAGGGTGCAAGCAAAGGATGCGAACGGATCCACTCCTGGCATCCATCCGAAAGCAAGCGGCACGCAGGCGATCAAGACGGAGGCGAAGACAGTCCATTGGCTAGCGAGTGCTCGACCAAAGCCGGAGCGGACTGCGTCCCATATTGTAGTCTCTTCTGCTTCTCCCCTCGCAGCAAACATGTCGTCTAGCAAGACGAGCGCTTGCTGCAGCAGTATCGCACCAGCTCCCATCATGCCGTAAAAGGCCATTCCGTTCATCGGTCGATCCATGATCAGCAATCCCACCATGACGCTTCCCGACAGGACTGGCAAAATAACCAACGCGAGCAATCCGTCACGCGTCCTGCGCTGCAAGAGGAGACTCGCTAATAGAACTGTAGCGATGAGCCCTGCGACAACGAGCACTCGTCCACTCCAGTCTACTTTGTCCGTTTGCTCTTCCTTCAGTTTTTTCAGCTCATCCGCATTTAAAATGGAATATCCTTCGGGAATGGTCATCGTCTTTTGCATCCGCAGAGGCAAGACATAGGAGAGGGAGTCTATTCGTCCCGCATCCCGAACAGCGCTGCTTACCGTAAAGACGTAAAGGCCATCCTCGCGCTGATAGACAAGCGGTGCTTTCCCGCCCTGCCAATGGACGAGGTCTTCCAGAGGAACTTTTCCCGCCGGAGTGCGGATCAAAATGTTTTTCACCTGATCGGGATGCTCCATCCACTTGTCTGGAAAGCGCACCACTACAGGGACACTTTGTTCATTCCAGTAGACGCTTCCCGCAGATTTTTCTCCTAGATAGCTTTCCAGTTGTTTTTTAATCTCCGCTTCGGACACCCGATACCTTGCCAGCATGTCCGCTTTGGGACGGATTTCGATGATGGTATTCTCCGAGTCTTCTCCGATTCTTTCATCGGTAATGATCTCTCGTCCGTCTTCATCACGTGATGTGTACTTTTGCAGCTGAGTCAGTACTTCCTGTGCGATCCCTTGTGTCGTGAGCAAGGAAGGTCCCTTCACGGTAAATTCCAGACGTGTCTTCATATCCTCGCTCACGACAAACGCGAATGGGTCCGTCCCCGGAATGTCTCGAAGGTGTTTGTCCAGTTCCTTTTCGAGATCTGCGAGCGTCATCGTCCAGTCGTACCTGTCTGCCAGCTTTAGATGCAACGAGATTCGATCCTTGGATGCGATCGTGTATACATCGTTAATCTCAGCGAGCTCACGCAATCGCTCGTCAGCGATTTGGGACGCTCGCATCGCATCGTCCACACTGCTTCCCTGAACCATTTCCAATGTTAGCGTCTTATCATTGGTCGCCAGTTTCCCATATTCGTCAACCAGCACAAAAGAATGGAGCAGGACGACCAGGAGGAGAGAGAGTACGATCGTAATCCCGTAAGGCAAATACCCTTGCTTCACGAAGCGCTCCCAGCGTTTCCACGCATAGCTTGCCGCCTTTCCCGGTGTGCGAGCTTGGCGAATGGGCTGAGCTGACGAACGATTCAGCCACGTACTTGACAATACCGGTGTGATGAAACCGTAGACGAGGACGAGAGCTACTGTACCCAGTACTAACACGGGCCAAGCATCGTAAAGCACGATCCTGTCTTTTCCCGCGAGGAAGTCGGTCATCATCAGACCCGTCCAGCATGCCGCTAGGATCACAATCGCAAGCAGGAGCGGCTTCAACAGCTTCCATGACTCTAGCAGACTGATTTCAAAAGAATCCCCTTTTTGCCTCTTCAATCGGTGAAAAAGCGCAGAACCTGCACCCGTGTACAACAGGGACAAGACGATGACCGGGCCAATTGAGGTATACGTCAGCGGCATCCCTGTGAGCCACATGCCCCCCAATGTGCTGCCTGTCGTCATGACGACCGACAATAACGAGAGCAGCGAAACACCCGCACGTCTCTGGGAAACGTAGAGGAGCACCGAGCATGCTACTGCAGCAAGTGCTGCGAGCAAAGTGAACTGCCAGAGCGCTCCCGTGAGAGGACCCGCTTGGTCGTCAAACAGATCGATCCTGTATTTTCCACCTGCCGCTTCGTTCAATTCACGTATCGCTTCGGCCGCCTGCGTACGCATCGAAGGAATCTGTCCCACATCAGCAGCCAAAAGCGTTATTCCTACCGCAGGTGAACCGTGATAGACACTCACCTCGTCTCCTTTACTGCCACGCAAATCGCGAATGTCAGCCAATGTTTTCAACGTGACGTATCCTTGGTTCGTCGCAATCAATTGCTTACCCAAGCCTTGCGGCCCTTCCGTCATGCTGGACCAGAGAAAGGACGCCCGATCCTTGTTTTGGCCTACGGTGCCCATTGGTTCGTCGATCACGTCACCTGGAAGCTGATCGAGCACATCGCCTGGTGTCAGCCCGTACGCGAGCAGCATAGAAGGACGGAATAGAATGTCTACCTGTTTTTGGACCGAGCTGTCATCGATCTCTACTCGTGCGATACCGGGCAGGCTGATTAGTTTTTCGTAGACGGTGTAATGTGCCACATCCGATAGCGTCTGGACATCATTGCCGTGCAGCAGGTAAAACCCGATTCGATTCTCATTCAGATTGTCCTGACTGATGCTCCACTCCTTGACGGGGAGCTGTTTTGCCACTTCACTCAGTTTCTTTTCCAAGCGTTCCTTGTAATCAGACCCGATGCGTTCTGTGGTCTCTACGGTGACAGACGCAGAGCCTGGACGTGACTCGGACGTAATCGTAAGCGCGTCACCAACCGCACGGACAGATTCCTCTACTGGCCGAGTGACCGTCTCGTCGATCTTGCCGGTTGTCAATCCCGGAACGGTGAGATGAATCGTGTAGACTGGCACCGGACGATCCGGAAAAGTGGTAATGTCCATCCGAATCGCAGCGCCAATCCCCAACAGGCAGCAAGCGACTGCCAGAAGCCGCGCCAAAGCGGGAACAATGGATATAAACGACCGATTATTCATCAGCCACCTTCACCGCCTCGCCATCTACCAGATAAGAAAGACCTGACCCTACGATCTGATCGCCTACTTCCAGCCCTTCCACTACCTCGTAGAACGCTCCGTGGATGGCTCCCACTTTGATCGGAGTCTTTTCCACTGTGTTTTCAATGATTTTCAACACGTAGTTTTCCTCTTCGGAAATCCCCACGCTGCTGACAGGCACGAGAGCGACATCCTTCGCCTCCAGCGCGTACTGACAGGTAACCGTCATGCCGCCCTTCCAATTGACATCACTTCCCGTAATGGTCACTTCCACCGGGTATGAACCCAATCCTTGATCCATGACAGGCGAGACGAAGGTGACTTTTCCCTCCGCCTGACTGCCATCTGGCGCTTTCACTGTGACGACAGCCCCTGCTTGCCAGCTGCTGATCTGCTCGCTCTCCACTTGCAGTTTGACCAGCCATTGCGATGTGTCCACGAGTCGGATAACTTCGCTGCCTGGACCTGTTTGCTCGGATTGTGCCTGTGGGATTGCGGCTACTACACCGGAAAAGGGTGCTTTCAATACAGCGTCAGCCGCTTCCTGTTTGGCACGAGTCAACTGGACATTGGCCTGCTGAACTTCTGCGTTGGCCTCTTCCACATCCAATCGATCCGCACCCTTTAACAGCTTTGCGTAAGCAACTTCCTCTTCTTGCAAATCCAGCTTGGTCTGCCGTTCAGCCAGGGCGAGTCTGTCCAGCTCGTCTTTGGAGATGGCTCCGCCTTCGTAAAGCACCTTGGCTTGCTCATGCTCCTGCTCTGCTTTTGCAGCTGTCTGTTTCGCCTTTTCCACCTGTAGCTTTTGCGTCTGCAGTTCGTGAGTTTCTGGTCCCTGCGCTGCTTTACTGCGACGAATATTCGCACTCGCCACTTGCCCTTGGGCAGCATTCACACCTTGCTGCAGGGCTGCAGCGTCCAGTGTAGCCAATGTTTGACCGGCCTTGACACTCGCCCCTTTTTGAACCAAGATCTGTGCAATTTTACCCGATGCCCCAAAAGAAAGGGCCAATTCCTGACGCGGCGTCACTACGCCAGATACCTCCATCGTCAAAGCATCCTGACTTTGTTCTACTGTTATTGCATTGACCGTCTTGACCTTGATGACGGTCTCCTCATCGTTTTTCTTCAACTGGGCGATTTCGCTGTCCAGCTTTTCGCAGCCTGTGAGCAAGAGGGCCACTATCGAAAGACTGATCCATTTTTTCATACCATACACCCCTGCAAGGAACGCTTATTTCGCCTCATGTTTCTTCCAAATAACAATAATAATTGACAAAATATATTTTACAGAAAAAACATAGTAGTTGTACCACTTTTCAGTCATTTTTTATATTTTTTTATAAATGTGTCCGATACTTTCGTCACTTCTTTGTAACTCGAATCCTGTATGATAGAAGAAAGCGGTTTAATTACGTTGTTGCGCTGCTGATTGTTAGCGCTTTCCTTTAGCTTTTTACGTCATTTTTTCACGGTGGGAGTGATCGACATGGCAAAAATTTTTACCTCTTACACAGACATCGTGGCCGATATCCACGATGGTGCAACTTTGCTTGTGGGCGGATTCGGACTCGTAGGGATTCCTGAAAATCTGATCATCGCCTTGCGTGACAAAGGTGTGGGCAATCTCACAGTCGTTTCCAACAACTGCGGTGTAGACGATTGGGGACTGGGCCTTTTGCTGCGCGAAAAGCAGATCAAAAAAATGGTTTCCTCTTACGTTGGTGAAAACAAGGAATTCGAACGTCAATTTCTCTCTGGCGAGCTGGAAGTGGAGCTGACTCCGCAAGGTACGCTGGCGGAGCGAGTACGCGCTGGTGGTGCAGGAATCCCTGCTTTTTATACACCTGCGGGCGTAGGAACACCGATCGCAGAAGGTCGGGAAACACGCGTATTCAACGGCAAGGAGTATTTGCTGGAGGAAGGCATCACGGGGGATTTCGCGCTCATCAAAGCGTGGAAAGCGGACAAAATGGGGAACCTCGTGTTCCGCAAGACCGCGCAAAACTTCAACCCAATGATGGCGGCAGCTGGCAAAATCACTATTGTCGAAGTAGAAGAAATCGTGGAAACAGGCGAGCTGGATCCAGAACATATCCATACACCGAGCGTCTACGTACAACGCATCATCCAGGCGCCATCGTTTGAAAAACGAATCGAGCGTCGTACGGTCCGCTCCTAATCGTAACCGGAATTCAATGCCATTCATAAGGAGGAAACAGATATGTCGCTGACGCGTGAACAAATCGCCACTCGTGCTGCTCAAGAAGTCGAGGACGGCTTTTATGTGAATCTGGGAATCGGGATGCCTACTCTGGTCGCTAACTACATCCCGGAAGGTAAAACGGTCGTCCTGCAATCCGAAAACGGCCTGCTGGGAATCGGACCTTATCCGACGGAAGATGAGCTCGATGCCGATCTGATCAATGCGGGTAAGGAAACGGTAACAGCGATCCCGGGTGCTGCTTACTTCTCCAGTGCGGAATCCTTTGCCATGATTCGCGGCGGACACATCGATCTCGCTATTCTCGGCGCAATGGAAGTATCCGCACAGGGCGATCTGGCTAACTGGATGATCCCTGGTAAAATGGTAAAAGGCATGGGCGGCGCGATGGATCTGGTGCATGGCGCCAAGAAGATCGTCGTCATCATGGACCACGTGAACAAGCACGGGGAAACGAAGATTTTGAACGAATGCGCACTTCCTCTCACAGGAAAACAGGTCGTGAACCGTATTATCACAGACCGCGCTGTTCTCGATGTCACTCCAGAGGGTCTCGTGCTCGTGGAAGTGGCGGAAGGCTACACGGCTGAAGACATTCAGGCGTGCACACAGCCAAAGCTGACTGTATCCCCTGCTCTCAAAACGATCGGACTGTAAGCTGCACGGACATCATAACCACACACCCATTTTTGACCTCATGCCGACGCGTGAGGTCCTTTTTTTTATAATACCAACATAGCTGAGGTGGGGAGAAGCAAGTTTCCGATCTGCGCTCCAGCCTACACCCCGACTGTCCGCTCCACAACGATTCACGGGGAAGCGGTAAAGTGGTAGCCGCTTCGAAGGGCGTTGGTGAAACAAGAAAAGAACGAAGAACGAAGGCATTTTCCCATGTAGGGTTGTTCTCATAGAAACTCCGTGGAAATCTCCCAAGAGAAGGCAAGTGGAAGTGTCAAGGCTGGCCGAGGAAAAAGGGGAACACGCTTGAGCGTCCACCTCTGAGAAGCCCCGCGAGCCGGCTACTTTGGACGCCGTTCCACTTTTGGAAAGGAGCTGGACAGTCAATCATCCAAGCAGTGTCACTATCGCTGGAGCGTTTTCTCCTTATTCCTCTCCTCCACTACAGCCTGTCCTAATGCAAAAAAGGACGCGGGTGCAGTTCAATTTCCCACGTTTTTCTTATCCAAATCTGTAAGCCGCACTGTCGAAGTCGCTTCCCACCCGCTTCCGGTATATAATACGTAGACAAACAAATTCCCTATTTGAGAGGCGATACATGATGACAGAAACAGTCGGTTGTCTCCTTATTCATGGATTTGCCGGAGACATTAACGACATTCTCCCTTTAGCCAAACGACTGCGTGAAGAAGGCTACCAGGTAGAGTGTCCCACACTGGAAGGACACGGAACCACGCGCCGTCAGATGGCGAAAAGTACACGCCACGACTGGCTGCGGTCCGCTGATGAAGCCTACAAACGACTGAGGATGCGAGCTGATTCGATCGTAATCATCGGTTTTTCCATGGGTGGACTCCTCGCCTTTCACTTGGCCACGACTTACCCTGTGGAGCTCCTGATCACCCTAAACACGCCCTACAAGTACTGGGATGTAAAGGAAGCCATGAATTACTTGCGTGAAGACTTCCCTACTCACTCTCGTCGCTACATACAAGGCATTGGCAAAATTCCGCTGAGCAGCATGGTGCAGTTCCGTCGACTTTTATCAGAGACCAAGCCGCTCCTGCACAAGATCACTACACCCTACGTACTCCTGCAGGCTCGCCATGACGATACCGTTCACGCCGTCAGCGCCGAAATACTCGCGTCCAGCGTAAACGATGCGGCCTCCGCGCAAATCAGCTGGTATGAACATTCCAACCATATGATCCTGCACGGTCCTGATAAGGAAGAAGCGATCGAGCACGTCATGACCAAAATCAAAGAACACTTCGCTTCTTATGCCACTGCAGCTGACCTCCCCAAATAATCGCCAGCAGCAGCAAAACAACGGCAATCGCTACGTACATCACATCCAGTCCCAGACGACCATCGATCCAAAAGGCAAGCAGCGGCCCCAGAGCAGCCCCTACATCAGTTACGACCGAGTACAACGTCATCAGCGCCGTACTGTTTGCCTGCCTGGTCGCTTCGTCGGCTGCCAGCGTATCCATGACCGTAGTCAAGACGGTCGCCGTCAGCTGGATCCCCATCAGAATGCATATCCAGAGGGAAAAGGATACCGGAGCGTGCAAGACACCAAATAAAACAGCCGCTGCCAATAGCGCCCAGACAAAGATGCTTTTTCTCCCATACCGATCGGACAGTCTGCCAAACCAGGGAGCGGCCCACGGTTCCCAGCCCCAACGCGCTCCCTGAACAAAACTTGCCATGACAGCCGCGCCTAGTGCCAGTCCCCCGATCACAACGACAGGCTGCCGAATCTCAATCAGCCTGCTTAGTGTGGATGCAAACATCCCTTGATACACCATGGTCACAACGAGTGCTGTCGCCATCGTCGCCCAGACACTCTTTTGCTTCCAAAAGCGTTCGGTGGTTCTGACCGTGTCTGTGTATACGTGGCGCTTTTGAAACGAGGGACGTATGTAGAGAAACACAAGCGCCAGTGCAGGAAGCGAAAAACATCCCAGGATGAGAGAGGTAGTGCCGAGACCGTACCAGGAGGCCAGCAATGCCCCAGCGATCATTCCGCCCAGACTCCCCAATCGGTACAAGCCGTTGTACAACCCCATCAGCTGACCGCGATTGTGCTCTTCAGACACAGACACGATCAGAGAATACGCCCCCAATCGGAGAAACGTCCATGCAATCCCCCACACACTGCGCATGACGAGCCACATCCAAAATCCATGAAACCCATAGGAAACCGTGGTAAGAAAGGCGAGTATGACCGCCACAACCAGCCCGATCCGTCCCCCTGCCCTCTCATACCATTTCCCTACCAACGGTCCAAGCGGTACGCGAACCAGGCGGTTGATGGAGAGCAGAATCCCCACTTCCCATAGCGAGGACAAGCCTGCTTCCTGCCAATAGATGGGCAACACCACATACAACATGGAATCACCCAATAAACAAAATGCCGTCACCAATGCTACTGCGATGACTTGTGTCTTCCCCTTTATCTCTCTCATGATTTTCTCCTTTGCCTGATCGCGCTTTATGCTCTACAGTACAAAGGAGTCACATAATTATCCAATACATCTTTCTGACTGATTCATAAGCAAACGTGATGAATGGAGAATGATTATGAACTTACACGCCCTCCGTATCTTTATAGAAGTCGCTCGTCGCGGCAGTGTGACCGCTGCTGCCGATGCGCTTGCGATCAGTCAGCCAGCCGTGAGCGCCCAAATCCGCAAGCTGGAACACGAGCTGGGCCTCACATTGATTCTCCCGGAAGGCAGAGGCATCTCCCTGACAGACGAGGGCCGCTTTCTCTATGAACAAGCCCGCCGTATATACGATTGGGAGAAAGAAATCGAATGGCAGCTCGCCGAAATGAAAGAAGGAACAAAAGGACGACTGCGCCTCGCCTCTACTTTTCTCCCTTCTCATTATCTGGTCCCAAAGTGGCTCGCAAGCTACAAACAAAAGTATGCAAATGTAGAAGTAGACATCCGTACAGGAAACTCGCAAAAGTCGATCGAGCGATTACTGCGTTGTGAAGCAGATCTCGCCATCATTACCAATGAGGTGTGGGATAATCTCCCTATTTATCGACTGCACCTGATGGATATTCGCTTCTGGTTCATCGTACCTCCTCACCATCCTTACGCTGGCCAGGAAATCCCGTTAGAGACACTGGTACAGGAACCATTTTTGCTTCGTGAGCCTGGCAGTTCCACACGAGAAAAACTATTTTCGCTTTGCCGTGAACATCAGGTGCAACCTCCACTGGTCGGCTTGCAATATCACGGTCTGTTTGAATCCATTCAGTCCGTACGTGCTGGTTACGGCACTATGCTCGCTCCTGCACTGGCAGTCAGCGAGCTGGTGGCACGCAAAGAGGTGGGACGCGTGACTGTCCCTGGAATTGATCTCAAGCGCCCGATGTATTTGTGCTTGCGCGATAAAGAGAGTGGGCAGCGCCCTGTGACCGCTCGGTTTATGGAGATGGTGCTGCAGAATACGGATTCAAATACGCTGAAAGGAACACGAGAGTAGACAGAAAAAAGGCCCGCTCCAAAAAGGATGGGCCTTTGACTTTTCGTTTATCTAGGGGAACACAATCGTCTTGTTGCCGTACACCAGCACGCGGTCTTCCAGATGCCAGCCGACAGCCCGAGCGAGTACGGTACGCTCCACTTGACGCCCCAGCTGTTTCAGCGTTTCCACATCTTCTTGGTGAGTCACACGCTGTACGTCTTGCTCAATGATTGGACCTGCGTCCAGCTCTTCTGTCACGTAGTGGGCAGTCGCGCCAATCAGTTTCACGCCTCGGCGATATGCCTGTTCGTATGGCTTCGCTCCCACGAAGGCAGGCAAGAACGAGTGGTGAATGTTGATGATTCGCATCGCGTAATCGTCCAAAAAGCGTGGAGAGAGGATTTGCATGTAGCGAGCCAGCACGATGACGTCCGCACCTGCTGCTGCAGCGATCTGCTCCTCTTCTGCCTGCGGCTTGTTATCCTTGTTCACCGGAATGCAGTGATACGGAATGCCAAACGATTCGACCGTCTCTTTCATATCCGGATGATTGCTGATGACAACAGAAATATCCGCGTACAGCTCGCCCGACTTCCAGCGCCACAGCAGCTCCAGCAAGCAATGATCTTCCTTGGACACAAAGATCGCTACCTTCTTGCGCTTGCTCGCCTGTACCAGGGAAAAATCCATGTCAAAGCTTTCCGCAATGGGTCTGAAAGCAGCCTTGATCACTTCGCAGCGCTCTTCCAGATTGGTCAAGTCAAATTCAATCCGCATGAAAAAGCGGCCTGTTTCCGGATCCGTCGTGTATTGGTCCGACTGAACGATGTTCGCCCCTTGCTGGAACAAGAAATGGGAAATCGCTGCTACGATCCCAGGGCGGTCCGGACAAGAAATGAGCATGCGGGCACGATCCTTGTATTTCTCTGTGTACGCCTGCCATTCTCTCTCTGATAAACGATACATGATCTTTTCTCTCCTCCATGGTTAACAGCAAAAAGTTGTTTGCAATTATACCATTCCCTATAGCATTTTCCATACCCAAAAACGTCCCATCACGGTTCACTTATCGATAAAATTTTTATTCACAGCGAAAATATTATTCTCTATACCCAATCCCATTCATCAAAATATCTACGGTGAGGTCAATCTGCTCTTCGTCGCTATGTTTGCTAAAGTCGTCCTTGTCCAGTACTTGTCGGAACAGCACCAGCCCGATCATGGAGGACAGCACTGCACGAAACACGACTTCTGATGGCAACGGGCGCAGTTCTTTTGCCACGATTTTTGCCTCGATCAGCTTTTGCACCATTTCCTTCACATCGGTGAACACTGTGGCAATCAGCGCTTCCCGAATTTCATCATGAAAGAATGCTTCTTGCAGCAGAATCCGGATGGTCTTTTCATTGGTGATGATCATCCCGAGACGATTGCGGTACAGTTCCGTCGCAATTTCGGCGAACGGCTTTTTCGCCTGCTCACGGAAAATTTCGCGGACGTCCTTCAAGATAAAGGGTCCGGCGAACTTGACTAGCACTGGAGCTACTACTGCCAGCAGAATATCCTTTTTGGACTTGTAATGGCGAAAAATCGTTCCCTCCGCTACCCCTGCTTCTTTGGCAATTTCTGCGGTAGAGCTGGCATGAAAACCTTTTTCAGCAAACAGCTTGATCGATGCTCGCAGAATGCTCCGCTGTTTTTCCGTCATTTCACTCTCGTCCTTCAATTCCTCTACATATTGCAACAGGCCCTCTTCCAATGATGGCTTGTTCATCTTTTTCCATACGCTCCTCTATTCGATCTTTTTGCGGAAACGCAGCATCGAGACGGTCAGGATCAAGATACAAAAGATCCCCATGCCCAACGCGTCCTTCCATAGCGCAGATAAATCCACCGCCTTTAAAAAGATGCCCCGCAAAATTTCCAAGAAATAGGTCAACGGGACGAGCCCACCCAACCATTGTATCACGAGAGGCATGGATTCGCGCGGGAACATGAAGCCCGATAACAGGACGCTGGGGAGAATGAAGGCAAAGGCAATCTGCATCGCCTGAAGCTGCGTCTTGGCTATCGTTGAAATAAAGATCCCGAGAATCAGGGTGGTGATTAAAAACAGAACAGAGAGGCTGACCAGGAGCGACACGCTTCCTTTCACAGGAACCCCGAACCAGTAAGTCCCGACTACCAACACGAGGCAAAAGGAAAAGAGACCAACCCCGACATACGGCGTGATTTTCCCGAGCATCAGCTCCAACGGCCGAATCGGCGTCACAATGAGCTGCTCCATCGTCCCCCGTTCCTTTTCACGCACGAGAGAAAAAGCAGTCAGAATCATCGTCACGTTTTGCATGATTAGCCCGATCAATCCCGGGATGTTAAATACGATGCTCTCCATGTTCGGATTAAAGAGGACACGCGTATCCAGGGCAAGCGGTGATTCCAGTTCACCCATCCCTTCTTTTTGCATGCGCATCTCCTGCATGGAAATGGAACGGTTTTGCACAATGAGCTGAGCGTTGGACGTCGCTGTACGAGCAATATTCGGATCAGAACCGTCGATGAGCATCTGCACGTTGGCCGGCTCGTTCCGGTCGCGTTTGCGTGCATAGTCTGGCGGGATCACTAGCGCAACACTGGTACTGCCATCGTCCAGCATCGATTCGATGGCGTCGTAGCCGCTCGCATAGGCCGTCACCTCAAATACACGCGTATTGGTAAATTGATCGACCAGCTCTCGGCTGTAGGGCGTTGAGCTTTGATCCCATACCGCCATCTTGATATCGTTCACGTCCGTATTCACAGCATATCCAAACAAAAACAGCATCATCAGCGGCATGACCAGAGCGATCGCCAGACTCGGCCGGTCCCGCTTGATCTGGATCACTTCCTTTTTGACCACGGACCAGTAGCGCCCCCAGACGAACCGTTTCATCGTCCTGCCCCCCTTGCACCAGTCTCGGCCAATCGAGCTTCTTCCTTTTTGACCAAATCGATGAATACATCCTCCAGATTGCCTGCACCCATGCGACGGGTCAGCTCCTGTGGCGTACCTTGTGCCAGCAGGTTTCCGAAAAAGATAAATCCGATCCAGTCGCAGGTCTGCGCCTCATCCATATAGTGCGTGGTGACCAGCACCGTGATGCCTTGCCCGGCCAGCTCGTGAATGACGTCCCAGAAGATACGCCTTGAGACCGGATCGACGCCAGCTGTCGGTTCGTCCAGGATCAGCAGCTCAGGCTTATGCAGTAGTGCACAGGAGAGTGCCAGACGTTGTTTCCATCCTCCAGAAAGAGAGCCTGCAATCTGCTTTTCTCTCCCGGTCAGCCCCGCCATCTCAATCAGTTCTTTTTTGCGTTGTTTTCTCTCTGCTGTATTTAACTGATAGACGCCTGCGTAAAAATCGAGATTTTCCTCTACCGTCAAATCTTCGTACAGACTAAACTTTTGGGACATATAACCAATCCGTTGCTTGATTACCTCGCTCTGGGTCATGACATCCAGTCCGAGAACCGTGCCGCTGCCAGAAGTCGGCGCTAACAGACCGCACAGCATCCGGATCGTCGTAGACTTGCCAGAGCCATTAGGACCCAGAAATCCATAAATCGAGCCTTTTGGTACATTCAACGTCAGGCTATTGACTGCGATCCGATCCCCGAATTGTTTGGTCAACTGATTGCAGGAGATGGCGGATATCATTGTCCTTCCCCCTTGGCTGGTGCGGACAGGAGCACATCGGCAGGCATGCCTGGCTTGATCTTGCCCTGCCCTTCCGTAATCTGGATCGTGACAGCAAAGACCAGCTTGGTTCGTTCATCCGGCGTTTGCACATTTTTCGGGGTGAATTCTGCCTTCTCAGCTATAAAGCTGATCTTGCCCGCAAACGTTTCCCCCGGATACGCGTCGACCTGAATGCCCACCGTTTGTCCCGCCTGCACGCGATTTAACTGAGCTTCGGGGATGTACACCTTGAGCTTGAGCTGATCCGCCTTCATCATCGTGAAAAGATTGGCACCCGTCTTGGCTACCTCGCCTTGTTCAATCGAGGAACGCAGCAGGTTCCCATCTGCAGGAGCCGTTATTTTGGTCTTTTTCAGCTGTAGCATCGCCTGATCGAGTTTGGCCTGCGCCTGTTGCTGAGCAGCCAAAAGCGCACGAATCGTGTAGCCCGTGCTGCCTTCCTTTAGCAGATCCAGATCTGCGACCGCCCCTGCCTGCTGAGCCTGTGCCGTTCCTGTCTGTGCGCTTGCTGCCACAGCTTCTCCCTGTGCAGACGCATACTGTGCCCCGGCTGCCGCCACCTGGGCTTGGAGCTGATTCACCTGCGTCTTGGCCTGACTGACGAGCTCCTGTTGCGATTCGAAGTCTTTTTGAGATACCGCTCCTTGTTGGTACAGTGCTGTAGTCTCCGTCAGCCGATTTTGCTGATAGGAAAGTGTGTGCTGCGCCCCTTGCAGCTGAGACTGCGCCTGTTCGAGCAGTTCCTTTGCCTTATTGATTCCCGCGTCCGCCTGTTGCCTACGAGCTTGTGCCATTCGGATATTTGCATCCGCCTGTTGCACAGCTGCTATTCCTTTTTGAATGGATGAATCCCGCGAGCCAGCCTTCGCTTCCTCCAGACGTGCCGTCGCTTGCTCCAATGCCGCTTTTGCATCCGAGACATTGATCTGGTAGCTGCGCTCGTCGATTACGGCCAGCTCCTGCCCTGCTTTTACGTGGCTCCCTTCCTCTACCTTCACTTCAGTGACCATGCCGCCTACCTCTGCCACGATGGGCCATTCATCCGCTTCGATCGTGCCAGATAACAATTCCTCCTGTTGAGAGAATCCGGCACAGCCTGATAGCGTGAACAAAATTCCTGCGATCAACAGAAAATGACTGATGCGTTTCATACGATCACCTCATGTAAAAATAGTGAGTAATCACTCGCATTATAATTAAGAAAAACGTGGATATGATGCCCGCGTCCTTTGGTTTGGTGGTAAATCGAACAGTGGTGGAGGGAAGGAAAAAAGGGAAAACACTACAGCGATAGGAACACTGCTTGGATGATTGACTGTCCAGCTCCATTCCAAAAGAGGAACGGCGTCCAAAGTAGCCGGCTCGCGGGAGCTCCTCAGAGGTGGACGCTCAGGCGTGTTCCCCTTTTTCCACTCCGCTTGGGCTGTGTCCCAAACGCCTCCGCTTTTTTCCCTTTTTTCC
>JARDZO010000116.1 GCA_029240815.1 Brevibacillus sp.
GTATGGCGCCAGCCACGATAGTCAATCAACGATGCCTGCCTCCTACTCTATTTGCCGATCCGCTCCAGCGCCATTTGATATCCGTCATTGCCGTAGTTCAAGCAGCGCTTTACACGGGAAATCGTAGCCGTACTGGCCCCGGTCTCAGCCTCAATCTGGTTGTAGGTAAAGCCTTTTCGCAGCATGCGTGCTACTTCCAGACGCTGAGCGAGCGACTGCATCTCATTTACCGTGCAAAGATCGTCGAAAAATTGATAGCATTCTTCCATGGTTTCCAAGGAAAGAACCGCTTCGAACAGTTGCTCAATTCCCTTACCCTTCAGTTTTTCCAGTTGCATATTTATTCACCCCGTTATCGGATCCAGTTCCGGTTTCTCACTGTACAATTTTTAAGCGTTAAAGCCTTCATGAATTATCTTAGAAGAAACCGTCGTGGTCTGCAACCCTTTCTTCCTACTGGAACTTTAGAGTCTGTGCCAAACCGGGGGAGGTGGGGAGGATCTCTATCCATGTATTTCCTGGCAAGAGCGGCATCTCCTCTGTAAGCGCTGCATCCGAATAAGCGCGAATTACACCGTTACTGCGCTTCCACTTGATTTTGCGGGCTTTTCCTTGCTGAAACAAGTACCCATCTCCAGGACCGACGACATCCACCTGACGTCGTCCTTCGTTATCCAGTACACGGTGTTTGGTAGCAATCACCAGAAGATTCGTCGTAGAGAGCTGCTTGTTGTCGCTGAGATCTACGTGCGGTTTGCCGGCTGTATAACGCATGTATTCCTTTTCATTTTCGTCGTAGACAAAGCCAGCTTTGTTCAGGGAGTGGAAGGTGAGATCGACCTTAGTCGCAGGTTCGCCTTCCGTGATGACAGCATCTGCAGGGAGGAACGTAAAATGCGGAACCTCCGAAGTTGTCCTCATATTTTTATCTTGCATGGCTTGTTTTAAGAGTTCTGGCTTGGTGTACAGGTTATGCGGCGCTTTTCGGAAGTTCTCACGCCAGAAATAGCGGCCATTGGGAATTTCATCAAGGTGACTGTAATCAGAGCGAGCTAGAGTCGTGAGAGCTTCTTGACTTCCCCCTGCATGCACGAGGACAGCGTCGAATCCGATCCCGATTTGGATAAAATAGGGACGTATGCTCCGTACAGGACCGATTATGTCTGGCTCCTGACTTTGGAATATCGAGAGGAGGCGCGTCATCTCCCCTTCCGCCAGCACTTCATAAATCATATCCGCTTTGCTGATCCCTGATTGCGGGCGAGCAGGCGGTGCATTGTTGATCATCACCATAATGGGGCGTTTGCTGTCCAGGCGTTCCTGACTCCCGAGTCCAGTCAAAGGTGCCGTATACGGGTACTGAGTGGGCTCTACAGGCTGAGGAGTTTGCACGATCGGAGCGGGCGGCTCCGGGGCTGGCTTGGGCTGTGTCTCGACAGGTTTGCCGGTACAAGCAGTGAGCAGCAGCAAGGATAGCAGCATAAGAGACGATGGAATGCGTCGTTGCATGGAATCGCTCCTTTCCAATATTCTGGGATGGTTTCCCTAACTCTTTTCGCG
Organism: Brevibacillus sp.; assembly: GCA_029240815.1. Next base: position 1,561 of record JARDZO010000116.1, read on the forward strand.
AGGCTCACAGGGAATCCTGCTTCCACACGTTTTCCACGATTCTCTTACGTGACTGCCACACAAGCCCAATTTTCCTATGCTACAATAAAAACAGTTATATATAACAGATGCAAAGCGAGGGATGAATCATGAATACCCCTTACCTCGTCTATCTGGTGGACGATGAAACCAACCTTTTAGATTTGTTGCAATCCTACCTGCAAAGCGCTGGCTTACAGGTGAAGGCCTTTTCCAGCGGGACTGACGTACTGCCCTATCTCGACGAGGAACTGCAGCCTCATCTCTGGATCCTCGACATCATGATGCCGGACATCGACGGCTACGAGCTATTGCGGCTCATCCGCGAGAAATCCAATGTTCCGATCATCTTCATCTCTGCACGCGACCAAGACGTGGATAAGATCATCGGGCTCGAACTGGGCAGCGACGATTACTTGGCGAAGCCATTTCTCCCGCGAGAATTGGTCATCCGCGCAAAGAAATTGCTTCAGCGCACCTATGAAAAGCCAGGCACGGCACCTGTTCAATCCCAGACCTTTCAGGATTGGGTAAATGTGGGTCCTTACATGATCTCAGAAAAAGGGAGACAAGTAAAAGAAGGAGACGAACTGATCGATCTGACCACCAAGGAATTCGAGTTGATCGTCTACCTCCTGCATAACCAAGGATTGGCGCTGAATCGGGAGCAAATTCTCACGTCGATCTGGGGAGAGGATTACATCGGTTCAGACAGGGCTGTAGACGATCTCGTCAAACGAATCCGCAAAAAAATGACTAAATTCCCGTTGGAGACAGTCTACGGATTTGGCTACCGGATGACGCGTATATGAGCAAATTCCTGCTGAAAAACCTGCCGCTCTCCCGGCAGATTCTCATTTTGTTCATGATCCTGACCAGCGTGCTGGGCATCGGGCTCGGAGTCGGCTACCCGCTCGCCGTCAAACAATACCTGGTCTCCAACACTTACTCGCTCCTCGAAGACGAGTTTTACACACTGTCGGAGCACATTACTTTTAATGAAAACAATGAGCTGCTTCCGGTACCTGCTGCGGCTCCCTACTTTTTGCAATTGCTCTTATCCCGCTATGAATATTCGTTTGATATGATCGTTTACGCAGAAAATGGGAAAGAACTGGGCAGCCGGAGCACCGAACGGATTCCTTTTAGCGATAGCAGGGAACTGTTTGCCAAAGCAACTGCTCATCCGAATAATCAGCTACAGCACGGTACGCTTGATCGTGGGGACGAGAGCTATTTGTTCGTCAGCAAACGGATGGACTATCACGGATTTCCTTACTATATGGTCCTTTTTTCAAAAGAACAGGAGCTCAATCAGATCAATTCCATCTTGACCCGCCAGTTCTTGCTGGTCTTTAGCCTCCTGCTTTTAGTGAGCTGGCTGTTGGCGATCTGGTTCAGTGGATATTTGAGCAAGCCGCTGCGCAGTCTGGACGAGCTCTGCAAAAAAATCGCCCGCCGCCAATTCGATATCCCGCTCACCATGGACCGTGGCGATGAGATTGGTCAGCTGGCACGTTCGTTTGATACGATGAAGAATCAATTGAAGGAATACGACGAGTCCCAGCGACATTTCGTTCAAAATATCTCCCATGAATTGAAGACACCGATCATGGCGATCCAAGGCTACACACAGGGTCTTCTGGAAGGGGTATTTCAAGGGCCGCAGGCTGAAAAGGGACTGACCATTATCATGGAAGAGAGCAAGCGGCTGGAGAAGGTCGTAGGCCAGCTCTTGTATTTAACCAAGATCGAGTCGGTCTCCCAGATGATGCAAATGGGACGCGTCGATCTGGCAGAGATGATGCATCTCCTCAAGCAGCGGCTCTCGGTATTAAACCCGAGTGTCGAATGGGAGCTGAACCTGCCACCTGAGCTGATTGTCAAGGCGGATGGTGAGCAATTGAGTACGGCCTTTGTCAACATCATGGAGAACCAGCTGCGCTACGCCAAGAGCCGCCTCATGATCACTGGCAGAATGATCGGCAAAAACGCTGTGATCAGCATCGCCAACGACGGTCCGCCGATCGAAGAAGCGCTGCTCCCCCACCTGTTCCAGCGGTTTCGGAAAGGGAAATCCGGCAAGCATGGACTGGGATTGGCGATTGCACGGGCCGTTTTCGAGGCACATACAGGCACCATCGTTGCCCGTAACGATCCGGATGGACCTTGCTTTACCATGACGATACCTGTGGAGTTCAAAGGATAGGCTGCAAAGAGAAATCCCCTTTCGATGGAGAGGGGATTCAGTCTGTCGGGAAAGTAGCTGTCGTGGGGAGAAGCCTGTTTCCATGCTGCGCTCCAGGCTACGTCCTGCAAGGGAGTGTTGACTGTCCGCTCCGCCTGGAAACAGTCTTCTCTTGCCAACTAATCCTACTCAACGCGCTTTTTTAAACCATAATCCCCTATTGCAAAGGCCCCTTGATGGAAAGGGGCCTTTTAAACGTCTTACGTATTCGACTCAAGTTATTCTATCCGTGGAAGAATCAACTGCCTGCCAATCACATTCGCAGACACCGGCTTTTTGCCCATCTCTCGTGCCCAGATGGACAACTGTCCGAAATGATGAATTTGGTGAGCGATTACGTGGCGAACCACTTCACCCCAAGCGTCTGTTGATTCGCTACCACCATGCCGAGGGTCGTAAGAAATCCTCTACCGAGGCCTGTTCATGGAGGAGCGACCGCGTTTTAGTGGAAAGTTTTCATGCGCTCCAGAATTCCTAAGCGCACACGCTTATAGATTCTTACTCGTTAAAAAGGCTGGCATTCCATGCTGTCATCCCACGCTAAAACGAACGCCTCCACTTCTGGACGGTATTTGGCATCCAGCATGCGGACTTGCTCCAGGCTACGGTGATGGTCAAAGTCGTCCTGGATATCCGGTTTTCCTTGCAGGGAGCGAATCCAGCTCCATTCGACATCGATGATATGATACTCCCCTCTCTTTTCGCTCTATCTACCACTGGAACGTGACAAAGGCATATCGTTCCACGGTCGTAAACCCGAGCTTTTCATAGATGCGGATCGCTGCTTTATTATCGGCAAAGACAAACAGGTACACGTTCGGCGACTTTTGCAGCCCGATCCGGCAGATGTCCGAGGTAATTTGTATGCCCAATCCCCTGTTGCGGTATTCTGCTGCCGTTCCGATGTTGCCGATTTCTACGAAGTCATTCTCATAGACATGGAAGCCAGCCATCGCGATCAGTTCACCCTCTTCGGATTCTAGCGCGATGTGCGGCATTTCCCTTACCTCTTCGGCCCGGAAGCTAAGCATGCCGATCGCGGACGCAAGCTCTTCAGCCGCATTTCCCTTTACCTCCTCGATCAGGAAAGACTCTCCGCGAGGCAAAAGCCTGTCCGGATCGTTCAGCTTCATCAGAAGCATGGTTTTTCTCTCGAGAACATGAAGAATCTCCAAGCGCTCTACACACGATTCCGCTGCCGTGAGAACTCCCTGCCTTTCAGACCCGTCGTCCCCTCCGAGCCTTGCCCGAAAATCTTCCAGCATCCATTTCAGCGAATACGTACCTTTTGCTTCTGCTAGATGAAAGGTGAACGCATGAAAAGGCATTCCCTGCAAGTACGAGCCCGCCGCCTCCCATCCCTGATCACCAGTCTCTACGAGCGTGAGGCTCCGATCCGCTCGCAGTCGTAAATTGCCATAGAAAATATATGCTTTCTCCAGTTCCATTTGTTCGAGCAATTGAATTTGTTCAAAAAGATTGAGAGATTTTAGCAAGAAAACACTCCGCCTTTCGATTCCCTATTGACGTTATTGCGTTTTCACGGTTACCATGAGTAAAATTCTCTAATAAATAGATTTCATAGGAGGAGAGAGTAGTGGCTTTTTATTACACAGAACCATCTCGGACGTTCAACGAGTTTTTGTTGCTTCCTAACCTCACCACAAAGGAATGCACTCCACAAAATGTTGACCTTTCCACCCCAATCACCAAATTTAAAAAGGGCGAAAAGCCTGCCATCTCACTAAACATACCGTTCTCATCTGCAGTCATGCAAGCTGTATCCGACCATCATATGGCGGTGGCTTTGGCTCAATGTGGCGGTATTTCATTTATCTTCGGCTCTCAGTCCATCGAGAGTCAAGCTACCATGGTCCGCAAAGCAAAAGCATACAAGGCAGGCTTCGTCGTCAGTCGCTCCAATCTGACCCCTGGCCACACCCTGAAAGATATCTTGGATCTGAAAGAACAAACCGGCCACTCTACAGTCGCGATCACAGAAGATGGTTCTGCAAAAGGCAAACTGCTGGGTATCGTCACTGGCCGCGATTACCGGATCAGCCGTGACTCACTGGATAAGCCTGTCAGCGAAATCATGACGCCTTTCTCCTCCCTGATCTACGGCAAGTCCGGCCTCTCCCTCTCCGAAGCGAATGACCTGATCTGGGAGCACAAGCTAAACTGTCTGCCAATTGTTGACGAGAACCAGAACTTGGACTTCCTCGTATTCCGCAAAGACTACGATTCTCGCAAAAACAATCCGCATTCCTTGCTGGATGCCAACAAGAGCTACATCGTCGGTGCCGGGATCAACACGAAGGACTACAAGGAACGGGTACCTGCTCTGGTGGAAGCAGGCGTAGATGTTCTCGTGATCGACTCCTCGGATGGCTTTAGCGAATGGCAAGCCGAAACTGTCCAATATGTAAAAGAAAACTTCAACAACGTCTACATCGGTGCAGGTAACGTAGTCGACAAGGAAGGCTTCCGCTATCTGGTCGAGTCCGGAGCTGACTTTATTAAGGTAGGGATCGGCGGCGGTTCTATTTGTATCACTCGTGAACAAAAAGGGATCGGCCGCGGTCAAGCATCTGCAGTGATCGAAGTAGCAGCTGCGCGTGACGAATACTTCAAAGAGACTGGCATTTACGTTCCGATCTGCTCCGATGGCGGGATCGTCCATGATTACCACGTGACGCTCGCACTAGCCATGGGTGCCGATTTCGTCATGCTGGGTCGTTACTTCGCCCGCTTCGACGAGAGCCCGACCAAAAAAGTGAAGATCGGGAACAACTTCGTGAAAGAGTATTGGGGAGAAGGCTCCAACCGCGCCCGCAACTGGCAGCGTTACGACTCAGGCGGCAAACAAAGCCTGGTGTTCGAGGAAGGCGTAGACTCCTATGTTCCATACGCGGGAAGCCTGCGCGAAAACATGGACCGGACCCTCCACAAAATCAAATCAACGATGTGCAACTGCGGTTCGCTCTCTATTGAAGAATTGCAGCAAAAAGCCCGCATCACGCTCGTATCCGCGACTTCCCTGGTGGAAGGCGGCGCGCATGATGTCATCCTGAAAGAAAGCAGCATGGCTGCCGAATAATCACTGCCTTGTTTTCAAAAACGATCCTCTCCCGCTTAGCTCGTGGTGAGGATCGTTTTTCTTTGTCTTTGGGGACTAGGACAAGCGGTAGACGGCAAATGGCTCTCCATGACGATACGGATCGCTCAGCTGATCCAGTTGCGCTAGCAGCTCCTCATCCAGCTTGATCGATGTGCTCTGCACGTTATCGGTCAGCTGTTCCAAGCGCGTCGCTCCAACGATCACGGTCGAGACAACAGGCTGGTGCATCAGCCATGCGAGGGAAAGAGCACTTGCAGAATGGCCGAGCTCGTTTGCCATGCTGCTCAGCCTTTGTCCAAATGCCACCTTGTCTTCATTTAAAAACCGGGTAAATCGCGGTTCGACATCGGCACGCGAGCCTTCTGGCGCCTTTTCTGCCGAAGTGTACTTTCCAGTCAAGATACCACCTGCCAGCGGAAAATAAGGAATGATACCTACTCCCTGATCCAAGCAAGCCGGCACCAGCTCTCTTTCCGGCGTCCGATCCGCCAGAGAGTAACTGACCTGCGTAGAGACGTAGCGATTTAATCCTTTGCTCTCGCTGATCCCCAACGCCTTGACTAGTTCCCATGCCGCGTAATTGGATGCTCCAATATACCGTACCTTTCCAGCCCGTACCATGTCGTCTAACGCACGCAGCGTCTCTTCCAAAGGCGTCTCGGGATCAAACGTATGTATCTGGTACAAGTCCACATAATCCGTCTGCAGCCGTCTCAGGCTGTTTTCCAGTTCCATCTGCAAATGGTACCGTGATGATCCTCTCTGGTTCGGTCCTTCCCCGCGGACCAGACCGGCTTTGGTCGCCAGCACAACCTCGTGCCGTCTTCCCTCCAGCGCACCTCCGATGATGCGCTCCGATTCCGTATTTGTGTAAATATTCGCCGTGTCGATAAATGTGATCCCGCTATCGATCGCCTGATGAATAATCCGCGTAGAGGTAGCTTCGTCCGCTCGTCCTCCGAATGAATTGGTGCCCAATCCCAGTGCCGAAACCTTCAGACCGCTGTTGCCTAATCGACGATATTTCATCGTTCTCACCCTCTTTTCTTTCGGAAAAATGTAGGTACTCCCTTCCATTATCTCTCAACTCCAAGCTGCTGTCTCCTTTGCTCGCATAACTCCTTTCTGGAAAACAAATCCTAGAACGAGAAGTTTTCACATTGCAAAACCATTACGTTTACGTTAAGGTTATTGTTGTGTCGAGATGATTCGTGAAAACCAACAAAGATGGGAGGGAACGCCTTGTACAAAATCGATGAAGTTGCGCAGAAAGCAAAAATGACCAAGCGTGCGCTCCGTTATTACGAGGAATTAGGATTGGTATCTCCATCGGGGAGAACAGAGGGTGGCTATCGCATGTATACAGATGCTGACGTAGAACGGATTCTGCACGTCAAAGACATGCGTGATTTACTCGGAGCTTCCTTGGCTGAAATAAAGGACATGGTGGAGCTCGGTCGCCTGTATGAAGAACAACGGGATTTTTACAACGAGCACTACAAAAACCGCGATCTGGACGGGCCAGAACTGCTCAAACGGATCGAAATGCTGCAAACGCTGGAAGATACGCTCACTCCTCAGCGCCATTTGCTCCAAAGTAAAATCGAGCGTATGCAAGAACTGCTGCTAACCTTTGATGAGAGACTAGAGAGAATTGTCAGCAAACGAAACGAGCTGACTTCAAAATACGAGGGAGGAAACAACTAGATGTCTTCAGATGCACATTCACTCCGTACGATTTTAAAGCAGACCAAATCTGCTTACGCCGTTGCCTTCGCCTGCGTGGTTGCCTTTATGGGAATCGGACTAGTCGACCCGATCCTGCCTGCCATCGCAAGCAAGCTTAACGCCACACCTAGCCAGGTTTCATTGCTGTTTACCAGCTACATGCTCATGACCGGGATCACCATGCTGGTTACCGGATGGCTGTCCAGCCGGATTGGTCCCAAACGCACCATGCTTTTCGGATTGCTCGCCATCATCCTGTTTTCTTTTTTGGGCGGTATGGCTTCGTCCGTTGACGGGATTGTCTGGTTCCGTGCTGGTTGGGGATTCGGGAACGCCTTTTTTATTTCTACTGCGCTAGCCGTCATTGTCAGTGTAGCGAGCGGCGGTACGGCATCCGCCATCGTTTTGTATGAAGCTGCTATCGGTCTTGGCATGTCGGTCGGCCCTTTGCTCGGTGGTCTGCTCGGTGGTATCAGCTGGCGCGGCCCGTTCTTCGGCGTCTCAGTCCTGATGGCCATCGCATTCCTTGCTGTCTTTGTACTGCTGAAGGACTTACCCAAACCAACGAAACGCACTTCTCTATCGGATCCATTCCGTGCCTTGCGCTACCCTGGCCTCTTTACGATGGCTGTCACCGCCCTTTTATATAACTTTGGATTCTTTACCTTGCTCGCTTATTCGCCTTTCGTCCTGAACATGGATGAACATAGTCTCGGTCTTGTCTTCTTTTTCTGGGGCATCATGCTGGCGATTACTTCCGTGATTGTCGCGCCAAAATTACAGGATCAATTTGGCTCCGTTCCTACCCTGTTTGCCATGCTCCTGCTTCTGGCCATCGATCTTGCCTACATGGGCATTGGCGTCACTTCCCAAACCGGGTTGGTCATCGCCATTATCATCGCCGGCGGGATTCTGGGTATCATCAACACGATCCTGACTGCTTCTGTAATGGACGTTGCTCCAGTGGAACGGGCTGTTGCCTCTTCCGCCTACAGCTTTGTCCGGTTCGTAGGCGGGGCGATCGCTCCATGGCTCGCAGGGAAATTGTCTGAGGTGTTTACCGCCAGCATTCCTTTTTACGCGGGAGCAATCGCCGTTTTGATTAGTATGCTCGCTCTCTTTATCGGGCGGCGTCACCTGACCGAAATCAAATAACCTCGGCTCTGCAACAATAGTAAAGGCACCTGCCTAGATGTGACTTGCTTCTTCTCACATCCTGCAGGTGCCTTTTTTCTTTTCCTATTTCTCTCTCTATACTTCTTCGATCAAACGCGCCAGCAGCGCGGCGCGGACCGATATTTCACCCAGTTCGATCCATTCATCCGGCGAGTGAGCAAATCCTCCCTTGGAGCCGAGACCGTCCAGCGTAGGGGTGCCGCAAGCAGCAGCGAAGTTCCCGTCACTCACCCCGCCTGTTCCCGCTTCCTCGAGAGCGAGCCCCCATTCATTGATACTGATTGATTTGGCCAGCTCAAATAATGCTCCGGTCTCTTCCGTCCTCTCCATCGGTGGACGTCGGATGCCTCCTGTGACGTGTACGCTCGTTCCTGCGAGGGTGGGCTTCAGCTCGCGAATCACCCTTTCGATCCGTTTGGCCTCCTCCATAGAAACGATACGTACATCGACTTGTGCCTCCGCAAAATCAGCGACTACATTCGAGCCGATCCCGCCACTGACCGTACCGACATTGATCGTCGTCCCTCGGTCATAATCGGTTAACGAATGCAAATACTGAATCTGTCGGGACATTTCTTCGATCGCAGAAATCCCTTTTTGGTGATCGACTCCGGCATGGGCCGAAACACCGTGAACTTGCAGGGTAAAGTGCGCACTTCCCTTGCGCCACGTCTTCAATGCGCCTGTGGGCTCGGTCGGAGGCTCCAGGACAAAGCTGGCGATTGATCGCAACGCTTCCTCCTCCACTAAAGTACGAGAAGTGGGACTACCGATTTCTTCATCGCTGTTTAACAGCAGGACGATCTTTTTATCTGTGGGCAAGCGGTCGAGCTGGACCAAGGCACGCATTGCAAACATGGCTTGCAGCACACCCGCTTTCATGTCGTAAACGCCCGGTCCGTACGCTTTGCCGTCCTGTATGGAGAAGGGCCGGCGAGCCGCTTCTCCTTTTAGCCACACCGTATCGTAGTGACCGATTATCAGCACTTGTCGTTCCCCGTTGCCCAACGTGCATCGCACCTGATCACCATAGGTCGGGTTCGGAATCAGCTCTGCCGATCCTCCGGTCAAGCGCTGAAATTGAAGGGCGAACCACCCTGCCATCCGGTCACCCAACACTTTATCCCGCGATGGGGAATCCATGTTGACCGATTCTTCGAGCAACTGCAGAAAGTGTGTCATGTTGTCTTGTAAATACGTGTGAATTGACATAGTGCCTCTTCCTTAGTGGGATTGGGAATTGAGTCCGAATAGGCGCTCCAGTCCATACACTTTTTCCAGCAAGATGATAAACACCAGGCTCAGCAGAATAACCACGGACGAGATGGAAGCCACCAATGGGTCCAGCGTTTCCTGCATGTAGGTGAAAATCGCAAGCGGTAGCGTCGTCGTGTCCGGTGCCACCAAAAAGAGCGAAACGGTCACGTTATCAAACGACGTCAAGAACGAGAAAATCATTCCGGACACGATAGCGGGCCTAAGCAGTGGAAGTGTAATGTCCCAGAAAACCCGAAACGGGTGCGCTCCCAGCATGTATCCCGCTTTTTCCAGCGTATAGTCAAAGGAGCTAAGACCAGTCAATACAAGCCGCACCACATACGGGATGGAAATCAGGATGTGCGCGAGCAAGAGACCAGTAAATGTACCCGCAATGCCGATCCGTGTAAAGAACAGCAAAGCCGAGATCCCGATAATGAGGGACGGAACAGTGAGTGGAGAGAGCATCAATGCATTAAGGACTCCACTCCCGCGAAACTTGTATTTGGACAAGGCAAATGCAGCGAGTGTGCCTACGAAAGTCGCGAGCACAGCCGTGATGGCTGCCAGCTTGAGACTCGTCCAGAGCGAATCGATAAACTCAGGTCTGTCCAAAATCATCGTATACCATTGCCAGGAAAAGCCCTCTGGCGGAAAAGCCAGATAGCCTGCGGCCGTAAACGAGCTGGGAATGATGACCAAAAACGGCAGATTGACCAGAAGCAACACCAAAAAGGTAATGAGCCCAAGTACGTTGATTTTTTTCATGACGCAAACACCTCTTTGTACCTCTTGGTTTCAATCAGCTTGGTATACAAGGTAACCAGCACGATTGTACTGCCCAATAACAGGAAGGCGAGTGCCGCACCCAACGGCCAATTCAAGGTAGCCATGATTTGCTCGTAAGCAATCACTGGCATCACTTTGACCGATGTTCCGCCCATCAGAGCAGGCGTCACAAAAGCGCTCATCGACAGGCTGAATACCAGCGTCGTTCCTGCAATGATGCCAGGCAGACTGAGCGGCAACGTCACGCTGAAAAACGTGCGAACGCGCGAAGCACCTAGAATCGATGCGGCTTTGTTCAACGATGGATCGATGGCGTACATACTCGTCGCGATGGCAAGCACCATGTACGCGATAAACGAGTCGGTCAGACCGATCACCACGCCCAGTTCGTTGTACAAGAGTCGAAGTGGCTGCTCGATAATCCCCAGCGCGATCAAAGACTCATTGATCCAGCCTTTATCACCCAGCACGACGACCCAGCCGAAGTTGCGGATGACTACGCTGATGAGATGGGGGGCGAGGATTAACATCGTGACAATCCCGCGCATTTTGCCTGTCGCTTGCGCCATGTACATAGCTACTGGATAGCCGAGCACCAACGTAGCGAGCACCGTCCAGAGACTGACACGGATCGTCCGCCATAAGATTTGCACATAGAACGGATCTTGCACAAACAACGCGTAATTTTGCAGCGAAAAGGCTTCGTTTTCATCCTGAAAGCTGAGCAAGAGCATCAGGAGCATCGGAATCAGGAAGACACCCAGCAGGACAATCATGGCTGGCGCCGTCAGCAGTGTAATCGAGAGACGTTTGCTCATCCGTCATCCCCTCTCCGCCGGCATAACCAGCACGTCTTCCGCATTCCATTGACCAAACACTTTAGTTCCCGGCTCTCGTTCGGCCGATTTATCGCTCATCTGCACTTTGACAGACAAGGTGTGTCCGCCCGCACGCACCTCGCACTCGGTATAAGACCCAAGGAACGAAGCCAATTGCAGATGTCCCTCAACCTGATTGATTCCTGCACCAGCCGTATCGCTCAGCGTGATTTTCTCCGGCCGTACGAAGACGATCACCTTTTGTTTGGGGGCAAACCCGACTTGCTGCTTGCCCGCATGAATGGTCATCCCTTCTGTCGTACGGATGACGAGACGATCCCCTTCGACGCTAACGACTTCGCCTTCCATCCGGTTCGTTTTCCCGATGAACGTATGCACGAACTCCGAAGCTGGTTGATTGTAAATCTCGAGCGGTGTGCCGATCTGCTCTACAAAGCCGTGGTTCAATACAACGATCCGGTCAGACAGGGACAAAGCTTCCTCTTGATCGTGAGTAACAAAAATCGTCGTAACGCCGATTTCCTGATGCAGTCGCTTCAGCTCGTCGCGCAGTTCTTCGCGCAGCTTGGCATCCAGGTTGCTGAGTGGTTCATCCAGCAGTAGCAAGGACGGCTCGATAACCAATGCACGAGCGATCGCGATCCGTTGGCGCTGACCGCCGGATAGCTGTTTGGGGAAGCGGTCTGCGACATTCGGCAGCTTCACCAGCGCCAGCACGCGGTTTACCCGCTCCTGCATCTCGGATTTGCTTACTTTTCTCAGCTTCAACCCGTACGCGATGTTCTCTGCTACGGTCATGTGCGGGAAAAGCGAGTAGGTCTGGAACACCATCCCCAGCTCCCGCTTGTAAGGGGGCACGCCATTCATGCGTTGCCCCTTGATCAGCAAATCACCGCCATCCGGGTCCAGAAAACCCGCAATCATGTTCAGGGTCGTGGTTTTACCGCAACCAGACGGCCCGAGGAAAGAAATAAACTCGCCTTGTTCCACCTGCAGGTTGAAGTCTTGAACCACGACATTGTTTTGAAATTTTTTCATGATGCCGCGCAGTTCGACGTCAATCACCTTGGTCACGTTGACACCTACTTTCCTGTATTGGGTGCGATTTCTTTATTGAAGCGATCCAGCCAGTTTGAGGTTTCTTTGCTGATTACGTCGTAGTTGAAATTCACTACTTTGGAACGGTCGAATTCCAGCGTTTTTGCGATGTCGTCAGGCAGCTTAACCGGAGTAGCCGGGTTGTAGTACAGCTTGGTTGCATACATGGTTTGGACTTCATCCGTCAGCAAAAAGTCGATGAACGCCTTGGCAGCTTGCGGATGCTTTGCCCCTTTTACCAAGGTCGCAACGTTTGGCACGATGTTACCGCCCTCTTCAGGGAAGACGAATTCTACCGGCAATCCGGTTTCTTTTTGCGTCAGGCTGCGAGCCATTGTCCATGTCGTGTAGGCTGCGCTCTTGTTTTGCAGATTTTGCTGAAGCTGTGCCGCGCTTTTCGCAAAGGTAGGCATGTACCCTGCGATTGTCGCCATCTTTTGGAACCCGGGCTCGATGCTCGTCTCAGATCCACCGTTGGCATATGCCAGCATAATCATGGTCGAGCGGCCAAAGTTGCTCGCTACGTCTGTCATCGTGATGTTGCCTTTCACTTCAGGCTTGGTCAAATCGTTCCAAGACTTCGGTACAGGCAAATTCTTTTCTTTTACCAGCTCGGTATTATAGGTAATTCCCATCGGTGTGAAGTTGACGACGATACCGCTATCTTCTTTCATCTTCAGGTCTGCCGGTACGTTCTTCATGTTCGGAATGTCTGTAGCGGAGACGGTTTCCCACAAGCCTTCCTGGCGACCTTTTTCTTGCTCGCCGCCTTCTACGATCGTCAAATCAATTTGTGGAGAGTTTTTCTGCGCTTTGACTTTCGCAACGATTTCAGTGGAAACACCGGAAACATAGGTCAGCTTTACGTTCGGGTATTTTTCATTGAACTTTTTGAAGAACTCGTCTTTCATCAGCTTTTCTACTGTAGCGCCATTCCCTGCTACGACGAGCGTGTCTTCCAGCTGAACCTGTGCTGAAGCGCTTTCTTTTGATCCAGCAGGCTGTGCTGGTGTGGAAGATTGTGGTGCTGGCGAGCCACAGCCCGCGAGCAAGGAACCCGTCAGAGCAAAAATGGAGAGTACGGATAATGTCTTTTTCTTCACTTGTGTTCAACCCCCGATTATTCTAAGTTGTTCACGAATAGAGAACGCTGTTTGCTATTCGAGAACGATAGTGCTATACTATCACAAAAGAAACTGACTATTCAAGGTAGTCATAGTAAAAAAACCATTTGCTCAATTCTAGGAGTAAGCGTTTCCTTGTTATGGTAGAATAAGAGCAATGAGCTTCGAAGGAGACGGTTTCATGGATCAAGTGCTCTCTTCTGTCCGCAACAGCTGCAGGCTGTTAAAAATTTTTCTCGATTCGCCAAAAGAGCTCGGAGTGACGGAATTAAGCAAAATGCTAGAAATGTCAAAGGGAGCCGTGCACAAGCTGCTGTCTACTCTGGAGTCCGAAGGGTTTATCCGCCAAAATGAAAAAACCAAGCAGTACACGCTTGGTTACACACTTCTGGAGCTAGGCACGAAAGTATTGAAGAATCATGACATCGTTGATTTTTCGATGCCTTTTTTAAATCGCCTTGTCTCGCGTACCAATGAGCTAGTCGTTCTGTGCGTAAAGGATGTGAAGGATGCTATCTACGTGGCAAAAGTAGACTCGCCCCATCCGATTCGGTTTACCGTTGAATCATTTCGACGCTTCCCTCTTTACTCGACCACGGCTGCGCGTGTTTTGCTCGCTTACCAGCCAAAAGAGTTCCAGGAAGAAATCCTCGAGGAGACGCTCAAAACGTACACGCCTTATTCCTACACCTCGGTCGATTCCCTCAAGGAAGATCTGGTGGTGATCAAGGCACGTGGCTACGAAATTAGCTCCAATCGCCGGAATAAAGGAGTAACGGGCATCGCGGCTCCGATCTTTGACGCCTCTGGTCAGGCGACTGCCTCGATCAGTGTCATCGGACCATCGGATCGTGTCCTTCCGCAACAAGAAGACATCCTGCACGAAACACTAGAGACCGTTCAGGAAATGTCCGCACAGCTCGGTTATCGCACTTGACGTCAAAACACCTCCTGCGCCCTATATAACCGGGGCACGGGAGGTGTTTTCTGGTTACTCTCATGGACCTAAAAAGGAGTTCGAATGAACGCAAAGTGAGGTAACATACTAATCATTTAATCCCTTTCCATCGAGAATTTGCTGCATGCATTTTTCAACCCTTGACTCTCTGGTTTTGGATTGTTTGGGCCCCGAAAAATAAAGAATATATGCTCTTTGCCGTCC
>JARDZO010000380.1 GCA_029240815.1 Brevibacillus sp.
AACTGATGCACATCAAAGCCTTGTCCAATCCGCATGGTTTACTCTCCCTTTCTTTTCCGTAAGATCTCTTCACCCAGCCACAGATCGTCGGGCGTGGTGATTTTTATATTCTCATAGCTTCCTTGCATGATTGTCACCGGGTGACCCAGCCATTCCACGAGCATGGCGTCATCTGTTCCCATTCTGCCTGTCTCCACAGCCGCCTGATGCGCCTCTCTTAGCAAAGACATACGAAAAGCTTGTGGGGTTTGCACAGCCCACAAGCTTTCACGCGCTGGGGTCGACTCTACAATCCCAGTCGCCCCCACCACTTTTATCGTATCCTTGACTGGTACAGCCACAATCGTTGCCTGATCCTGTTGAACCTTTTTGATCAGAGCGCTGATCTGTTGGCGAGTAATGAAAGGACGGGCAGCATCGTGAACAAGCACAAAAGAGCAGTTATCAGAAAGAGCGGTCAGTCCGTTTCTCACGCTGTCCTGCCGTTCGGCACCACCTAAGGTCACCTTTACACGGATTCGCTCCCGATCAAGCCATTTCAGTACATTACTATGGTCCTCTGCACTCACAACCAGTACGATCTCATCAATCTCCCGGTGTGTAGCAAACAGGCGAACCGTATGAGCCAGAATCGGCTCCCCACCCAGAGGCAACCACAGTTTGTTTCGTTCACCGCCCATTCTTTTCCCAGAACCTGCGGCTACGATCACGACTCCTGTCCCCACTTGTTTTCCCTCTCAATCTCTCTACAATGCTTTTTCCAACAGTTTAGGCTTAGCGAAAATCATACGTCCAGCAGAAGTTTGCAGCACACTGGTCACGAGGACATCAACCTCATTGCCGATATACTCACGTCCGCCCTCCACGACGATCATGGTACCATCATCGAGATAAGCAACCCCTTGGCCGTGCTCCTTGCCGTCCTTGATGACTTGAACGTTCATTTCTTCACCTGGCAGGACGACCGGCTTCACTGCGTTTGCCAAATCATTGATGTTCAAGACAGAGACACCTTGCAGCTCGCATACTTTGTTCAGGTTGAAGTCATTCGTCACGACTTTCCCGTTCATGACTTTCGCCAGCTTGATCAGCTTGCTGTCCACCTCAGAGACTTCTTCAAAGTCACCTTCCCAAATCTGCACTTTCACTTTCATTTCCTTTTGAATCTTGTTCAAAATATCAAGTCCACGACGTCCTCTGTTTCGTTTCAGCACGTCGGAAGAATCAGCAATATGTTGGAGTTCCTCCAGTACGAATCCCGGAATGACCAGCACGCCTTCCAAGAAGCCCGTGCGGCAGATGTCCGCAATGCGCCCATCGATGATCACGCTCGTATCGAGAATCTTGTTCTCGACGTTCGTAGTGGTGCTGCTATTGTCTTTTTTCCTATCCTTCCGACCGATAGAAAATACAGCCATAATTTCGTCCCGTTTGCGGAATCCCACTTGGAAACCCAAATAACCAAGCAAACCAGACACGACCAGTGGCAACAAATCTCCTATCACGGGAATCGGAATTTTACTGATGGGCAGGAATAATAAAAAGGCAACAATAAGACCACTAATCAACCCCATCGCTCCGAACATGACATCCACAATTGGCATCTTAACGAGCGTCTCTTCTCCCCAACGAATCACTCTCAAGATGTAGTCCAAGAGCCAGTTGGCTAAAAAGAAGAACAAGATGGCACCAAGAACCGCACCAATGTATTGCGTACCTGCGATCTCTCCAAAATTCAACAGCTGGTTTAACAATGAGAACAAGTCAGCCCCATACTGGTAGCCCAAGCCCCCACCAACCAAAACAAAAAAGATTTTTCCTATGCGGCGTACCATGCCTTCACCTCCTTTTATTAATATAGACAGAAGCCTATAAGTAAAACCCTATTTCTTTCCAAATGGTGAAAACCAATCATCACCACTTTCCCCCCAACTATAGCAAAATTTAATTTGCCGTCAAATAGCTAAAAATTTTAACATAATTAACATTTTGCCGTCAACCTCGAACGTCCGTTTCCTTTTGATACAAATTGACAGACGCCTGGCTCCCTTCTTATAATGGCTGTAGCGTAATGTTCGAAAATTTTGACGATATTTACAGCCTAAAGCAGAGGTGAACCACATGGACAGAAGCAACTTAGATGACTTTCAAACGCAAGTCTCCGAACTCTTGATCAGGCATCGAAGCGTACTGGACGTCATGTCCAAAGTTCAGGAAACTGCATCCCGCATCAATCGATCGCTGACAAAAGCGGTCACGGAGTGCGGCTGTGTCGAAGTAGCTGCGAAGAAGCAACCGTACGACTCCAGTAAAAATCTGGAGGAAAACAAATCGTATTTGGACACCCATTTCACAGGTCCCTTGTGCGAGCATTGCCGCGATGTCGTAACCGCCGAGCTGGGCAAAAACCTTTTTTACCTGGCAGCTCTCTGCAACATCACGGACATCAAGCTAGAAGACGTCTTGCAAAAGGAATCCACCCGCTTGAACACGCTCGGTGTCTTCAATCTTTCCTAGGCCTCACACTCGTATTACGAACGAACGCTCAAAAGGTTGCATGTAAAAATGCAAAACCCGCTAATGGATTAGCGGGTTTTTTCATGTCCTTACCTATTCGAAAGGAACGGATTCCTCTTCTTTGTTTTTTCGCTTGCGAAACTTTTTGACAAGAAAGTCAACGTTTTTTTTTATTCCGTATAAAGCGTAAAAGGCAAGCGGCAAGAACACGATTTTCGGAAACTGCTGCGGATATTTAATCGCTACAACGACGACGATCGCAATAATCACAGGGGTAATCCAGTACGCAGATTTCGGGATTCCTACTTTTTTGAAGTTCGGGTATTTGACCTTCGATACCATCAAAAAGGCGAGCAGCAGCATGCTGATGGCGAGCAGCGCCGTATTAAATACTTGGTGATACAGGGCAAGAGTCGCAAGCACGCCGCCTGCCGCCGTAATCGGCAGTCCAATGAAATAGCCAGGAACACCAGCCTGTACGTTAAAACGAGCCAACCGCAGCGCTCCACAGATCGGGAAGATCGCTGTGATCAAGATGCCGATCCAGTTAAAATCATTCAACACGACAACATACATGATAAAGGCAGGTGCTACGCCAAAGGTGATGACGTCTGACAAGGAATCCAGTTCCTTCCCAAACTCACTTTGTGCATTCAGCATCCGGGCTACACGCCCGTCCAAGCCATCAGCCAGCATCCCAATAATTACGGTAATGGCCGCATAATCGACGAATTCATCGCCTCGAAACGCCAAAATGATTGCGAGTACACCTAAAAACAAATTGCTTACGGTTAGTATGTTCGGTAACGATTTCACGAACATAGACTACCTCCTGATTTCTTTTGCGAAGGAGACGAGTATCCTGTTGACCCTCTAAGCTATCGGGTCCCCTAGGCAAATGTTGAATACAAATAATGCCTTAATCCTATTCTACTTTAAATGTGCCTGTCAATGAACACTTGCTCCTGAATCCTTTTTAGTCCATCCTTGATCGCTCTGGCACGCACCTCTCCGATCCCTTCCACTTCATCCAATTCTTCAATCGTTGCCATCATAATTCGAGGGAGATTGTGGAAGTGTCCGACAAGATTTGCAATAATCGACATCGGCAGCCGCGGGATCTTATACAGGATCCGAAATCCGCGTGGTGACACGGATTCTTCTAGCATGCTGACATTAGAAGAATACCCCAGCACTCGTAAAAATGAGCTTAGTTCCAGCATTTCGTCGGAGCTCAATTTCTTCATGTCTCGCAAAACGACATCGGGAGAATGCGCAGGATCTCGACAATAATCTCGAATAAGCATATGGGCCTCTTCTTCAATATTGGATACAAGCTCCTCCAGCTGCATGCTTACCAATCTTCCTTCGACTCCAAGCTCGCATATGTACTTGGAAACCTCCGATTTGATTCGCAGCACCATTTCTACCCGCTGCAGTACAGACGTCACCTCGTGGAGCGTGACCAGCTCTTCAAATTCCAGAGCCCCCAGATTCGTGAGTGTCTGATCCAGCACTGCCTTGTACTTTTCTAAAGTAGATACCGCCTGATTCGCTTTTGCCAAAATGACACTGATCTCGTTTAGCACATAGCGAAAATTCCCTTGGTACAGAGTTATGACATTTCGGCGCTGGGAAATAGCGATCACCAGATAGTTCGTCTGAATGGCTGTCCGCTGTGCCGTGCGATGACGAGTCCCTGTTTCACTTGTGGCTATCGAGGCAGGAGGAAAGAGCTGGGTATTGGCATACAAGATGCGTTTGGCGTCCTCACTTACTATAATCGCCCCATCCATCTTCGCTAATTCATACAAATGTGCTGGAGAGAAGTCACAATTGATCGAAAAACCCCCATCGACAATGTTCTTCATCTCAGGTCCATAGCCGACGACAATGAGACCGCCCGTTT
>JARDZO010000117.1 GCA_029240815.1 Brevibacillus sp.
CTGGTCGCCATGGATCCTGCTACCGGCTACATCAAAGCAATGGTCGGGGGCCGAGATTACAAGCAGAGCCAGTACAACCGTGCACTCGGGAAACGACAACCTGGTTCGTCGTTCAAACCGATTATGTACCTCGCAGCATTACAGAACGGATACACTCCTTTGACCATGATGAAGAGCGAGCCAACCGTTTTTACCTACGACAAAAACAAGCAATACATCCCCAATAATTTCGGGGGGAAATATGCCAATGCAATGATTAACATGCGAGAAGCAATAAAGACTTCGGATAATATTTACGCAGTGAAGACCATTGACTTTTTGGGTCCACAGAAAGTGGTAGATGAAGCGAACAAGCTGGGCATTACGAGCCCGTTACAAGCAGTTCCTTCGCTGGCTTTGGGCACGTCGCCAGTTTCCCCACTGGAACTGAATACCGCTTATTCTGCGATTGCTAACAAAGGTGAGGCGGTCAAGCCAATCGCCATCACCTCCATCGAGGACAATCAGGGAAATATTTTGGTCGAGGAAAAAACCGAAAAAACGCCTGCTGCTGATCCCATCGCTTCTTCCTTGCTGACCAATTTGATGCAAAGCGTGTTTGAGCGCGGAGGCACAGGCTTCCGAGTCGTGAATGAGCTAAATCGCCCAGTTGCTGGAAAAACAGGCTCGACCGATTATGACGCGTGGCTGAGTGGGTTTACGCCACAGCTCGTGTCCACCGTCTGGATCGGATACGATAAAAACCAAAAAGTGGACGACGTGAAAGAAGGCTATTTATCCAAAAAAATTTGGGCGCAATTTATGGAGAGTGCCTTGAAAGACCAACCTCCTGCTCTGTTCGATATGCCTGCAGGAGTGGTCTCCGTCTATATCGATCCCCATTCGGGGAAACTGGCTACGGAGCATTGTCCTACCCCTCAATTGTTCTACTTTGCGAGTGGAACAGAACCGCAGGATTACTGCACAGACCATTTACCAGCGAATGAAGCGCCTACACCGTTAAAGCCACCAGATACATCCTCTTTTTGGCAACGGATGGGCAGTTGGTGGAAGCCAGTTGAATAATGGGAAAGGGACGTGGTATATGCCACGCCCCTTTTTCTTAGCCTGATTCAGCAAAAATAACCTTCCGCTAAAACGCGGTCGCTCCTCCATGAACAGGCCTCGATAGAGGTTTTCTTATCGTACGCTCTGCTCGTCGCCGCCTGCGATGACTCCATCACCATCGGTAAAGACGTGGTCGTTGATGACGCTGATCAGGCCCGCTTGATCGAGCTGCTCCAAAACTTCAAACAAGCTGTCCCTTTTTCCCGCAGGTAGCTTGCGAATAAAATTGTTTATTTCCTGGGGAGACACGTGCGTGCGGAAATGGACGCCGCCGTGCTTAACAAAATGATCGGCGCTTGTTTCTTGTACACGGGGTTCTTCACTCATGGGTAACGCCCCTTCCGTCAGACATAGTTGTCATACTTTTGTAGTGTTCCGCTCTGTACGAAAAAGCATGAGCTGAAAAAAAAGCCTCTGTCATGAGGGAAGAAATGCACCTGAAAAAGCCTCTGAATATAAGACAAACAGGGAAAGAGTGACGGCTCTTTCCCTGTTTGTTGACCTAGTGTACATGTACACAGATATGAAAATAAGTTTACCTTACTCCCAAACTGGTAACAATTGATTTCACCATTTGTTCACAGACCGTTCACGATTTCTTAGAAAGCTTGGCTCAGCCAAGCTTTTGCACCCAAAGGGCACAAGTCTCGCTTAGCTGTACTTATACTGGATAGGAATATACAAATTCCTATCTGTTTAAGTTTAGGACAAAGCTTGCTTTAATTCCTCAGTGGAATTGTCAAACATAGTCGCATTATTATCAATCAAAAGCTTTTTTAGAGCAGCCTTTTCTTTCTCTCCCAAGTCAGATAACATGATTCGGCGCTTCATGGAGTAGTCCATGCGGTTCACATGCTCTGCCAAGATTTTAAAACCGCGACGTGCTTCCCGATCCACTTCCATGTAGCACGCAGTCGCTCCGGCATAATACGGACCCGCTTCGTTGCGGTCTACCGTAACCCATACGAGCCAGTACGGCTTTCCATTTGGCACTTCGTCTTTATTTGTCGTCCATTTGATTCCTTTTTCTACAGCACTCTTGGCATGCAACGCACCCATATCGATGTATGCTTCGTCGCCATCGATAATGACAGAGGAGACAGCATTGAGGTCCAGTACCCCTTGACCAAATCCGCCATGCACATCGGTCTTTCCGCTCATGATGGTAAAGCCGCCTTTTTTATTATCAAAAATATCCACGTTAACACCCTCCAGATCATCATTCTCCTTTCTATATTCTACTCGGAAACGTATAGCGACGCAATTTGACTGTGTGCCCACTTATGAATCTCTCGGTTCTTCGGCGTTGTTTGCTCCGCCTGATCGTCGTTTCCATTTGGCAAAGATCCAGTGAAAGAAGGTCACGAGCAGTGATGTATGCAGAGCCATCAGCAGCTCAATAATCCACATTCCTCCTCCTAATAATCCACCTGTTGGAATGATGACAAAGTAATAAAGAAAACTGGAACAAAACGCCGCAAGTAACGTAATCCATACCCGAAAACCAAATACCGCGTGGATATAGGCTGTGATAAAAAGCGCTACAAAGGGACCCGCTAATTGCCACGCGTACACAAACGGACCAATGAATATCCACACAAGGATATTTTCCATATTGCTTTCCTTTCTTACGGACGTAGATCGGTTGCTTCCATTAAACCTCCCTGACCAAGCCGATACCATTTTCCTGTTTCTTGCTCCCGTTCCGAATCTTCTGATGAAAAACGCTGAATTTGCAGGTGGGATCCTTCCTCTTTCATCCGTTTTGACTGCTCGAACTCCAGATCCTCCCCGTCTTTTACGTGCAATACGACGAGATTGCCGTGGTACTCAATGGATAGGTCGTCCCACACTTCCTTCTTCTTTTGGTTCAGTGTCATTGATTTGCCTGATTTGATTACCTTGACCTCAGGAAAAGTCCCATCGTCTCGGGAAAGGATGTAGGTCAGATACTTTTGCTGTTTGCTGGAGGACTTGCGCAACCCTGGCTGGGTATCCTCTATTCCTTTTAGCAGTTGCGTTACCTGACGAATAACTTGCGGAATGGTCGGTAATTTGGCGTGCTCACCGGTCACGTAATACTTTTTCTTGATGTCTTTTTGCGCGTAGCTGGCACTGAGATACGGTACCGTTCCATCCCCCATCCCTTTGTCATAATAGGGGGTCCATGCTTGGTGATATTGGTCGAAGAAATACCCAAGGAGCGTTGGCTCGCCTTGTCCAACAATCGAGTACTGTGGGACGTTGATTGTTTTGGCATCCCATTTTTCATGTAATTTTCCAGCTTGCTTGACAAGCGGTACATAGGCCAAACGTATCGCTTTGTCTTGCAAAAATTCATCGTAGCTGTACGGTTCATTTTTGTCCTTTTTCAAAAAGCCCACGGTTTGGAAATACTTTTTGGACGGCAACAGCTCATAAACGGCCGGTGCATACTCCGATATGATTCTTCCTGTCTCCTCATCCATCCACGGAATGGAGAAATTGTAGCCATACTGGATCGCCTGATATGCTCTCGGTGCTCCTAGAAAGGGAGTCCCCATGTAAATGATTCGGTTGACTTTGGATTGATAGGATACATTGGTCAAAAGCGTCTCCCGGACCAGCAGTCCTCCCATGCTGTGAGCCACGAGCTGCACCTGACTCGCACCAGATCTTTGTAGGGCAAGATCGATCTTTTGCTTGAGAGCAACTGCATTTTTGGTATTGCTGTAGCGCCAATCATATGGCATGGCAAACAGCGATCGAAACTTTTTGTATCCCATCTTTTCCAGTTGTTTGACCATACTGTAGTACTGTTCAGTCGTGTCTCGGATCGGATCTAACGGTGAATAGGAAAGGTACTCAATCGCACGAAACCCTTCGTCTGCTCGCTCCGGGAAAATACTGATTCCATCTTCACGGGGCTGCACGTCAACGCTGTTCGGACGAATCGGCTCCAATGCGAGAAGTCTACGGTGCCTTGGGTCATTGATCCCGATCAGACTGTCCCCGAGCCCCAGCCAAATTTCAGAAATCTTGCCATCTTCCTCTGCTTCCAGTCGGGAGCCGCCAATACCCGGAATGACAATAACAGGGATTGTATTTGTCGCTACATCCAACTTGTATGTATTCGGTGCGAATCCTGAACGTTGATTGGCAGCCACCTTGACGATATATGTCCCCGGATTGGCTTGAAAGACAATTTGTTCGTTGGCATTTTTCGGTTTTTCTGACTTGAAAAGTACTTTTCCCGCCTGATCCAGCAAATACAGATCGACATCCATCCCCTCAGGGAGCTCCTTCAGATCCAACCTCACTGTCGAAGCCAGCGTAATCCCGAATTGATAGAAGTCGATATCGGTCAAGCTGTGAAGATTTGCCTGCAGTGTTGTATCGTAGTCGGTGGCCAAAGAATGTGCTTC
Organism: Brevibacillus sp.; assembly: GCA_029240815.1. Next base: position 4,512 of record JARDZO010000117.1, read on the forward strand.
TGCAAGTGAATTGTTTGGTTCGTACTCATCCATCTTGGTATCTCCTTGCTCTGCCAGGAAATCTGCCCGTAATCGGTAGTAATAATCTTTCTGGTATGATCCACCGCTTCCTTGTACTTTTATGTAGTACCATTCTCCCTTTTCAAGGATAATTCCGTCTACGGCTTCGTCATCTTGTCCTTCTCGTTCCGAGCTACCCAGCTCCTGATTATCCCCAGAAAACACGTATACGTTGTAGTTCTGATCCCTCGGGATATCACGGAGACTGACATTCATCGTCCCATTTTGGGTCGCTTTGATTTTCCACATATCCACATCGCTTGATTTCCCAATCTTGCCATAGGCGTCTTTGGCATCGAACAACCAATCAGCTTTTCCGACGGTATCGTTTGGCTCCAGCTCAAACGTGGCCGGCCTGCTACGCAGAGCCGTTTCTCTCGGTTTCTTGTCTTTGGAATACTCGCGATAAAAGTCTTTTGCCCATCGCTCCACTTTTGCTTGCTGTCTGCTCAGAACTGGTCCTTCCAGCTCTTCGGTCTGCTCTTTGACTTCGGATTGAGTCAATTCCAGCTGGTCTTCTTTTTTATCTGCTCTCGGATCCCAAGGAACTTCCTCCAGCTCGATGCCATCCGTGCTTACCTCTACAGTTGCAGGTACAGAGATTTGCCAACGGATTGCAGGCTCTTCCTCTTCTGCTGCTCTCCACTCGATCGTTAATGAACGGCTCTCGGTTGGCTTGATCGCTACAGAAAAACGAGTTCCCTCTAGGAAAGAATAGGTGAGTTCTTCATCGTCTTGTTTGACCGTGACCGCGATCTCATCTTCTGGCTTTTGCAAGGAAGCCTGAATGCGAAGCTCCCCTTTTTCCACCCATGCCCATGCCTCTTTTACGAGCGAACGACGTTCCTCCTTGGCACAAGCGACCTGAACAAAACTACTACCTATCAGCGTGAGTATCAGCAACAGAAAAGCAAGGCACTTAGCCGATTTCCCCACAATTATACCCCCTCGTCTCTTTCTTTCTCCACAGTAGAAAAAGACAGTGAGGGGGTGCAAATATATTTAGTGAATGGTGTGGTTGCGTATTCCTTGGCGCTCCCAGGCGTTAGCAATGATGCGGAAGGGGGTCCTGTAATCGCTCAGATCGTGCCCTTGCCCATCGCTTTTTACCGGGTACGCAAACCCTTTTTTCGCATCAAAACGGAATTGTACGGAGTAGTAAACAGCGTAGGAGGAGTCTTTTCGAAAACCGCGTTGTTTATCGCCCATCAACGGTATGTCTACGCCCGCCTCTCGCGTGCCTAGCTTGGATGCTGAATAAGTGGTGCCCCTCCAAAGCTGCGGGTTTAGTGCCTCAAGAGACAGTAACGATTGCAAAAGAGTTTGCCTCATTCCTGTTTCTGAGATCCACGCTCGTGCGGTGATGATGACGGGGTACCGACCACTCACCGGATGTCGGTGACGAGTCTGCAGCTCCACCTGAGACAAAATGCGCTCCCCTGCATAAAAGTCATCAGGTAAACTATTTGGATAACGGTCCCGCGCATGATACTCTGCCCATTCCGCTGTATGGTGAATCGAACCCATAGCATTTGGCTCGAATACCTCAAACAGACGCTCTCCTCCTTTCACGGTAATGGTGTAACGGCCGGTCATTGTTTTCGTTTCGCTTTTTGCTTCACAAGTCTCTTCGTCATCTTCATCCGTCGTGCAGCTATCGTAGGCCAGATGAAATTGAATGCTGTAATCCACGCTAATCACAAACCCATTGATTTCGGCCTTGTATTTCAGTGTTTGCAGCTCATGGCGCCACGTCGTTTGCGTCGGGACAATCGTACCTGTATAGATGTAGTCCCCTCCAGTTGATGTACTACTCACTTGCCATTGCTGAGGTGTCCCAGGTCCACTGACTTTTAAATCAAGCCGGTCCGGGTTGTAAACGGCCATGCTTTTCGCATCAGAAATCCATCCGGGCTGCGCTGTGACCGTGACGTTTTGTATTCCTTCGCCGCTCACGGATTGTTCTAGCTGCGCCTTGTACGCCGCGATTTTTGCATTGATTTCCTGTTGGGTCTTTTGAAAGCCTTCGTTGATTTTCGTCTGGTCAATGACTACTCGAATAGTAGCAGGCTCACGTTCCCACACCCCGTCCGCCTGCACAGTCAGTTTTTGCAGTTGGCGTTTATCACTGTCATAGATCTCCAAACCGATTTCACCGCCATCAAAGTCTCCTCCCCCGCCAGGCGGATTTGGGAGCTCTGACTCTCCATTTATTTTGACTGGCCAAAGGGCACGGTTATCAGACCAGATCGTTTCATTGTCCGGCCTGTTTTTCGCAGGGTTGATGTTTGCGATAAAGTTTTCCCCCATCTGTGGATATTGTGTGGGTACTGATATCGTTCTTACTTCACCCGGCTTGAACTTATCCACATTTAGCATCGTTTCCTGTGGAGAGCTTTCCCAACGGACTGCCAGCTTAGTGTCATGCTCCAGCTGACCGGCATTTTTGATCTTGAATGTGACGGTACTTGCAGTCCCTGCTTCTTGTGGCTGTTTGGGCGAGATGGAAAAACTGCTTTTCATGATTAACAAATTCTCACCTGCGGGTGCACCTTCACCGATCTGGATAAAGAAGTGACCATCGCACATATTCGAAGAGGCATCTTCGTCATAGAACTCGACCATGTACAGCCCCTCCAGCGCTTCATCAGTAGTCTTGTCCTTTGGAAGCCGCAACCAGTGTTTTTCTCGCGGATTGGTATCGTTTGGCAAAGAATAATCCCCCCGCTTGAACTTCCATGTCTCAGAATCCGGGTCAAACCATTGTACGAGGAATTTGGTATCTTCACTCGTGAACAATCGGAGATCGTAACCATCATCGCCAAAATCCGACGAATTCAGCTCCACGATATCGCCTCGTTCCATGTTTCGAGTCCATTTATTGTCTCCGGATGTGCCCTCCATACTGATCATCAGACCATAGCACCGTTTATACGTGAGAACAGTGAAGACAAACTCCCTGATGCACCCCGTCTCAGAAAGGAATAGGAGCTTCATTTCCTCTCCCACTTCAAAATCCTCCGGAAGCACCACATCCAGCTTCTCATCGGCCGCCAGTTTTTGACTGAGCGCCACCTTTTTCCCGCCATATTCCAAATACCACGTACCAGCTGCACTTGCTGAGACTTTCATGTGGGTATCGTATCCGTCAGCGGTTTGTGTAAAATGCTCCTTGTAGATCGGATCGAAATCGAAATCCGTGAAAATCACCCCTCCAGGGGGAAATTCAGAAGGGGGTTCCCCGTACTTTTTAAACTTAATTTTCGACTGCTCCGTAATCGTGCAAGATGAATCTCTCACCTTGATCGTAAGCACCCAATCGCACTCTGGCCTGCCCAACCATTGCGCATTCTCAAAATTCAGTTTTACCTGATAGGTTTTTCCTCTTTCCAGTAAAACGTCATGCCAGTCGTTCCCTGTTCCAAAGGGAAGGTTCAGCTTTGCTGAATTCCGCGTTTTCCATCTTTCACGTCCTCCTAGTTCCTCGTAGAAGCCTGGCAGTGTTTCAACAGAGCCATCCGGTCGGGTCACATCCCATTTAATTTCTGCTGGCCCCTGCTCTCCGTTTGCATCCGTATATTTGGCCTGCATTCGGACTTCTTCGCCTGGAGCAACTTCAATCGTAGATCCATTGTAGGCGGTGCTGCCGTTTACAGTGACAATCGGGCATCGATCTGTTCCGTCTTCACCGCTTGACACTTCAAATGTCTTTTGCCAGCACTCCGTCCCATCGTCGCTTTCATAGGCAATCGTAAATGTACCTGCTGTTGGGGCATCGGTGATCCCTACTTTGCGATTGTTGCCAGAACCGCTCTGCATCACTGCCCCATTGTGCTTGAAGGTTCCTGCTTTTTTGGCGGTAACAATGATTCGCGTATCGTCTTTTACGCTGATACTCTCACCGCCACTCGACACCCCCGTGAGCTCATTGTCGCTATTTTTCTGCTCCATTCGTAAATCCATCGTGATGCGTTTGCACGTTCCAGGCGGGTCGGGGTCTGGATCCGGATCAGTCGGTACGTCCCCTACCGTGAATTGATAAGTATAAGGAGTCGATACACTCATGCTAGCAGAGCCTTGTCTGGCGCGATGATGCCTGTCCGTGATCGTGAGGGAAACCTCGTAGACACCGGCTTCAGTAGGTTTGTATTGGTAGGCCTGGCTCCAGGGAAAAGGCTTGGGGCTGCTGGACTCGTTTACAGGTGGCAGGTAGCCGCTCTGGTCGGGAAATTCCTTGTTTGTTTCAAACTGAAAGTACCCCTTCCCCGTTGTCTTGTTGATGACCGACAAATTCCAAACAAGAATGCCACGGTCATAGTAAGAATAGTCCGTGGCATTCGCCGAAATGGTCACCTGTTCGTTGACCGCATATTTGGTTTTGTTGGTGGAAACTTGCCCGGTAGGTGGAGAGGTAGTACGGAAATGGCCTACTGAAATATAACCGTTCCCGTTTGGCTCGAGGTTGTCGCCGATAGTATAGCCGGCGCCGCCGGAGGCTGTTGCTAGTTCTGCGAGGTTGTAGGCTTGGTAGGATGGTTCAGACGATTGGTCTACTATAGTAACTGTCTTACTGTAAACATTAGATCCACCACCTAAAATATGGTTGCTATTTCCCTTAAAGCGATTTATCCAATATGTCGCTTCGCTTAAATCAACAAAATACCATCCTCTATCTGCTTTTTGATCTAAATCAGCAAAACCCAGTGATTTACGGCCATCTACTAACCGATCAACTTCAATATTAGCGATTGTTGCGCCTAGAATTGCTGGAATTGAATCGATATTTATTCGACTTATCGTATTTTGGGGCACTATATTTTTATTTAAGTCAACTGTGCCAGTAATTATTCCATGTAATTCAGGGTTAGCTGCATGCGCAGTAAAGGGAACCATGTTCATCACTATCGATATTGTCATTATTACCAGTAAGAAATGCGAAAGAACTCTATAATTCTTCATTGTTCCCACCTTACTGCTTAGAAAATTGAATTGTTCTCTTTTCTCTATTGAGATTAGGTAAATTTTTATAAAAAAAACGAGCTGCATTAGATGAATCTATTCTGTTTATTGCTATAAAAGAAACCTCTTTTATGTTTGATATTGGGAAATCAAAATCATCTCCATTTCCATAACCCATGACCTTACCATCTTTAGTAAATATTTTTACGTTTAGATACAACAAGCTATCTCCGTCCGGGACGGATCCTTTTAACTTTCCATTAATGCTTCTTAATGTTTTATGTAACTCATCAGCGTATTTTTCCCCCAACTCCAACTGCCCCTTATCCTTCCAAAGATAAGCCAGCATCTTCGCCGCATCCCCGCGCGTCACCGGCAAATCTTCCCGGAACTTTGGTTGCCCTGCTGGGGCGGGGTCCATCCATCCCCACGTGATCAGCGCACCTGTATGGGTGTAGCCCTTCATTTTCACTCCTCGATATGGCTTCCAGGCGTTAAAGACGAGCTGAGCCGCTTCTTCCTTGGTCAAGAGTTTATTCGGATCAATCTTGATATCAGTCAGGATTCCTGCTTGTTGCGCCCTCTCATACGTTCCTTTTGCCCAATGTCCTGAGGGAAGCTCGGGTACAGGAGCTGTCTCTTTGATCCCGCGTATGGCTACGAGACTCGCTACAAACTGAGATTGGACGATCTGTTTGTCCGGGTAAAAGCGGCCGTCGGGATATTTCCAGATGAAGCCTTTTTGCAAGCCGAGGAGAATCGACTCCTTGGCAGGGTGGGCAGCAAAATCCGTCATGGTCTGCAGAGGCTGTGCGGCCGCAGCCGGATAAACAGACCAACTCCCTCCCCATAACGACTGTCCGACCGTTATCCCCACCATCATGAGGCCTGCCCCCAAACCTTTCCACAGCGTCTTCATCGGCTATCCCCCTTCTCTACTACCGATATTTTACCTATTCCTTCCATTTCCAGAAAGAGGATCATTAAGATTTTTTTGAAAAAAGTTTCTTAGGACCGCAGCAGGCACGTCTCCTTCCAGCTTATTGATGACTCTCTCATCCTGTACGATAAACACTGTCGGTGTCGCCTCAGCTCCCAGTCGCAGTGCGATATCTAGATCACGTTGCTCGCGGATATCCAGACGTTCCACCGTACTCTGTGGATATTCCTTCAGAACGGTCTCAAAGGTCGGTTCAAATGTCTTGCAATATCCACAGGAATCACTGTACACATACACAATCTTTGCCTCGTGTGCACGAGCAGTCCCCCAACTCCATGCCAATAAGACGGTTATCCACAGACTACCCGCTACTGTCATCCACAGCCACTTTGATCGAATCCCCATCGTTATCAACAGCCTCCCTTTCCATTCGTCCTTGCACTACCTATGCAATTGTCAAGGAGCTCTGTATTCATTATGAATCCTCAGAATGAGACAAAAAAAACAGACCTGCTCAGAGGTCTGTTGATACGTCCCACGGATCCTATTATGCCTAGCCTTTGCATGCCTTGACTACATCAACGGGCTGTCGTTGTCTGCTTTCATCATTGCCCGCAACTCTTCCACAAACGCCTGGCCCTTCTGGATTTCTTCCTCGGTGTAGCGCTGTTTGCTTTTAAAGGTAAAAATCTTCGCCTTCATCTCTTCGTACTGCAAGTCGGAGAAATACAAAATCGTAGATACCAGCTCCAAAAAACGGGAGTTCTCTTCGTTCATACGGCGAATCACACGCTCGCCACTCCCGAAGTCAACCTCATGAAAACGCAAAAAATCCCGCCCCGTCTCGTTCAACGTGTAGCGATACATATGGATAGCACCCTTGCTCTCCATTTGCTCGTCCAAGAGACCCATGTTGCACAACTCGTCCACCCGCAGTGTCAGCTCCTCCGAGTAAGGACCATACATGTGAAACTCATAGCGCTCATCGAAATCCATTTGCAGATGTTTTCCTATGTACACCATTTTTTGCAGCTTTTTTCGCCCACTCACTTCGCCTACGATTTCTATCAAGCGTATGATTTTGGCGTGACGATTAAGCATCTTCCATCACTCCCAGACGTTCTCGAATCTTCCGGGATATATTACCCGGCAATGCCATGACTTTATCTAAAGGAAAGTACAATTTATAATCAAACCGGCGCTTGCCGCTGATGGCCTGCACGATCTCAGACTTCTGCGACAGCTCGACAAGCTCTCCCGACGGCATTAGGAGCATGATCGGAATCCGCTCCTCCTCTTCTCCGGCACGGTAAAAATCATACGGAAGATCAGAGGTGGTGTCTACCTCCAAATAATACATCGGATCAATGCCCGCCTTTTGGAACTCTTCCTTCAGTTCTGCCAGCAAGCGGAAATCTCTAGGGTTATATTCGACGTATTTGTAGAGATTCCTGTCCAAAAAACGCCCGCACAAATCTTTCAAAATCGGATCGGCTTCGTTGCGCCACAGCTGCATGTAGAAAAGAATAATGGATTCATCGAGAGCCAAATAATCCTTTAGCTCTACCTTATCCTGCAGAAATGGCAACAGCATGACAGGCTCCTGCGTAAATGGATAGCCTTCGGAAAACAACAGCTTGGCCCGCTGGAATATTTTTCGCAAAACGACCTCTGCACTGCGCGTCACGGGATGAAAATACACTTGCCAGTACATTTGGTAGCGAGACATGATATAGTCCTCGACTGCATGCATCCCGCTGAATTTAAAGACGATGCCGTCCTCCTGCGGGCGCATCACCCTCAAAATTCGCTCGATCTCAAAATTGCCGTAATTAACTCCCGTATAATAGGCATCGCGTAGTAAATAATCCATCCGATCGGCATCCAACTGGCTGGAGATTAAGCTGACAATGAGCTTGTTATCGTACGTTTTGTTGATGACCTCCGCCAGCTTCTTTGGAAAATCATCGTCAAAGCGGCGCAGAATTCGATTAATCTGTGTGTCGCCTAAAAGGATTGCCCGCGTCCAATCCTCGTGGTGATAGCGGAATACTTTTTCAAAGGAATGGGAAAAGGGGCCGTGGCCCACATCGTGCAGCAGACCGGCACACAGGCAGAGAAGCTTTTCCTCATAAGTAAGTGTGATCCGCTCCTCGAATTTCTCCAAAATCCTGCGCATCAGCTCGTACACGCCGAGCGAATGGTTAAACCGACTGTGTTCGCCACCGTGAAAGGTAAAATAACTGGTGCCCAGTTGCTTGATTCGGCGCAGCCGCTGAAATTCTGCAGAATTGATCAAATCCCAGATGAATTGGTCACGCACATGAACGTAGCGGTGCACCGGGTCTTTGAATACCTTTTCTTCATGGAGAAGCTGGGGCTGTTGCATCCTGGACACTCCCTTCCTCTTTTCACATTCTCTCTATTTATTCACTCTCATAGTTGCCCCTATCATATCACAGCCTTTTCCCACGGGAAAACGCCGACGCTGATTCCTCTGGGGAAGCTTTGGACAAAAAGGGAAAAAAAGAAGAAGCTCTCCAACGAGTACTTCCCCCGTGAGAGCTTCTATGAAACACGAGCTTAGTTTATCTCCGCCTCCGGACCATACAGATCGGGACGCTTTGCCGCCTTTCTCGCCAGCTTTTTCATTTTCCGCTGAGTCAATACGGTGTAAAAAGAAGGAACGACGATGAGCGTAAGCATCGTAGAGAACAGCAATCCCGATATAATCGTGACCGCAAGCGGTTTGAACAGCACATCACCTGAAACGGCGAGCGGCATCAATCCTGCCACTGCAGTCATCGAAGTCAAAACAATCGGTCGCAAACGCGCCTCTCCCGCCTGAATGACCGCTTGCTTTAATTCCACCCCTGAGTGACGCGCTTCTTCGATAAACTCGATAAACACGATTCCATTTCGCACGACGATTCCGGAGAGGGAAATGACGCCCATCATGGTCATGAATCCTAAAGGTGTCTGCGTTACAAAAAGTCCGATCAGACTGCCCGCAACCGCGAGATAGACCGTGCTCATGACCAGCACCGGTATGGTGAGCGAGTAGAACTGCATGGCAATCAAGATCAGGATCAGGAAGACGACGAGAATAGACAGTTTGCCCATATCGATGAAGATATCGGTCTGCTCCGAAGTTTCCCCACCGATATCAAAACGGTATCCTTCTGGCAACGAGATGCCATTCAGCTTGGGCCCCAGCTCTGTCATTACTTCTGTAGCTGTCCGTCCCTTCAAGTCACTGGAAATGGTCACACTGCGGGACAAATCGCGATGCGGAATGGCCTGCGTGCTAAATGTCGGTTTGACCTCTGCCAGCTGGGACAGTGGAATGAGCTCTCCTCTGGCATTGGCAATGCTGAGCCGTTGAAACAGGAGCGCAGGTTCCTCCTGCCCCTTTTGCAGGAACAGCTTGATATCAATCAGATCAGTGCCTGAATCAAATTCACTAACGGTAATGCCTTCGCTCACGAGACGAAGTGTTTGGGACAGGTCGGTATAGTTGACCAGCTTTTGCTCCATCAATTGTTTATTGATGACGAATTCGAGTGTATACCGTTCCACACCGAAGTTGTCCTGCACATCGTACGTGCCCGAAACGTTGGCTACCAGATCCTTTACTTGAGCGGAAAGAGAGCGGAGCGTTTCGATATCCTCACCATACACGCGAATCACGACTGGTTTACCAACCGGCGGTCCCGCCTCGAGCTGCGTAGGGAGGATGGTCGCTTCTGGATACAGCTTTTTAAATTCTTCCGTCCACGGCTCCATCATGTCATCGATCTTCGCCTTCTTTTCATCGAAGCGGACGACTAGCTGTCCTACCGTAATCCCGCTGCCTGCTGCTGTGTCACCCCCGAACATTTTGGGAGCACTGCCACCCGCGTAGGACGCGACAGATTCAATCGCAGGCTGCTTCAATATCCAATCGGAAACACCTCGAACTACCCGATCCGTTTCGTAGATACTGCTGCCTACCGGCACACGAATATTGACCAGGAACTGTGGACGGTCATCATTAGGAAATAGCTGAACCGGGGTCAGAGGTATTAACCCGTATGCGGCTGTTCCGATTAGCACGCCAATCATTCCCGCTAAAAGAGGGCGACGCAAAATCTTGGGCATCAGCTTGCTCGCGTACCATTTTGTTAGTTGGTTCAGTTGTTTCCCCAACAGACCTGCAGGCTTTCGATAGCCCTCTGCCCCTGTTTTTCTCCGTTGTTCATACCATTGGCGGAAAATCGGGATGATCGTAAGGGACATGATCATCGAAGCCAGCATCGTCAAGGAGATGATAGCGGGCACGGGACGAATGAATTGCCCAGCATTCCCGCTCAAAAACATGAGCGGAGCAAAGGACGCAATCGTCGCCAGCGTAGCCGTCACAATCGAAATGGATACTTCATTTGCACCTTTGACAGCCGCCTTCAACGGTTTTTCACCCAATACGGATAGGCGGCGCTCGATATTGTCGTTGACTACGACTGCATCGTCCACCAGAATCCCCAATACGATAATCAACGAAACGATCGAAATCATATTCAGGGAGATACCCAGGGATGGCAGGAATAACAGCCCGACTGCCAGCGAAATGGGAATGGCCAACGCTACGACAAAGGAAGTAATCAAGTTCAAACCGAGTGTACATACCAGCAAAACCGCCACAATCGCGATCACCATTTCGCGAGTAAGATCGGAGAAAAGCTCATCTACCCGTTCATTCTGGCTATATATCGAGTGTTTTTCGGCCCATACCGGCATAGACTTGTCGAGTGTCAGCATCATGTCGTCCACTCGCTTCTGCAGAGAAGGTACATCGCTTCCCGTTTCCGCGTTTACGCTGATCGATAAGGAAGGCTTTCCATTATAATAGGACATCGACTTGATGCTTTCTGTCGTCAGCTTCACCGTACCGATATCCTTCAGGTAGATCGGATACCCTTCTTGGGAACGGCTGATAATGACCTGATTCAGTTCTTCCACATCGGCTGTCTCTGCCAGCTTCAGCTGATAAGTTCGCTTGTCGGTCGTCAGGTCACCCAACGGGATTTTCTCATTTTCCTTTTTGACCGCCATCATCACCTGACCCCAGGTAAGTCCGTACTGGCTCAGCTTTTGTGTATCGACCTCAATGTGCACTTCCTGCTCGGGCAATCCCTCTACCGTCACATCGGCGACGTTGGGAATCGTGCGCAGCTGCTCTTTCCACGACTTCATCATCGTTCGCAGGCTATACAACTGCTCGGTCGTATCCGCTGTAACGGCAAACGTCTGGACGAAGGTGCGGTTCAAGTCGTCATTGATGATGGGCTGCTTTGCATCGGCAGGCAAATCCGCCTCCGCATCCTTGACCTTTTTCCGCAATTCATCCCACTTCTGCTTGGGATCCACGCCACTCTTTGTCTCCAGCACAATCGAAGAAACGCCAAGCGTGGACGTAGAAGAAATATAGTTAAGACCTTGCAGCTCATTGATTTTTTCTTCCAGCTTTTTCGTGACAGTCTGTTCTACTTTTTCAGGTGAAGCCCCTGGGTAGATCGTCGTGACTGTCGCCATGTTGATGATAATGTCTGGCGACTCCTGCTTTGGCAGCTGAAAGAAGCTGAGAAAGCCTTCAGACCACTTCGGATCTCCATGCGGTCATTGGTCAATTGGCCAATGGTCACTGCTGTTTTCACCGCTTTTCCACCTGCATTTACAAAAACATGCGCATCATTCTGCCCTCTGCTCAAGACCGCTTCTACGGGAACATAGATGCCTTCCTGTCCCTTCATAGTCTTAGTCGCTTTCACCACCTGACCGGCAAACCAGTCATGCTTCGGATTTGCCAACTGCACTTCGACCCCGATGGTGCCCGTACTTTGGTTTGTAGCTGGGAAGATTTTCACGACCTTGGCATCGCGTTTCTGTCCATATAGGTCAAGGGATAACGTTTCCCCTTCTTTCCAGGTGGAAATCTCACGGTCAGGTACAGGAAGCACGACTTTCAAGGTGTCGATGTTCCCAATCTGATATACAGGAGCCCCCGGACTGACCAAAGTTCCCGTCGAAGACAGCTTCGCCATGATCGTCCCGCTGATCGGGGCGCGCAGCTGTGCCTTTGACAGTGTCGTGGACGCAACTTCCTTGGCAATCACTGCCTGGTTGTAGCTCGCTCGGGTCAAATCCTTATCTTCCGCACGTGCTCCTTGTGTGACCAACGAGTAGGCCTGCTGCGCATTCTGCAGGTCCTTCTCAGCCAATGTCAAACCGTTCTGTGCGTTCTCGTACTCGCTTTTGGAAATGGCCTTTTCCTGAAACAGCTTTTCGATCCGCTTGAAATCATCCTGTACTTTCTGATAAGCTGTCGTGGCTTTTTCGACCAGCAGGCGTGCTTGCGTGACTTCCTGCTCCCGCGCTCCGTTGTTGACCTTGCTCAAATTGGCTGCAGTCTGCTGAACAACCGCACTCGAAGAGGCTACCTGCAAGGAGTAATCCTGCGCATTGACGCGAGCGAGGACGTCGCCAGCCTTGACGCTGTCACCCTCGTTGCGGTTTAGCTCAACGACACGACCACCTACTTCAAAGGAAACGACTGCTTCTTCCAACGGCTGCAGGGTGCCAGAAAGTTCTGACACAAAAACGGCTTGCTCCTGCTTCACCGCTTCCATTACGACTTGCTTTACTTCCTTTACTGGCGCTGCTACCTGCTGCTCGGTTTGGCTGCAAGCAGACGTTGCCAATAAACTGATCATCATTGCAGAAACAAGCCATCTCTTTTTCATGACGTCCTCCGCTTCTTATATACCTAGCGATGTGAATTGGTTCTCCCTGTGATTCCATTCATCAGGATGTTAGATGCATCCTGAAATAGCTGTTCATCCTGAAAATCCAGATCGAGACGAACTCGGTACTTTGCCATGAACGCATAAAAGAAAGTGGAGACAAACATGAGAGCCGCGGCACACGCATCTCCCTTTGGCAAATGCCCCTGGTCCTGGAACTCCTGAAGCTTGTTGCTCAATACCTCCACCGCTGTCATCGGAAGGCTGCTGAACAGCTTGATGACTTCCGGGTGATTGTCTGCTTCAATCATGCAGATCATGAGAATTTCTTTGCGCTCCACGAGCATCCCGTAATACGCCCGCGCATAACGTAACAGTATTTCTTTCAGCTCGGAAAACTCGCCATGCAGATTATTCTCCAGCTGCTGGCGGACATCCATAATCCCCTTTAGCAGCTCCTCGAGAATGGCTTCCTTGTTTTTGAAATGGCGAAAGATCGTGACCTCATTCACTCCCGCTAGTTGGGAGATCTTGCGGGTCGTCGCGCCCTTGTACCCTTTTTTGGCCATGAGCTGACTGGCTGCTGCTAAAATGCGCTCGCGTGTCTCTTGCTCCTCTCCTTTCCCTCCCTGCGACGGTTCTATATCTGGATGGTCCATGCCGCTCCTCCTCACTCCATGCAAGTGCTTACTAACATTTTCATTTTTTACCAAAGTCATTATATCCTGCACTCAAATGCGTGTAAACACTTGCATGCGCTTTCAATTGTGAATTTTTGGTAAGCGTTACCTTACAAATTTCCATAATTTCGAAAAAGCATGCGCTTTATCGGCGGCAAGGAATGAATCAAACGGAATATCCACTTCATCATCGCTAAGGCAATTGCATTTTCCGAAGTTGATTGTTCTGCAGCTTTCATAGAGCTTCGAACGGCATCAAATCCATATTGAACCATTTTGATTTCGTAGTCGCGAATCGCTTGCAGAAGCGACTTCTCGCCGCGATGCGCAGAAATGATATTTTCGCAAAGAACCTCCGCATCCCGTAAAGCTGTATTGGCTCCAATCCCTCTCATCGGTGTCATGCTGTGGATGGCATCCCCAACGAGTGTAATGGTTTTCGTCTCCCAATGTGGAATCGGAACAGAAGATTGGATGGGCAAAAGAGTAATGGTACTAGGATCAGACTTGCGTACCAGACTTTGAAAACGCGGATCCCAATCTTGGATCATGGCCAAGACCGCATCCTGCAATTCGAGACTATCCATTTTTACCGGGTCTTGTTGGAACGGGTATTTTTCCCTGCGTGCGATGAACTGCCACATGATGTGATCCTCGGTATTTTCAAACAGCAGACCGGACTGTTTTTCGCAGGTGTTATCATTCCCACCGATGGAATAGACAACATCGTTTGCATTGTGGTCAAACTCTTGTACCGCAATAAACATTCCCAATCCTTTCGGCGCCACTATAGAAGCAGGTCCGTCAAAAAGATTGGCCGGCAGCAAATTTCGAGTTTCTTTCGTCAATGGAATCTTTCCTGCGACGATAAGAATCCCTGTGTCGATACGTTTGGCATGGGGAAGAAACTGTTGACGAACCCTTGAGTTCCCGCCATCAGCTGCGACCAGCACATCTCCAGTTGCTGAAGTGCCATCCTCAAAGAAAGCAGTAA
>JARDZO010000381.1 GCA_029240815.1 Brevibacillus sp.
AGCAGCAGGAGTGCAGAGCATCTCGGCCGCCGTCGAAGAAGAGAGCGCTGCTATGGAACTGATTGTTCAATCGGCTGATCAGCTGGCAAAGCTCGCAGAAGACTTGCGCAGGTCACTCGCACGGTTTGTATTAACTGAAAATTGAGACGAGCAGAGACCGGCAGAAAAGCTGGTCTCTCCTTGTCTCTTTTTCCATTTTGGGAGGATAACTCTCATAGAATGTTGAATGATAAGTACGATGGAGAGTTTTTGGCCGGAGGGACGTAAGCGTGCACAAACTAGATTGGGAACTATATCTGCTGCCGTTCGAGCAAGCTGTGGAAGAAATTAAAGTTAAAATTAAAAACATCCGAAATGAGCTGCGCAAGCGCAAAGAGCATTCTCCTATTGAGTTTGCCATGGGCAGGGTCAAATCGATTCCAAGCATTTACAACAAGGCCAACCGCCTTCAATTTCCGATTGATGAAAACATCTGCTGGGAGATTCGGGACATCGCAGGAGTGCGTGTCATCTGCCAGTTTATCGAAGACATTCCCGCTGTCGTGGAGATGATCCGCAAGCGTGGCGATATGCGTGTCTACCTGGAAAAGGATTATGTGTCGACCCCAAAAGAGAGTGGATACAGAGGTTACCATCTGGCGGTCGAGTATCCGATCATGATGGCAGATGGACAGGTGACGATTCCAGTAGAAATTCAAATTCGTACGCTAGGTATGAATTTTTGGGCGACAATCGAGCACTCACTGAATTACAAATATGAAGGGATTATCCCGTCCAATATTCGTCAACGACTGTTTGAAGCAGCCAAGGCTTCCTACAAGCTGGATAGTGAAATGAACAACATCCGTGAAGAAATCAAAGAGGCGCAAGCTGAGTTTACGATGAAAGAAGTGCCTATGGATTCCCTGTTATCGCTAGTAGAGTTGGACCTCGACATTGATGCCGGGATAGAAAATAGTAGCACAGACGAAGGGGAAGAACACGACGATGACAACCGTTAATTGGCTGGAAGAAACACAAAAGCGAAAAGAGGAGCTAATTCGTACCACTCAATCCTTTCTGCAGATTAAAAGTGTGCTCGATCCAGCGACTGCCAAGGAAGGTGCGCCTTTTGGGGAAGGCATCCGCGAGGCACTGGATTATGCGCTCGACGTGTGCGAGCAAGCGGGTATGACCATTAAAGACGTACGCGGTTATGCTGCCCATGCAGAGTTTGGACAAGGGGAAGAGCTGATCGGCATCCTCAGCCACGTCGATGTCGTTCCAGAAGGGGATGGCTGGAGCACTCCTCCTTACGCAGCCGAGATTGTCGAGGGCAAGCTCGTGGCGCGTGGTGCCATTGATGACAAAGGGCCAACGATGGCGGCCATCTTTGCAGCCAAGATCGTGATGGAGCTGGGATTGCCATTGTCCAAGCGCGTTCGCTTTATCTTTGGAACCGACGAAGAATCCAGCTGGCAGTGCGTGAATACATACTTTGCAACAGAAGAAATGCCGACGATGGGCTTCACTCCGGATGCGGACTTCCCGCTCATTTATGCGGAGAAAGGCCTGACCGATCTGACTTTGCGTCAGACGCTGCCTGCGTTTCAGGAAAAAGCTCCGCAAGAAACGGCTGACGTGCAAGCCGAGCTCGTATCATTGCAGTCCGGTCTGCGCATGAACATGGTGCCGGATAAAGGGGAGGCGATCCTAACTCCGAAGGCATTGGACGCTCAAGCGATTGCAGAACGGTACCGTCAGCATCTGGCAGACAACAATCTGAAAGGATCTGCTGAGGAAAAGGACGGCTCGGTCTTATTGCATATGGAAGGCGTGTCTGTTCATGGCATGGATCCGGGAAAGGGCGTGAACGCGGGTACGCATCTGATTCATTTCCTGCATACGCTCGAACTGGATGCACGCGCAACCAGCTACGTTCGTTTTGCAGACCAATACTTGCACAACCAGCACTACGGTCAATCTCTCGGGATTGCTCATGACGATGAGGAAATGGGTCCTCTGTCATTGAATACTGGTGTACTGAAGTACCAAGCGCAAGGTGATGCGATTTTCCGCCTCAATATTCGCTACCCCCATTCGATATCGTTTGATCAATGGTCAGCTGTATTGGCGGCACACGGGGCCGAAGAAGCATTTGAACTGGAAGTCGTGGAGCATCTGACTCCGCATCGTGTCGATCCGAACCATCCTTTGGTAACGACCTTGCAACGCGTGTATACGGAGCAGACAGGCGAGGAAGCGGGAATCATCGCCATCGGGGGAGCGACATATGGCCGATCACTGGACGTAGGGGTCGCTTTCGGACCTCTGTTTCCAGGTCGCCCAGACAGTGCTCATCAGCGGGATGAATACATTTTGGTAGATGACTTGATCAAGGCCACAGCGATTTATGCGCAGGCCATTTATGAACTGGCAAAGTAAACCAGAAGTAAGCGGGAATGTGCCCTAGGAAAACAGGCATACCCGCTTTTTTTTATCGGGAATCAGAAGGGTGTAAACTTCGCGTGAAAGGGAAAAATGTGTGGGTAAAAGCACTGCGAAGCTTATGCTGGATGCCTTTGAATGGATCTACACAAGTCCGGTTATCAACAACAGCTGTCCAGGAAAAAGGGGAAAAAAGCGAAGGTATTAGGGACACAGCCGAGGAGGAGCGGAAAAAACGGAACACGTATTTAGCGTCCAACCTCTGTGAAACTCCCTGAGACGTCTACTTTTGGACGCGGTTCCGTTTTTGGAGCGGATCCGTGCAGGAATGCCCCCTGCGCCAGTGGCCCTACTAACCTGGAGCGTTTTCCCCTTTTTCCGCCCCTCCGCAAGAGTTCCAGCAAAGCATTATCCAACAATGGCCGAAGAGAGTCTGGTTGTATTTTTACATCGACTCATTTAGTATAGGTAGGATAGGAATTCAGGCGTCGTGGAACATCGCCGGATGAATATGAGTGACGGTAGCCGGTTTTTTAGCACCCCCCACTGTCCATGCAGTCTTTGGTGTGGCGAATCGGGCCGCTTGTGAAAGGAAGTGGAAATTATGGCAAAATCGTTTGCGTCTTTTGGCTTTCGACCGGAAGTGATGCAAGGGATTCAAGACCTGTATTATAAAGAACCAACTGCCATTCAGGAAGAAGCGATTCCGCTGATTCTGGAAGGCAAAGATGTCATCGGACAAGCACAGACGGGAACTGGGAAAACAGCGGCGTTTATGCTCCCGATTCTGAATGCTCTGGAGGAAGGAAAGCGTGATATCCAAGCGCTGATTCTGACCCCGACCCGTGAGCTGTCGATCCAGATCGCCAGAGAAGTAGAGAAGCTGGGCAAGCATTTGAATGTCAACGTTCTCTCGTTGCATGGCGGTACGGATATCGACAAGCAGCTCAACAAGCTAAAGGAGACCGTCCATGTCGTAGTCGGTACGCCTGGGCGTGTCCTGGACCACATGAAACGCGGTTCCCTGCACTTTGGCCGCATTTCTACCCTGGTACTGGATGAAGCGGACAAAATGATGGAAATGGGCTTCCTCGAGGATGTCGAGCAAGTCATCGTTCATACACCTTCCCAGCGCCAAGTGTTGTTGTTCTCGGCTACCATGCCGGATCTGGTGAAAAAGC
Source organism: Brevibacillus sp. (assembly GCA_029240815.1). The sequence goes on from JARDZO010000381.1 coordinate 3,609, forward strand.
TGGCGCACCGTTTTATGAAACAGCCGCCGCACATCAAGATCGAAGGTAAGCAAAAAACGGTTGAACGCATCGAGCAATTTTATTATGTCGTCAACCAAAGCGACAAGACAGATGCACTCGTGGACTTGCTGGAGCAAGAGCAGCCGTTCTTGACCATCGTCTTTGCTAACACGCAAGTACGTGTCCAGCAATTGACTGCTCGTCTGCAGGAAAACGGACTCTCGGCAAAAGCATTGTACGGCGATTTGTCTCAAAACAAGCGGGAACAGCTGATGAAGCAATTCCGCGAAATCCGCTTCCAGTATTTGATCGCGACAGATATTGCCGCGCGTGGACTGGACGTGGAAGGTGTTACGCACGTGATCAACTACGACTTGCCTAACGATGTAGAGAGCTACATCCACCGTGTAGGTCGTACAGGACGTGCTGGACAAAAAGGGAAAGCGATCTCGCTCATCTCGCCTCGTCAGAAAAACCTGATGGGTCGCTTTGCGAAGACAACCAAGGCTTCCATCGAGGAAAGAATTTTGACAGCAGGACGCCATCTGGATGAGGGGCGCCGTCAACGCGCAGAAGAGCGGGAAGCCCACTTCATCGAGTTGCGTGAGCAGCAACAAAAGGAACAAAAGAAGGAAAAAGATAAAGAATTCGCTCCGATTCGAGATGCGATCAAGAAAAAGACGAAAGTCAAACCAGGCTACAAGAGAAAGCTGGCGCAGGAGCTGGATGAATTACAGACGAAATACGAGCAAAACCGCAAGCGTGCTGAAGCAATCGCGGCGCGAAAAGCAGGGAAGTCAGCAAAGCCATC
>JARDZO010000382.1 GCA_029240815.1 Brevibacillus sp.
ACCCGAGCTGAAGCGAAGAGGTTTCCGCAGGGAGATGCTTGTCTTTTTCATCCTCCTGATCCTTGGTGTCGGTACCGCATGCGCCAAGGTACTGAATGTTCCCATCCCCAACCCGGGTGACTGGGTTGCTGCTCTCCTCCAGCCCCTCAGCAACATTTTTAAAACATTTATGCCATAGGAGGACGTCAGTGTGCTGGCTACTGTCAAAATCACGGTCCGTCAAATGATGATCATAACCATGCTGTTCACCATTGGGACAACTATTCTCGTAACCCCTTCCACGATGGCCTCTACGTCTGGCCAAGATGCCTGGATCAGCGCCTTGCTGGGAACAGTAGCCGGACTTGGATTGGGCTGGATCTACACCTCACTCGGATTGCTCTACCCCGGAAACAACCTGCTGGAGATCAATGAACTCGTGCTTGGAAAGTGGCTGGGCAGATTGGTATCGACTCTGTTTGTCTTCACGATGTTCCTGTTTTCTTCTCAGGTTCTCTATTACATCGGAAACTTTCTGGCGACGCACTTCTTTCCCGAAACACCCATACAATTCCTGATCCTTTTATTTTTAATCATTCCGGTGGCAGCCATGCGTGTAGGCATCGAGCCCTTTGCCCGTGCGGTAGAGCTTTTTTTCCCTTGGTTCCTCCTCCTGTTCATTTGCCTGGTTTTGTTTGTCTTTCCCAAAGCCGAATTTGTCAACATGCAGCCCATACTGGAGGCAAGCGGGATTGAAATATTCAAAGGCGTGATCTGGTTTGTCAGCATCACCTATCTCACAGCCCCGACACTGCTGATGTTTTTTCCCGCCGTCGTTAACCGTCCCCTTCCTTTCAAAAAAGGATTCCTGGTAGGCGGGATACTCGGCGGGCTGATACTGATCCTGATCATTCTCCTGAGCGTTCTGGTGCTGGGAGCAAAAGTCACGATTCTCTATAACTACCCCAGCTTCATCCTCGGTCGGCAAATCAATATCGGAAATTTTCTCCAACGCCTAGAGGCCATCGTGGCGATCCTTTGGTTCCTGACGATCTTCGTGAAGCTGACCATGTACAATTTCGCCGCTGTCATCGGACTGGCTCAGCTCTGCAGGCTGCGCACCTATCGTCCTCTCATCCTGCCTAGCGGGATTCTGATCGCCACTTTCGCGCTCATCGTCTATCCCAATTCCGCCTACCAGCAGACATGGGATGTCAACACCTGGATCCCTTACAGCTTGCTATTCGGGCTCCTGTATCCACTGGGCCTGCTCATCATCGGGAGCATACGAAAAAAGCAGGGAAGGACTGAATCGTAGTCCTTCCCTGCTCTCTTTTTTCTCTATCGGCTATCTCCTTAGCGAATCGGACACGCGCCGCCTTCGCAAGATTCCGCCGTCGACAGGTCGGCATCTCCGCCTGTTTCGTACTGCTGTAGAATCGCAGGGTCAAACGGCTTCATCGTTTGCTTCAATGCTTCGTACTCGGCTTGGGAGCACTCTTCGTAAGGTGCCAATTGATAGTTACCTCCATCCAGTTGAAGGAAGGAAACACCTACGAAATTATCCCAATTGCCATATACGATCTCTTCCACTTCTTTCCACTCTTCTTTGCGTACTGTAATCGTGTTGGAAGAGTTGTGCTCGGTATACTCTTTTTGGAAGCGGAAATACGTATCGAATTGGCGTTTCGCGCTTACTTCGTTTTTCGTTTCTTTTGCACCGGAGGCTACAGGGAAATCGATGACCAGCGTACGAGCATTAGCCATGCGCTCTTCGTAGGTATCACCCGGTGTACCGACCTCTGGGTTGACGGTCCAACCGAGGGTCTGTACTGCTTTTGCCAGCGGGTCTTCCGCGTTGATACGGATGCGGCGGATGTAGTATGGCGAATGGGACCAGTGCAAACCGCTGGATACTCCACCAGCCACCTGTGACAGCGTTCCTTCCGGTTTCACGGTAGTTACGAGCAGCGGAGAGTTTACGCGCAGTTCATACGCATAGCGGTTCGCTTCATCACGTGCAGCATCCCCGAGAAGACGCAGCAGCTCCAGCTCTTGTTCTTCTGTGTAGCCCAGTGATGCGAGTGCATCTTTTACACCGGTCAGGGAAGTACCGAGCAAGCGGTCACGCTGTTGAACAGTATCCCAGTGCGGCAGCTCCAGTGTCACCAGGGTCATACGCAGACCTGCACGTGCCGATTTGCGTTGAGCTTCAAGCAGACCATCCAGATCCAAATACTTAGAGCCGTCCGCACTATCTTTGACAAACTCTGCCAGGTTGACGGTCGTCAGATTGCAGACACCATAAGAATCGAGCAAGATTTCCGCGCATGGGTTCAGCCCTTCAGCATTCGGTCGACGGCGATTGGCTTCTTCCAGATTGATAAAGCCAGGCTCCCCTTCCAGTTGCATCAAGGTGAAGACGAGGTGCAAGAATTCACGGGTCGGCTGTTTTGTAAATGCGATCGAGTTGTTGGACATACGGCGGTGATCCAGTCCGAAACGTCCATCGCCTACTTTTTGGATGCTATCAAACCAGACAGGCTTGTGCTCTCCCAAAAGTTCGCCTACTTGGCGATGGTGTGCCAGTTGATCCTCTGTCCAGAAAGCGTTGATACCGTACTTGGCCATCATGCACTCGTAATCATCATGGTCAAACAGGAAGATTTCAGCTGTGCGGCGTACACCGCCAACCACGACGTTTGCACCGATCAGATTGCCGATGTCCAGAATGTGGATCGGACGAATCTTGCCGTAGCCTTTTGCATCGCTTTCGATTGGCGCCAGATGTTGATCGATCTGGTTTTTCAGTACTTTATCGATCCCTTCGAACATTTCGCGAAGCGGTTCATGCCCGCTCGCCGTTCCGCCAAAGCGTTGCAGACGCTCCCCTTTTGGACGGACGCTGTTGTAGGAAATTTTCACGGTATGGATGTGCTCATACGTCGTGTCAGTCAAGATTTGCAAGTAGAGACGCAGCGACTCGACCCAACCTTCTTTGCTGTCCCCAACGTAAATTTTGGCAAAGCCGTTTTCCAGAACGTTCAGTTCAGAGCGCTCCAGACGTTGATGCTTCGGCAAAGGCTTGTACTCAGACGACAGCAGCGATACGTTCGTACGGATCGGCGTGAGTCCTGCAGCCATTTCCTTCGTGCATTTAAATCCTACCCCTGTACCTACGAGCAGCAGGTAGAACAAATCTCCCAGGTCATCCCAAGACTTGATGTTCAGGAAAGAGCAGTTGAAGTTGGCCAGCGGGTAAAGATCCGCTACGCCGTTCTCCGCACCGCCTACCCACAGCGTACGTCCGGACAGGAATTGGCGGAGGTTGAACATGTTGTCAAACAGTCCCTCTGCTTCTGCTTCCATCGCACGCGAATCCGGATGCAAGCCAATCTTGTTCAGATGCTGATAAGCGAGCTTGATATTGTAATCCACCGAGCGACGGCAGGTTTCCTTCCAGGTTTCCCGTCTTCCTTTTTCAGGAATAAAGCGAGAATAAGTACGGTAGTACACAAACTGTCCCAGTGGACTCATATGTTGTGGAAACTCTGGATATTGTTGCAAGAATTCTTCCGTCAGAAAACGGGTTCTGGTAATCGACTCAGTGGCCAGCATATCGGTTCCTCCTTCAATTGGTTCCTCTCTAGTTAACTACCTTTATCTGAAAAACTCAATAGTTTAACCTATATATAGTGCGCAATAATTTTCGACAACACTAGATATAGTATATTCCTCAAAAAAACTCTTGACATAAATTCCCGAACATTCGCGAGCGGCATTTGCAAATCGATTCTCGATCAACCCTCTATGTATCGGCATTCGAACCGGTAGCCTGCATGATTCTTTTACCCTAAAATAGCAAAAAAGCATGGAACTTTTTTCGTTTGACCGCTTATTCTAGCGGTCAAAGTTATTCGGGTTCTGTGACAAGCAACTAACCGATTTTAACAGATTACCCCCGGCATTGCATTACCTAAAAATCACCGTTTTTGGGGGCATTTTTGAAACGAACCACTCTTCAAAATCTAAAAAAAGTACGCAAAAGAGGGTGACTTCAGGTCACCCTCTCGGACTTTCATATGCGTGAAAATGAATCTTTGTACCTAGAGAACTCGAGCGTGGCCGGAGTAGATATGCCCCCGTTCGGAGTCAACAGTGACGACTTGACCTTCCTTTAACACTTCGGTCGCCAAAGAAACGCCAACGATCACAGGAACCCCTACATTGAGCCCGACAATGGCTGCATGGGAGGTCAGTCCGCCTTCCTCCGTGATCACGGCAGATGCCTTCTTGAAGGCCTCAATCATGTCTGAATCGGTACCGATCGTCACCAAAATGGAGCCTTCCTCTGTCTTCGCCAGAGCTTCCTCGGCAGAACGGGCAATAACGACCTTGCCTGTCACGACTTTGCGGCCGATCCCTTGTCCCTTGG
>JARDZO010000383.1 GCA_029240815.1 Brevibacillus sp.
GATCCCGATCAACACACCTGTCCATTGAGCGAAGCGATATTTCATCCCGAGAAAAATCGTTCCCCAGATCACGACCAGCAGCGGATTCATAAAGGTCAAAATTGAAGACTCCCCTGCGGTAATGGTCCGCAAGCTGAGAAAGATACAGCCCATGACTGCAGCAGTCTGTAAAAACCCGATGAGGCCAACTTTTCCCCATTCGCCAAGAGATGACGGAAGCGGTTTTTTCCGCACCCAGAAGGCCATGAGCAGTCCTGCTATGGTAAACCGAAAGCCGACTAACAACAGCGGGGAAAAATAGGCCAGCCCCATTTTCCCGACTGCAAAAGACGACCCCATCAACGACGTCGTTACGACGACCAAAATAGCGAATAATACTGGATTCATACTTTCCTCTCCCATCTTTACCAACCCTTTGTTACTCTCATCATACCTGATGGATAGTTCGACGGGAGACGAAGCATGAAAGAAAAAGCTACCCAGGTAATCTCTTCCCCCACGGCTTAAATACAGAAAGCAGAAAAATAGCCACCAGCGAAAGAATTTGCAAAACAATCCCGATCCACAGCATCAAAGGATTTTCTCCGGACAATGCGCCCGCTGTCCACACGTACATGCCAATCGGGCCCAGCGCAATCGTGAGGACAGACAGCCCTTCTTTTGCGATGATCCAGTGATAGCGCAGAAAGCCCCAATGTGTCAAAGCCGATAGCACGACTCCCGTAACAAGCGTGCCGATCGTCGAAGCTCGTACGGAAGATTGAGAAAGAACATGCATCACCGTATAACAGGCTTGGAATACATTCGGATCAGTGGTGGTTGCTGCGACGATACTCAATACCAGAAAAATAACCGCTCCCCCGAGCATGATGGCAGAAAAGATCAAGTGAAGCAGCAGCAGCCACTTTTTTGAAGTCATACTGATCTTGTTCATTTCCTTTATTCCCTCCAAAACCCAGCCAGCTATAGCCGAAAACGATAGCCGGCACCCCAGATTGTCTCAATATATTGCGGATTGGACGGATCGGTCTCGATCTTTTCCCGCAGCTTGCTGACATGGACGGTCACCGTAGCGTTATCGCCGTATGCATCCAGCCCCCAGATCTTTTCAAATAGTTCATTCTTGCTAAATACCCAATTGGGATGGGTCGCTAGAAACAGCAACAGATCATACTCCTTGCCTGTCAGCGTTGTCTCTTCCCCGTTCACGAATACTTTCCTCGCCAGCTTGTCGATGCGGATTCCACGTATTTTGACCTCGTCTGTCGGCAGCTTCCGCGTGTTGTCAGCAAGCAGGCGATCATAGCGAGAAAGATGAGCTTTCACTCTGGCGACCAGCTCACCCAAACTGAATGGCTTGCTGATGTGATCATCTGCGCCCAGTCCCAGGCCACGAATTTTATCGACATCTTCCTTTTTGGCGGAGACGAGCAGGATGGGAATGTTTTTGGCTTCGCGTACCCGCTTGCAGATTTCAAAGCCATCGATAGCTGGCAGCATCAGGTCGAGAATGATCAGGTCAAACTCCTCGTTCAGTGCCTTTTGTAGTCCGATGTTTCCTGTCTGAGCCACCTCTACCGCATAGCCGCTCGCTTCCAGATAATCCTTTTCCACCTCAGCAATGACCGGATCATCTTCAATGATTAAAATGTGTCGGATGAGAGTTCACCACCCTGCTCGTTTAGTCGCGGCAATGTAAAACGAATACTCGTGCCTGCTCCCAGCTGACTCGTCGCCATCACACTGCCTCCGTGGCCTTCCACAATTTGTTTCACGATCGCAAGACCCAGTCCACTTCCTCCTGTGGCAGCATTTCGCGAGGGATCTCCCCGATAAAAACGATCGAAAATGTACGGAAGCGCCTTTTGATCAATCCCCGATCCGTTATCCTCCATACTGATCCCCACGTGCTCGTTGTCATGGGTCAGTTCAAGGCGGATTCGCTTTTCCTGCTTATCCAGGTACTTCAAGCTGTTGTCGATGACGTTCATGAACACCCTGCCCAGCTTTTCCCGATCTGCCATGACTAGAAGCAGCTGATGATCCGGGCAGGATAAGGTGACATAGACATCTTCCATTCGCGGATCGAGCTGCAGCTCCTCCACAAGATCGGTCATGAAGGATGTCATGTCCAGCTCTTCCCAATGAAAAGGAATCTTCTTTTGATCCAGTCTGGAGAACAAGAACAGCTCGTCAATCAATTGATTCATTTGTTCGGATTTGATCGCGATCATTTTCAAGTATTTTTCCCGCTTCAGCTCTGTATCTGCAATGCCGTCTGTCATGGCTTGCACACACGCCTGAATTCCGGTGATCGGCGTCTTCAAATCATGGGAGATGCTAGCGATCAATTCTTTCCGATTTTCCTCGTACTGAAGCTTGAGACGGATGGAATCGTGCAGTCGCCCCCGCATCTCCTCAAAGGCATCTCCCAGCTCTCCCAGTTCATCCTTCCGATTCAGTCTGACAGGCCGCTCCAGATTTCCTTCCTTGATGTCCTCTGCCACTCGCTTCAACTCATGCAAAGGTTTGATGATGCTGCGAGAGACCAGATACGTCAGCAATCCATTGGTGAGGCCGATAATCACCAGTAACGACAAAACCAGCGAGAGCACGAAATTTCTGCCGATGGCAAACAGTTGCTTCGGATCGGATAGGAAATAGACCGTACCCGAGCTCTGATCTCGAAAGGTAAAATCGAATGGTTCCACGATGTACCCTTGGCTCACAGGCCTGCGCATCATTTCGGCTCTCTCGGCGCCTTTTAACAGCTGATCCAAATCGGCTTCCCCCAACGATGGAGAAGCGAATATGACTGCTCCATTTTTTTCGAGGACCACAGCTGCTTTCAACGGATTCAGCTGACTATCTACGCTCGTCAGTACGCTTTGATCCAGCAATCGGTCCGGATCGTGCTGCGCCATAAACTTCACGCCTGCAAGCACTTCGTTACGCTCGTTGAACATATTCCAGAAAGGAGGCCTGCCACCCTCATTGCCACCTCTCGCCATATCTCCAAAAAAGACAGATGCCAAAGTCCCAGCCGTCAATCCGAACAGGAGGACTGGCACAATAATCATGGCGATATAGGAAAGCAAGAGTCTTGTCTTGATGGACATAGGCATTCTCCTCGTCGTCAAAAGGTAAACCTGTAACTTCCACATTTCTCCGTACCGTGTTGTACAAGCATTATACTATACACGTACGAAGGACTCACATGATTAGGCTGCGTGTTATTTCCATGCAGGGCGGTGCCATTTATCGATGTGCTCTACCTGTTTTCCTGTCAGATCGATGTGTTCTACATTCGTTTGGGAAAAAGCGCTGAGCGTTACATCCAGCTTCAAAGTCAGCTCGTGCGATTGGCCTGCTTCATCGCGCCCGGATACGTGGATTTCTGCCGACTGCCGTTCGATCCGATTGTTCTCGTCAATCGTGGCATTCACTACCAACTGCTCCACATGAATGTCCTCTTGCAGCTGAGGAAGGCTCACAGGAAAGTCTTTTTCCGCTAAAGCGCCTCGTTTGTGCTCTGCTATTTTGGAGAAGAACATCGACGCTGCTTTGTTTGCAAATACAGGCAGTTCTTTCTCGGATAACTGCAAGCTGACATATTTGCTTCCGTCAGGCAGATTTTCCACGGTCGAGAGTTCTCGAATGTTTCCCAGCGCGATGTTCCGTACCTGCTCTACGATTACTGGCGGATTTGCTGGAGCTTCGAAGTGTTTGGATTTCCACACCTGCGGCTCAATCACGCGATAGATATCGCTATCCCCTTTTTTCAAAATCACTTTCCCGTCCTCCCGGAATACCTGGAAGTTCTGCGTCGTAGCACGAGTCACCTCCTCCATCGTCCCGGCTACGCTCACCTCTTGCTTGTCGCGATCGACCTTTGCCTCCCCCGCCCCTTTGAACAAAGGTTTACCATTGTCGGAAATGTCCAGTTTGACGTGCGCGGTCAAGCTTGTTTCCATCTTCGTATTCTTCATCGCAGCCTGATAAGCAGCCAGTCCCGAATTGTCTGCACGAACAGGCAATCCTGTTCCCCATAACAAAACGACTCCGAGTCCTACACTCATTCCCATTACCCACCATTTTTTCTTCATTTCGATCCACCGCCTCAGTTTAGTTGGCGTCTTGGTTCATACGCTCACAAGTTCAAGGATAGCCACGAGGTCTAAACCGGCTCTAAATCAATTCTAAAAAAAGGCTAAAGTTTTTCGTGACTAGAAAACTTATCAATTCCTATCTGTATAAAAAATAGCTAGCCACTCCTTGTCAACACGACCAAGTCCGGCTAGCCTTTGCACAACGATCATTTTGTTTACGAAAAGCTTTTCGTTCTTTCTCTCCCAATCAAATACAAAAAGTAAGGAGCACCGATAATCGCTGTCACGATCCCTAC
>JARDZO010000384.1 GCA_029240815.1 Brevibacillus sp.
GTTCAGCTCCTGCATCAGTGTCGGAAGTGCGACATTCAACGTGCTGCTGTTCAGAGTGGACATAAACGCCCCGAGACTGGTAACCGATGCGATCATCCATGGATTGACCTTCTCCCTGGGTGCACCTCCTCCTTTAGTCATGGTCAGAGGCGAGGTAATCTTTGTCCGTCAGCTCCATCAGCTCTTTTGCACCCTCCTGGAAAGAAATGCCTTCTGGCAGCATGATCGATGCAGCTCGGACTCTCTGCTTCGCTATTTCCAATCCAGGAGGGGTTTCTCCTTTTTCCAGTCCTTTCGCCGCATTGATCATCACGCGACGCGCTACGATAATGGCTGCATCGCTGGTGCCCAGCTTTTCTGCTGACCGATCCGTAATATTCCCTGCACTTTCCTGCACGGCGGCGTCTTGCATTCCTATGCCTCTGATTCCGCTAAACGCTTGCCCGCTGGCTTGCAGCTCCCAGTCGATCTGGTAGTCATTATCCTTGTTTTGTACAGTCCTGAATGTACCGGGAATCAAGGAAGCATGTAAATCGTTGCCATTGCGCATCTCTGACAGTTCGACTTCCTTAAGCGGCTCCAGCGGATTCCAGCTAAATGACCAATGCCAGCAGTGATCGTCATCCATCGGCACCCACGCATGACCACCGCGAGTGGGTCCGAATGGCGGGATCATGGTGTACCACGGCATCAAGAATTGGGTAATGCGCCAGTAGACGGTCTCTTCTGTCGCTTTTCGCTTCGCTCCGATCAACAAGCCATAATCGGTTTTGGAGACCTCGAATTTCGGCGACCGATCGTTGGCCAGCACTTTTTGAGCGTCTGTCATGCTACGCTGGATGTTCCGATGAAGGAAGGAGATATGACTCGAATCGATCCCGCCTTCGATTGCCTGGAAGTAATTGTTTTCCTGGATTCGTCGGCTGAAATACCGATGTCTTTTCGGAACCAATGTCCATTCCAGGAACGGAAGCTCAGGCATGTGTTCTGGTGGTCCCATGTACGCCCAAATAATGCCGCCAACATCACGGCAAGGGTAGGATTTGATAGTCACCTTGTTTTTAAAATTGCTTTCTGGCGGTTCCGAAGGCATATCGACGCATTTGCCACATGCATCGAATTTCCACCCGTGATACACACAGCGAAGTCCTCCTTCTTCATTTCGTCCGAAAAACAAGGATGCTTTGCGGTGTGGGCACAGCTCGTCCAGCAGTCCGACATTGTTGTTGGTATCACGAAAGGCAATCAGCTTTTCGCCCAGAAGCTTTACTCGGACAGGCGGGCAATCCGGCTCGGGCAACTCCTCAGAAAGCAGCGCAGGGATCCAATATCTTCGGAGCAGATTCCCCATTGGGGTGTTTGGTCCCGTCTCGGTTAACAGCTTGTTATCTTCCACTGACAGCATGTACGATCCCTCCATCACGTAAAAATAATAAAATCCCCAAAATTCACACCCTAAACGTACGCGATATCATTTCCAGCGTCCAATCGGTAGTTTGGATAGAATCATCAATAACATCAATAGTGAGCACTACGAGCCACCCCCTCCATTTCGAATGATCCGACAGGGCAGATCGAATTCCGTGATGATCGTCTCCAGCCTTTGCTTGATCATTTTGATGACCTTGGGTGCATGGTAATTCCGGGAATGAGCCAAGTACGTGACCAATGGCTTCGGATGAGGAGACAGCACAATTTCGACCAACTCCCCCTTCAGGATGTCTTTTTTGGCAACCAGTCGCGGCATGATTGTCAGCATGTCTGTCTTTTTCACCATCTCTTTCATGCTCACAAAACTATTCACAGTCATCGTCCAAGAAGGCTTGATCTCATGCTGTTCAAAGTAATGCTGAATATGTTTGGAAATGGGCTCGCTCTCCTCCGACAGGACGAACCAATGCTCGGACAGCTCAGCTACCGACAATTCCTGGCATTTGCCGATTTTGTGCGATGGTCTGGCGAGCAGAACGAAATCGTTTTCATAGAGTGGGACGAGTTCGACTGAATCCAGATCGACAGATTGATCTAAATACTCTCGTCCCTCAAAAAAACCAATATCGATCTTCGAATCGACGACCATCCTCAGGATGTCGTCGGAGAACTCCGTGTTACGCATCACTTGAATTTGGATATCCTGATCAAACTCGTACATGTACGGCAGGAGGTGCGGGAAGATGAGCGTACCAAACGGAATCGCGGAGCATACAGTCAGCCTGGATAACGTGACAGTCCGTTCATCGGCAATCTTTTTCACGCCGATGCTCATGGTCTCCAAGCATTGCTGGGCAAACGGCAAAAAGATCTCGCCGTATTTGCTTAGCCGAATCGCCTTTCCTGAACGATGGAACAAAGGAACACCTAGCTACCCTCCAGCTTTAGTATCCGTGCACTCATCGTTGGTTGTGTAATGTGCAGCTTTTCCGCGGCCTTTGAAAAGTTTTGTTGTCTCGCTACCTCAACGAATGATTCAATCTGTAGAAATTCCAGAGGAGATCACCTTTTTTCGTAAAGATTGGAAAAAGACGAGCCGTTTCCAGCCCGCCTTTCCCTCTTCATTCACCATACTTGAAAAACATCTGCCTGGTCTGCCGCATCCCAGAGAGACACGAGACAGAATCCTTCTTCCATCCACCTGCCTAGGGAAGAGCCTTGTCGCAGGGTAACGATCACCTGAATGCCTTGTTCCCGCAGTCGTTGCGCCTGTTCCAATCCGAGATCCTCATAGGCAAAAATGGCCACTACTTTTCCCCGTAAATAGGCAGGCGCTGCATCCATAAGCTCCTTTTCATTGCTCATGGCCATTTCCTCCCCTTTCTATTTCCAGCTTGCAAAGCCCATGCCGCAGCCTGTACCGGCTACTGTCCGATAAGCAGGAATGTAGTCGATCACTTCCATATCCAACTGCTCCAATGCACCCGCTGCCACAATCCAGTTGCGGACCTCAGAGGTTCCTTCGTGCAAGTAATCCTCTCGAATTGTCGCCAGCAATTGTTCATCCTTGTTCTGTAATGCAGTCAAGATCAACCTGTCCAAATCCTCATCCACAACAAAATGGCTCATACCACCTGAAGCGACGATTGCTACCCGCAGATCGCTGTCCCACGACTCGATTGCTTGTCTCAAGGCTTTGCCGAATGCATAGCAACGGGTTACCGTAGGTTGATTCGGAGGGAAATACGTATTGATCATGACCGGAACCATCGGAATCTGCATTTCTTCTTTCATAATGCGTCGCTTTGTAAAAATAAAGGAGTGCCCGATTCCTCTGCCTTCTGCCTGTCTCGTCAATTGAGCTACGTCGAAGCCAGCCGCTATCGTTTTCTCAATGATGTGTTTCCCTAGCTCTGGATGACATGCATAGGCCTCACGTCGCTCGCCAAAGTTAGCCCAGCGAGACGGTTCCATTGAAGGCATCAGCTTTTCCTTTGGGATGACTTCGATTTGCTCTCCCCAGAAGATGGAAAAGGCAGGCATCCCATCATCTTGGAAAATTTCCCACTGGTCATCGCCAATCACGATCGCGATGTCCGGTTTGGCCGCAATTAGTTGTTCCTGTACTTCTACAATACGTTGCTCCCACTGATTGAAATTTTCTTGCCACTTCTCCGGAGTCACTTCGGACTCTAAATGAAGGTGCTTGTTCATCTCTACCAATTCTTCGTAGGAGTAAAATCCTCCGCGAAAATGCGTTCGCTTTTTCCCTTTATCCCGTTCTGCATGCAAATGCTGCTTGTCAACCGGTGTGCTTAGCTGCGGACTATGAGACGTAGCTACTCCAAAAACAATTTTTGCCATTCGACCTCGACACCTCTCATCTCAAATGTACTGGTTCACCTTTTAGCGTTGAAATATTCAGACTTTATAAGGTAACCTTACTTGATCGAGACAAGTGGCGTCCAATCGCTAGTTTGGATAGAACTATCAAAACTTTCAATGCGTGGACGTAAAAAAAACGACCACCCGCCTGCACCAGGCGAGAGATCGGCTTTCATTCTTACTTCCCTACGGAAGCGGCTACTTGTTCTTCTGTTTTTGCTTTTGGGGCTTTTTCCGCATTCTTCTTTTGACTGATTTCAAATGCAGCCAAGATTGCATCGCTGCGTTTCATGCCCGATTGCTGCAATTCTTCCATTGTCAGGATGATCTGCTTGTAGTCTTTTGGAATGACTTTCACGAACTTCGCTTTGGTTTGCTCCCATTGGTCGAGCAATTCCTGCGCATGCTGACTGCCTGTATTCGCTATGTGATTTTCCAACAGTTTTTTCACTTCTGCAGCTTCCCGCTCATCCTGAAGAGCTTCTAGATGCACCATTTCCTGATTGCACGATGCAGCGAATTCAGCTTTGTCTTCGGCCAACACGTAAGCTGTACCGCCAGACATCCCCGCCGCGAAGTTTTTCCCT
>JARDZO010000385.1 GCA_029240815.1 Brevibacillus sp.
CAACGAGACCAGACCGCCTCTGACAGAGACGAGTGCGGTGCTCAAGCTGATGGAGTTTGCTTATTGGACAGGCGTCAAGCTGCACATCGTCCATGTGAGCCATCCTCGCACCATCGATTTGATCAAGGTGTTCAAACAGCAGGGTGTCAAAGTGACCAGCGAAACCTGCTATCCGTACTTGCTGCTCGATGTAAATGCCTTGGATGAGTATGGTCCAAAAGCGAAAAACAATCCGCCGCTGCGCCATCCGGAAGAAGTGGCTGGTCTGTGGAGGCATCTCACGGCAGGCGATATCGAGCTGATTTCCTCTGACCATGCGCCATGGGGAGCGGAACATAAAGATCCGGGTAAAGACAACATTTTCAAGGCATCCTCAGGCATGCCAGGTGTGGAAATCATGACGCCGCTCATGTTTGACAGAACGGTTGCCAAAGGAACGATGACGCCTGTACAGTTCGCGAAAGTCATGGCGCAGCATCCTGCTGAAGTGTTTGGTATCCCGGGAAAAGGCAAAATCGCTGTAGGCTTTGACGCAGACTTCGCGGTGATTGATCCCGAGACGACATGGGTGGTGGATGAAAATCAATTCCGCTCCCATTCCAAAATCTCTCCTTTCCACGGAAAAGAAGTGAAAGGGAAAGTCATTCAAACAATCGTCCGCGGAACAACCGTATACGACGGTGAACAGGTAACGGTTGAGCCAGGCTTTGGCTCCTTTGTTCCAGGCTCCGCGTATAAAGGCGCAGTCGTTGGGGGGAACCGCCGCCTATGATCAACCGATTCACTCACATGCTGGACGAGCTTCTGGACAAGACCATCAAAGATATTCCTCTTCAGACGCAGGAGCGTGCGACGTGGATGTTGGCCGACACTCTGTTTGCTGCTTGCTTCGGATTTGCTTCCCCGGAGCTGCAAGGGTATCTCGCTCGTGCAGGAGTCCCGCAAAAGGATGAGCAGCATCCGATTCCTCTGGTGGGAACAGGCCTATACACCACGAGAGAGCATGCCGCAATGCTGTACGGGACGGCGATTGTGAGTAACGAGCTCGACGAAGGAAACCAGTTTGCCAAGGGGCATCCGGCCGCTCATATGCTTGCGCCCATCCTCATCACTGCATGGGAGCAAAAAGTAACGGGTATGGAAATCATCCGTGCATTTGTCATTGGCTATGAAGTCGCATCGCGGTTGGCTTTTGCCAGCAACATGAACGATGATATGCACCCGCACGGTACGTGGGGAACTGTAGGGGGAGCGGTCGCGGCAGGCTTACTGCAGAAAAAGGACAACCGCGCAATAAGAGAGGCTGCCATGCTCGCAGCTTCCCTGCCGGTTGCTACATCGTGGGAAGCAGCCGTCACCGGGATGACTGTTCGTAATCTGTACACAGGTGTGGGGAGCTTTCTCGCCCTTCAGGCTTGGACCTTTCAGGAGGCTGGATTTTGCAGCAGCGAGCATGTCGTCGACCATCTCTGGGGGAGCATCTTGTCAAAAGGGATCAACTACGATTTGTTCGAAGCAGATCTATGGGCACCTCCGCTCTTGGACAAAAACTACTTCAAGCTCTATCCATCTTGCCGATTCTCTCATTCTGCTATCGATGCCTTGCTCACCTTGTTACAAGAAAAGAGCTATGACGCATCGCAGATTGCAGCGGTAAAGGTAGAAACATACAGCTTGGCTGCACGATTGAACGACCCGGACCCAGCAAATTCATTGTCCGCCAAGTTTTCGATTCCGTTTTTGCTATCCGCGATCATTCACGGGCACTCTCTCTATGATTCCTTTGCAGGTGAGATTTTCATAGATTCATCTGTTCGATCATTGGCAAAACGGATGGAGGTCGCGGAGGATGCGGAGATGACAGCCCTGCTGCCTGACAAACGAGCAGCTCGTGTCACTATTACGGATCAGGATGGAGCTACTCACAGCATCTATGTCGATGCGGCATCAGGCAACTATGATCAGCCGTTTCCGCGAGAGGAGCTACTGCGTAAATTTTCCAGCATGCTCGGTGGTTGCAGCCAGAGTCAGACAAGCCGGATGATCGATACGGTCCTTTCTTTACCGGGTGTAACGAATTTTGGTGAGTGGCTGGAGTCACTCGCTCAAGGGACCGTGAAGGGAGGAGCTAGATAAGCATGGGACAGCTGAAAATCAACCTCGAACGTGTAAAGAACAACCTGTTGGCAGTAGGGGCTGTTGCCAATGCAGGGGAGCACGGATATACACGCGTGGCGTATTCCCCCGAAGAAAACAAGGCGCTCGATTGGCTAAAAACCAAACTGACTGATCAATCACTAACTGTCGCGCAAGACAGGGTAGGCAATGTATTCGGCAGATGGGGCGAGTCGGGAAAGCCAGCCATTTCATTTGGCTCTCACCTGGATACGGTACCAGAGGGTGGTCTGTATGACGGGGCATTAGGAGTCATCGTCGGACTGGAATGCTTGGAAACGCTGCGTGAGAACGGCTTGGAGCCTAAAGTGCCGTTGGAGCTTATCGCCTTCGTAGGGGAAGAGGCCAATGTGCTCGGAGGAACGTTCGGGAGCAGGGCAGTAGCAGGCTTGGTGAAGCAGTCGGAAGATTTTGACGGAAAGCTGAAAGAGCTCGACTTCTCGTGGGATGATGTGCAAGCAGTGAAACGGAGCAAGGAAGATTATTATTGCTACGTAGAGCTGCACATTGAACAAGGCGCCCTCTTGGAAACGAACGAAAAGAAAATTGGCATTGTGACTGCTATTGCGGGAATCCTGAGATTATCTATAAAAGTGGCGGGACGAGCCAGTCATTCAGGCACGACCCCGATGCATTTGCGCAAGGACGCTCTCTTGGATGCTTCTCGTTTGATCCAGGAAGTCAACCGACTCGCGGTAGCTGCCCGGAGCGATATCGTAGCGACGGTGGGTGAAATCGCTATATCGCCTAATTTGGCTAACGTCGTGCCGGGACAAGCGGACTTGATGATCGAGATACGAGGCAGCAGCTGGGAAGAGATGAAAATCATCGAAGAACAGATTCGCCAATGGGTTAGGGCCAATATCAAAGCGCAGATTGATATCGCGGTGGAAAAACATCCACAGTCACTGCCACAATCGATCCAGGCGTGTATCGATCAAGCTAGTCAACTGCAAGGCGAGTCGTACCAATACATGTTTAGCGGAGCCAATCACGATGCCAACTCGATGACGGCATTGACCGATGTCGGTATGATCTTTGTCCCCAGTAAAGACGGGATCAGCCATCATCCAGAAGAGTATACCTCGTGGGAGGATATCGAGGCAGGCGCGAATGTCATGCTGGAAACGCTACAGCTATTGATTGAAAAGTATAAATAAGCTCGAACGCAACTTGGTATGAATGGGGGAGAAGGGCCGCACCGTACAGAACGGAAACGGTGATAAAGCAGCATCATGCGGCCCCACTCCTGATTACCGCTACGAAAAAGGGGGCTTACTGAATGAAAGCTTACTATCTGCTAGGAGTGTTGCCGTTCCTGGCTATCCTCGTGGGCACTGGATTTGTCAATCAGGTCGAACCATACGTGTTTGGACTTCCTTTCTTGATGTTCTGGTTCTTCTTTTGGACCGTCATGACATCGGTCATCATGGGCATCATCTTCAAGCTGGATCCGATTAACAAGCAAGAGGAGGAAACCGAATGAATAGTGCAATGCTGATTATTTTCGGCGCTTTGCTGCTCAGCTTGCTCTTGGGCATCATGGCGCGCAGAGGCAAAGATATGGGCATGGAGCAGTGGGCGATTGGCGGCAGGGGCTTTGGCAGCTTGTTTGTCTTCCTGTTACTCGCTGGAGAGACCTATTCCGTCTTTACCTTGCTTGGTACCAGTGGCCTGGCTTATTCCAAAGGGGCTGTCGGTTTTTATCTGATCGCGTTTACTACACTGGGTGCGATGACCTCCTACTGGCTCTTGCCGCCGATCTGGAAATATGCCAAAAAGCACAATCTGGTGTCGCAGTCTGAGTTCTTCGCTTCAAAATACAACAGTCCGATCTTGGGTGTGTTTGTCACCATCGTCGGTGTTGTGGCACTGGTTCCCTATATCGTACTTTTGTTTAAATCCATGGGTATCTTGGTGTCTGCCACGTCCTATGGAGCGATTTCCCCGAGTGTCGCGATCTTGATCGGGATGGTTGCGCTGGTAGTCTACGTAATGATATCGGGCATTCACGGCTCTGCCTGGACATCCACGGTCAAAGATTTTCTCATATTCTTTGTCATCCTGTTCCTTGGCATCTATTTGCCCGTTCATTACCACGGTAGTTTTCAACAAATGTTTGAAGCGGTAAATACAGCCAAAGAGGGCATTCTC
>JARDZO010000386.1 GCA_029240815.1 Brevibacillus sp.
GCATTACATACGCGAAAGAAATTCTGCAAAAGGCATTGGGCGAGACGAAAGCAATGGATATCATTAATCGTCTAACCGCTAATTTGCAGGTACGACCGTTTGATTTTGCTAGAAAAGCAGATCCTGGTCAAATCCTGAACTTTATCCAGAATGAGCATCCGCAAACGATCGCACTGGTACTATCCTATTTGGAAGCCCAACAAGCTGCCATGATCTTGTCTGCCCTTCCTCAAGAACGCCAAGCAGAAGTGGCAAAACGAATCGCGATGATGGACAGTACATCTCCGGAAGTAATTGCACAGGTCGAACAAGTCTTGGAACAAAAGCTGTCTGCAACTGTTACACAGGATTACACGCAAGCTGGTGGTATCGAAGCAATTGTAGCGGTACTCAATGGTGTCGATCGAGGAACCGAGCGCACGATTCTGGATTCCTTGGAAATTCAAGACCCAGAGCTGGCAGAAGAAATCAAGAAGCGCATGTTCGTGTTCGAAGACATTGCTACATTGGACAATCGTTCGATCCAACGTGTTATCCGGGATGTGGAGAACGCAGACCTTCAGCTTTCTCTCAAAGTGGCCAGCGAAGAAGTGCGCGAAGTTATTTTCCGCAATATGTCCAAGCGGATGGCCGACACTTTCAAAGAAGAAATGGAATTCATGGGGCCAGTTCGACTTCGCGACGTCGAAGAAGCTCAATCCCGTATCGTTGCCATTATCCGTCGCTTAGAGGAAGCTGGTGAGATCATCATCGCTCGCGGTGGAGGAGATGATATCATTGTCTAGGATCATCAAGGCCTCGTACTATCAGCCTTCAGACGATTCTGTGCTCCTTGCGGTAACACCTGCACCACTAAAGACGGAAGCAGATCCAGAAAGGTTGCAAGAAAATCAAAAAATTTTAAATCAAGCCGAAGAAGAAGCGCTAATCATCATACAGGATGCGGAAGAAACGGCTCAAAAAATATTGCAACAGGCAGTGGAAGAAGCGGAGCAATTGAAGCAGGACGCTATGATGGAAATGGAACAGTGGTGGGAGCAAAAGCGAATGGATGCAGCAGCACTGTTCCAGGAAGTTCATGAACAAGCAGGACGAGAAGGTCATGATTCCGGTTATGAAGCAGGCAAGCAACAAGCGTACGAGGAAGAGACGAGCGCAGTAGAACAAGCTCGAAAGCTTCTTGAAAATGCGTTTGCAGATAAAAAACAAATCGTGGCGGAAGCCGAGCCGTTCTTGGTGGAATTAAGCATCGAGATTGCAAAAAAAGTGATTAACGCAGAGTTGGAGCACTCATCCGAACAAGTGATGGAAATCGTGAAAAAAGTAATGCGTCGCTCACGAGTACACGGTCATATAACCGTTTGCGTCAATCACAAGTACTTCGACTATGTGCAAGAACATCGGGCACAATTACTAGAATTACTCGATGGACAAGCGGAATTATCGATTTATCCGGATTATACCGTTCAAGATGGCGGATGTGTAATTCGTACACCGTTGGGCAGTGTTGATGCCCGGATCGATACGCAGCTGACGGAGATCAAGCAGGCGTTGCTCGAAATTGCACGAGGAAGTGAAGCCCCATGAGTATTCTCGATCTTTCCAAATACAAACACGCATTAATGGGGATGGATCCGATGCGGGTAAACGGAAAGGTGACACAAGTGGTTGGACTCACGATTGAATCTCAAGGGCCAGAAGTGAAGCTCGGTGAGATCTGTCACTTGATTCCGAGCAATAGCCAAGAGCCTATCATCGCGGAAGTCGTTGGGTTTCGTGAAAACAAGGTTCTTCTGATGCCGTTGGGTGAATTGACGGCGATCGGCCCCGGCTGTGATGTTGTCGCGACTGGCCGGTCATTGGAAGTCAAAGTAGGTCCTGAAATTCTCGGTTCCGTTTTGGATGGTCTAGGGCGTCCTTTCCAAGGCACCTTACCGTTTGGGCTCTCATCTTATCCGACGAATAATATGCCGCCGAATCCGATTCTTCGTCCTCGCATTAAGGAAGCACTCAGTGTCGGGGTACGAGCGATTGACGGGTTGCTTACGATCGGTAAAGGACAACGCGTCGGGATCTTTGCAGGTTCTGGTGTCGGGAAGAGTACGCTGATGGGGATGATCGCCCGCAATACCACAGCGGATATCAATGTAATTGGACTTATCGGTGAGCGTGGGCGCGAGGTGATGGAGTTTATTGAACGGGATCTAGGGGAAGAAGGACTGAAGAAATCAGTTGTCGTGGTAGCTACGTCTGATCAACCCGCAATGATCCGAATCAAGGGCGCCATGATCGCCACATCGATCGCCGAATATTTCCGAGATCGCGGTATGAACGTGATGCTCATGATGGACTCCGTGACCCGATTTGCCATGGCACAGCGGGAAGTAGGTCTTGCGATTGGTGAGCCTCCTGCGACGCGTGGGTATACGCCTTCGGTTTTTGCCTTGCTGCCCAAGCTGATGGAAAGAGCAGGAACAGCCGATCGAGGTAGTATCACTGCTTTCTATACGGTGCTTGTTGACTCGGATGACATGAATGATCCGATTGCCGATGCTGTTCGCGGTATTTTGGATGGTCACATCGTATTAGACCGGAAAATTGCTCACAAGGGACAATTCCCTGCGATTGATGTGCTTGCCAGTGTCAGCCGGGTCATGACAGAGATTGTCAGTGACAATCATATGGAAGCAGCGCGGCAGTTTAAAAGGCATTTGGCAACCTATCGGGATGCAGAAGATCTCATTAATATCGGGGCGTACAAGCCTGGAACGAATCGAGAAATTGATGCCGCTATACGGTATCGGGATGTTATCCGCGATTTTACCGGACAGGGTACACATGAGCCTTCAACCTTACAGAGTGCGATAAAGGCGTTGACCGCTAATTTCGGAGGAGTGAACTAACGTGGCTGTGTTTCAGTTTCATCTCCAAAAAGTTCTGGATCTGAAGGAAAAAGAGAAGGAACAAGCGGAGTGGGCTTTCGGCAAATCGGTCCAACGGAAGAACGAAGAGGAATGGAAGCTATTTCGTTTGAATGAACACCATGACGAAATGTCTCTGCTCCTCCAGGATGCGCAGACACAAACATGCAGTGCTGCACAGCTCATCCAGATTACGCAGTACAAACAATCCGTAGAGCGTTCGATTAAAAACCAACAGCGGACGTTAAATGGATGCGAACAAGATGTGGAGCGCTGTCAGTCTCGATTGACGGAAAGAATGAAAGAGTCCCAGCTATGGCAGCGTCTACGGGAGCGGTCCCACACTCAATTCATGGACATGGAAAAAGTGCGGGAACAAAAAGAGTTGGACGAGATTGGCACCCAGCTCTATCTTCGTCGAAGCAACTGAGGGAGGTACCAGATGGAAGAAATCCAAGAAGAACGGGAGTACGGCAGGTGGGAATGGTTTTTTTACATGATCGTGATTCCTGCACTGTTTGCCAGCCTCCTTGGCGGTGTGCTCCTCAGCTTACTGGGGGTCAACGTGCTGGGGAATGTTCTCCATTGGGCCAAATCCGTACCGTACGTGGAAAAGCTTGTCCCGGACGAATATGCAGCGGCTCCCGGCTCTGATCCAAAAGAAGAGTTAAACAAACAAGTAACTAGTCTGCAAACGGATCATGTGAAAAGTCAGCAAGCTCTTTCTTCATTAAAGGAAGAAACAGCGAAGAAAGACTCCACGATCCAAGCTCTCGAGAAACAAGTGCAGGATCTCCAAAAAATGATGGAAGACAAGCGAGCCACGGAAGAGGAGCGTCAGCAGCAGTTTACGGACTTGGCCAAGGTCTACACGACCATGTCTGCGAAAAATGCAGCGGCGATTATTGAAAACCTCAACCCGGACGAATCCGTTACCGTCATGACCAAAATGAAGCCCATTCAGCGTGCAGACATTTTGTCAAAAATGGATCCGAAGAAAGCGGCTGACATTTCGATCATGCTAAAAGATTCAGTGGTCAACAAAGATGATGACATCGCTGCTTTGCAAGAGAGAGTGCAAGTGTTGACCAAGGCACTTAGTGAGACGCGCAATAACACAGCAAACGACAGTAATACAAAGGAATCATTGGTTAATTCATTCGCGCAAATGCCGGCAGCTGATTCTGCCGCAGTGATCCGGTCCTTGATGCAAACAAACAAGGCAAGGGCCATCTCAATTTTGTCTGATATGCCTGATGACAAACGGGCACAAACTCTCGCAGCGATTGCACAGGAAGACAAGAAGAAAGACGACAACCTGGCGGCGCGCATTACCGAGGAGTTGCTTCGATAAAAGACAGTGAAAACTGATCGGTTATCGTTTTTATAGCAACAAACCAAGATATGGGAGGTGA
>JARDZO010000387.1 GCA_029240815.1 Brevibacillus sp.
TTTGCTTCAACGCAGTTTCCAAGGCTGCCTCCACCATCGATTCCAGCGCTTCTTCATTTTCCGGCTCTGTTCCTTTTTCTACCGGCTTGACAATCGAGATACGCTCTACCGCTTCATCTACCACGTAGTTGCCAGAAAAAACGCCTGGCATAACCCAATGAGGAAGATCCCATTTCTTCTTTTTTTCCACAGACATTCCCTCCAACTGTGTTGCCCCTGCCATTCGAGATAACTGCTCGATTACAGGAGTAGCAACTGAACTCGTCATGTATGCTATAGGTTATGACGCACACGGAAAATGGGTACGTATCCGGTATCGCGGCAAAGAAAAAACCGCTTCGATTGGGATCAATCAAAGCGGTTGACGATTTCTGCGGAAATTCATACTGTAAAGCCGCGCTTGCTCCACGCTGGTGATTTGCTGCTTTTGCCATTCGAGCAAAATCCGATCGATATAGCGGATGTGCAGCTTCCCTACCGTCGCTGCTTCACGCAAGGCAGTTAAAATCAATTCCTCCGAATAGCCGTCTTGTCCCGTCCACATATGAATGCTTTCCAGCTCAAAGGGTGACAGCGGGCGACCAAAGGCTTGCTCAAATCGGCTGTAGATAGCAACAGGTTCATCGTCAAGAGCCGCAGCACTTTGACGGAATGGCTCGTGGATCGTCTCCATCACTTGCGGGGCTGCCAGCTGTTCACGCCAGGTTTGGTACAGCTTCCGATACAAAGGAGTCAGATTGTATTGCTCATGCCGCATTCCGGTTTGGGGGTCTACAAATTCGTCAATGCTAATCCACTCTTCCTTCAACAGCTTTTGCAGAGACTGGATTAATCGCATGTTAGTCATGGACATTCTCTCTTCCAGCTCTGTCAAGGTAGGGAAACGATTCCCCTCCTGTTGAAAGGAAAGCAGGTGGATGAGCAGCATCATCTCGTCATCTGCCAATGACATGCGTTTATACATTTTCAAAAGCAGGTTGGAGACGGATGTTGCACCTTCTTGCAACAATTGCAATATTTGGGAGTCCATAAAACTGATTCACCTCTGTGTTGGAATGACAAGGGAGTACGTAAACAATAGGAACACCCTGCTGCCCTCCAGCAACAGGGTGTATATACATGCGCCGCGATAAAAATTACGGGTAGAGACGATACAGCATACGAGGGAATGGAATCGTTTCACGAACGTGATCCAATCCGCAGATCCATGCAATAGTACGCTCCAGCCCCAGACCAAACCCGGAGTGAGGCACGGTACCGTATTTGCGCAGATCCAAGTACCAGCGATAAGCGTCCTCAGAGAGCTCGTGCTCGGCAAAACGCTTTTCCAGAAGCTCTGGATCGTCGATACGTTGGCTGCCGCCGATGATTTCGCCATAGCCTTCTGGAGCGATCATGTCCGCACACAGCACGACTTCTGGACGGTTTGGATCTGGCTTCATATAGAAAGCCTTGATCTCGGTCGGATAGTTCGTGATAAAGACAGGCTTGTCGAAATGCTCCGCAATGGTCGTTTCATCTGGAGCGCCAAAATCATCGCCCCATTTGATGTCGCTGCCTTTTTCTTGGAGCAGCTTGATCGCATCATCGTAGCTGATGCGTGGGAAGTCGCCCTTCACATTTTCCAGCTTACTGGTATCGCGCTCCAAAGTTTTCAATTCCATTTGGCAATTTTTCAGGACGGATTGTACCACGTGGGATACAAATGCTTCCTGGATACGCAGGTTTTCTTCCTGGTCCACGAAAGCCATCTCCGGCTCGATCATCCAGAACTCGATCAGGTGACGACGAGTTTTCGACTTCTCTGCACGGAAAGTCGGACCAAACGAGTACACGCGGCCCAATGCCATCGCCGCTGCTTCCATATACAGCTGACCGGATTGAGACAGGTACGCGTCCTCGTCAAAATACTTCGTATGGAACAGGTTTGTCGTTCCTTCCGCAGACGTTGGGGTCAAAATCGGAGGATCGACTTTGTAGAACCCATTTTCCTGGAAGAATTCATACATCGCACGAATGACTTCGGAGCGAACCGCCATGACTGCACGCTGACGTGGTGTGCGCAGCCACAGGTGGCGATGATCCATCAGGAAGTCTACACCGTGTTCTTTCAGGGAAATCGGATAGTTTTCCGCGAGCTGGATGATTTCTACACCCGTCACGTTCAATTCGTATCCGCTGGGTGCGCGATCATCTGCGCGAACAACACCTGTTATGTATAATGAGCTTTCTTGCGTCAGTTTCGTTGCTTGTTCCCAGACATCTTCAGCTACTTCTGCTTTCACAACAACCCCTTGAATAAAGCCGGAGCCATCACGCAATTGCAGGAATTGGATCTTCCCGCTGCCACGCTTGTTATACAGCCAGCAACCCAAACGTACTTCTTGTCCAACATGCTGCCCAATTCGAGCAATCGTCGTCAACATCGAATCATTTCCCTCCATTTACCGTCACAGACAAATAACTAACGGGTATACCTAGCAATTATACTATTGGGATTAGGCAAATTCAATGAAAGACTGCCTATGTAGTTTACCATAATTATATTATGAAAACAAACACATTGATTGAAACAAGGATAAAAAAACCTTCCTGCCATTTGCAGAAAGGTTCCTATTATTATGATTCTTCTTCTTGATCCTGTGATAGTTCTGCAAAGTCTTCCAAACTCTCAAGATCCTCTTCCAATGCTGCCATCGGTTCCTCATCCGCCAGCGCTTGCAACTCGTCTGCTTCTTCCGTCGATTCGAGCAAGTCGTCTTCTTCGTCCACTCTGCTTCCTTTTTCGCCGATCGCAATCCATTGCAGAACACCGCTCGTCTCTTCAATTGCGGACTGTCGGAATACGGTGATGATCGCTGTCGACCTGTTTTGCTTTTTAAGTGCTGCTGCCAGACCCGCCTGATTTGTCATTCCGACGATACAGTAGTTCGTATTCGCGTAATGCTCCATCAGCGACACTTTGACGTCCACGCTTGCCTGATTGGCCTCCATCCGAAAAGGGGCAAATCCAAACTGCTGCAGCGTGGTACCAAGACGCCTGTTGGTGTGCACAGGCTGGAAAGCGAGCTTATCCGCCGTTACCGATCGATCCTCCAGATGCTTCTCCTGAATCGATCCAGGTGCCAGCTTCGCTCCTGTCACACTGCCATCCGCAAGCTTCTCCTCTGTGACGACTCGGTCATTCAAATGCTTTGTCTCGACGACTTTTTGAGCCAGCTTCTCACCCGTGACGCTACCTTCAGCCAGATGTTTGCCGGTCAAGCTTTCTAAAACGACGTGCTCTCCTGTTACCGATTTGTATTCCAGCTTGTTGCCGTCCACCACGCGATCAACCAGCTTCTCTCGCGTGACACTTCCTTCCTGCAGCTTTTCCTTCGTTATGGATTTCGGGACGAGATGTTCGTTTTGAACGGACAAACTAGCCAGGTGTACGCTGGTAATGGCCTTTTCTGCAAGCTTCTCCCCTGTCACGGACGCTTTGCTCAGGTGGCGTGTTTTCACGGCCTCGCTCGCCATCTTTTGCGCTGTGACCGCTGAATCTGCCAGTTTGCCCGTGTTTACACTTAATTCCGTAATTTTATCGGTAGAAATGGATTCAGGGGCAAGCTTGGAGGTCGTGATGACGTGATCCGCGAGATGATGGGTTTGAACCGCATACTCCCGAAGATGGTTGCTGCCGATGAGGCGATCGGTCAAGTGCTGTTCTTCAATGGACTTTTTGGCGATTTTTTCAGGGATGACGGCTCCGTCAGCCAGATGCTTGGCGTCCACACTGTCTTCCAGCAAATGATGACCCCATATACTGCGAGTTGCCAGCTTATCGCCGGTGATGGCGCGATCCGCCACCTTGGAAGTCGTCACTTGGTCGTCGGCTATTTTTTTCGTGGTCACGACATTGTCTTGCAAGTGAGTGGTCTGAATGCTGCCCGCTTTTAGATGAACACTGCCAATCGATTCCTTCGCGACTTTCTCCGAGGTCACACTCGAATGATCCAGATGCTCAGTCAATACAGCAAACGTGCCGATTTTGTCACTGGTAACCGCCTCTGAATGGAGATGCTGACTGAAAATCGATTGAAAGCCAATATGGACATCCGTCACAGATCCGGGTGCCAGGTTGTCGCTATCGATTGCATGTTCTGCCAGATGATGATGCAAAATGGCCCCTTCGCGTATGTGCTGGGACTCGACTGCATCCTCATCGATCTTGTTGGCCGTGACCGACGCATCGCGGAGCTTGTCGGTCGTCACCGAGCCATCCTCGAGCTTCACGGAATTAATGACGTAATTGGCCAAATGCCTGGTCTGTACGCCACCTGTCTTGATTTTGTCT
>JARDZO010000388.1 GCA_029240815.1 Brevibacillus sp.
ACCCAAACGCTTGCAGCGATGTGTACTGCGCAAGGGCAAAGCCCAGCGGCAATCCAATCACCCAATACGATACGAGCGCTACGATAAAGGTGATCGTCACGTCCTTGTAGCCACGCAGAATTCCTTGAATTGGAGCCGCGATCGCATCCGAAATCAAAAACAAAATCGAGTACATCAGGAAATGCTGGGTCAAGCGGAGCACTTCCTCGTCCGTTGTGTAAAAGCCTGCTACTTGTTCATTAAACGCTAACAGCCCTACTCCAAACAGCAGTGCCAGTACAACGGCGACACTAATACCCAGATAGCTGTACTGCCGCGCATCGCGATAGCGGCGTGCCCCCACTTCGAAGCCGACCAAAATCGTCATCGCCATCGAAATGCTCATGGGCACCATGTAAATGAAGGAGGCAAAGTTCAATGCTGCCTGGTGAGCTGCAATCGTAATAGTGCTGTACTCACTCATGAACAGAGTCACCGCAGCGAAAATGCTCACTTCAAAGAAGATCGAGAAGCCAATCGGCAGACCCAGCTTCAACAGCTCTTTCCAGGCTTGCAGGGAAACCGCGTAAAATTTCCCGAGCAGTCCGTATTCCACAAATGGATGGACACGTTTTACAACAAACAGGCTAATCAGCAAAATGCACCAGTACGTGATAGCAGAAGCATAGCCTGCCCCGACTCCGCCCAGCCGAGGAAAACCCAAATTCCCGAAGATGAGGACATAGTTCAGAAAGATGTTGATCGGCAAGGAGAACAAAGTGATAAACATCGTGACGCGCGTTTCCCCAAGTGCGTCAATGAAGCAGCGAATGACTGTGTAGAGAAACAACGGGATGATCCCGATCGCTATGGCATGCAGAAAATCGATTGCGATCCCGCGTACACTCGGCTCCAAATCCATCAAATTCAGAATCGGATTGAGCACCAGGGCACCTACGATAATAACCGCGATACCAATCGCGATCGCCACGTAAAACGCTTGAACCACAGTAAAAGGAACACGTTCCCTGCGATTTGCCCCGACCATTTGAGCCACCATCGGAGTGACAGCGAGCAGAATCCCCGTCAAGCCAGACTGCACAGGCGCCCATAAGCTAGCCCCGATCGCCACACCCGCCAGATCGATTGGACTAGCGTGCCCAGACATGATTGTATCGAAAAACGTCATAGAAAAAAGAGCTAACTGCGAAATTAAGATCGGCAGCAGCACGACAAGAAATTGTCGCCATTTTCCTTTGATCGAGAAGGTTTCGTTCATTTTCAGTTGTTCCTCGCTCTGTATGATTTTGTAAATACATAAAATAATATTATAGCAAAAGGAAAGAGAGAAAGTAATGAAAAAAAGAGGCGCCCAACTGGTGATAAAATCCACCCTTTGGACACCCCGTATTCGCTACATCAAAAGCAGTGGCACGACTTTACCCGCATTTACATCAATCAAGCCGATATCCGTGATCTTCAGTGCTGGACTGACTGGCAAAGAATGTGTGCTGATCGACATGATCGGGTTGTAGTGCTGATAGCCGAGCGACTCCATAGCACGGCGCAGCTGCTCGACTTCCTTCGCCGTTTTTTCCAGCGGCTCCTCGGTCAGGATTCCCCCAACTGGCAAGTGAAGGCTGGCTATGACCTCCCCATTCTCGACCACGTAAAAACCGCCCTGGTTGCGAATGACTTCGTTCGCCGCCACCATCATGTCATGTGGATTGTGACCGACTACCAACAGGTTGTGGTTATCGTGGGAATAACTCGTCGCTACCGCCCCGCGTTTGATCGTATCGCCGCTGATCAAGCCGTAGCCGCGGTTGCCGTTTTTCCCATACCGTTCAAATACTGCAATCAGCCCATAAGGACTCTCCTGCCAGCATAGCTCGCCGTCTTTGACTTCGACAATCCCACGATGGTCTTCGGTAAAGGTAGAACCGTTTTGCACGAGCATCACGCGGCAAGGATAACGGTTGTCTGGCGCATCCGCCTGCACTGTAAAATCAGCTTCAGTCAATGGCGCCAGCTGAATGCTCTCGTAAAAATGGGCTGGGAACTGACGGGGCTGTTCCGCTTGCACGTACGCTTCCTTTGCGTCATACGCCTTTTTCCCGTTTTTGTAGACCTGATCGATCACAAGCTCACGCAAGTCAGACACCAGCAGGAAATCCGCAATCTTTCCTGGTGCGATCGCACCGCGGTCATGCATGTTCATTCTTTTGGCCGGAGTATAGGTGCTCGCATAAATCGCACGCTCTGGCTCCATGCCCATCGCCATTGCCTTTTTCACGATGTGGTTGAGATGGCCGCGCTTGTACAAGGAATCGGTCATGACATCATCCGTCACAAAGCAGAAATGCTCGGAAACATCCTGCTTGATCAAATACTCCATGACTTCCTCGGTCATTGACTTCTCCTGAATCTCGAGGAACATTCCTGCTGCGATCCGCGCTTCCATTCCTTCCGGTGTTTGATGCGTGTGGTCGGAATCGACTCCCGCGAAGAGCATCCGGTGCAAATCCAGATCGAGCAGCTTCGGAACATGACCCTCGATCACGAGATGCGGATACTCTTTGCGAATGTGCCGCAGAATTTGGTTCGTCTTGCATTCCGGGTCAGAAATGACATCCACGTAGTTCATAATCTCGCCCAGGCAAATGATCTCCTCGGAGCGCAGCAATTCATCGATATCTGCGATCTCAACGGAGCCGCCCGTCGTCTCCATCGAGGTAGCTGGAACCGAGCTTGGGATCGCGTACTTCATGTCCACGACACAGTCACGGCTCACGCGAATCATTTCCTTGATCCCTTCGATGCCAAATACGTTTGCCATCTCATGCGGCTCGGGTACAATCGTCGTCACCCCGTTTTGAATCAAAGCGAAGGAGAACGTCTCTGGCGTCACCATCGTGCTTTCGATATGCAGATGAATATCGACCAGGCCCGGAATCAGATAACGCCCTCCACCGGCGAGCACTTCGCCCGGTTCAAACGTCTCTGTCCCTTGTTTTCCGATATAGAGAAACCTTCCGTCCAGAACGGCTACGTTTCCCTCGGTAAATTTTTTGAAATAGCTATTGTAGACGCGAACGTCCTGAATCAGCAAATCAACTTTCATGAAAAACGCCTCCTGTTGTTAATCCACCAGCACCATTTTGTCTTTGGGGAACAGCAGATTGACCTTTTGGCCGCTCCTGTACGGGGTCTCCATTTCTTGATTCACCGTGAAATCGCCCAGATCCGTCTCCACGACATATTGATAGCTGCGTCCCAGGAACGTACTGACTTTGACACTTCCCCTCAAACGGTTCATCGCTTGATCCTGTGTCTCTTCCGTCGTCACCATCAGGTCATCAGGGCGAAGCGCGCATTTTTTGCCAGACGGATTCGCGGTGCCCGGATGATTGGCTGCAAGAAACGAGTGATCGCCTACGCGCAGGCTGATTTCTCCGTTTTGATTCGTGCGTTCGGCAAACGTAATGAAGTTGGTGAAGCCGATAAAGCGTGCAATGAATTCTGTTTTTGGGTATTTAAAAATCGTTGCCGGATCGTCCAGCTGCTCGATGATTCCTTTGTTCATGATCGCCACCTGATCGGAAATGGAGAAGCACTCCTCCTGATCGTGGGATACGTAAACCGTCGTGATGCCCAGCTCCTGCTGGATGCGGCGGATTTCGACCCGCATGTTGATGCGCAGGTTTGCGTCCAGGTTGGAAAGCGGCTCGTCAAACAGCAGCAGGTCCGGCTGGATAACCAGCGCACGGGCAATCGCTACCCGCTGTCTTTGCCCACCGGAAAGCTCTTTCGGATGACGCTTTTCAAAGCCGTTCAGGCTGACGACATCCAGAATGTCCATGACGCGCTTTTTCACTTCGGTTTCGTTTACTTTTCGCAGGCGCAGACCGAATGCTACGTTGTCAAAAACGGACAGGTGCGGGAACAGCGCATAGCTTTGAAATACGAACCCGAAATTGCGCTTGTTGACCGGAACGCGCGTGTAGTCTTTACCATCAAACAGAAACTTGCCGTCCTTCGCTTCGAGGAATCCCGCGATCAGACGCAGCGTCGTTGTCTTCCCACAGCCGCTCGGTCCCAGCAAGGAAATGAGCTGACCTTTTTCGATGTTCAGATTGAAATTTTGCAAAATGTACTGATTGTCGTAGGCAACCGATACGTTTTCCAGCGTGAGCAATGCCATGATTTGATGCCTCCGTTATCGTTTAGTAAAGGCAGAAAGCCCCATAAGACGTTCGATGATGAACATGAGAATGGCCGTCACGATCATGAGCAGCACGGAAATAGCGGCAATCGTCGGGTCAAAGTTGTTTTCCACGTACGTCAGC
>JARDZO010000389.1 GCA_029240815.1 Brevibacillus sp.
CGGAAAAATAAAGAGTGCTGCTTTACTTCCAGCAGTGTCATCAGGCACTCCTCCCATTTGACTTTGGATCAAGCAGATCTCTGAGCGCATCTCCAAAGATGTTGAACGACATAACCAATAGAAGTATGAGCAGTCCCGGAAAAGTGGAATACCACCATTGATTGAGAATGTAGCCTCTCCCTTCGCTGATCATCTGGCCAAGGTCAGCTGCCGGCGGCTGGGACCCAAGTCCGAGAAAGCTCAGGGAAGCCGCTGCAAGAATGACGGTTCCCATGTCCACGGAGACCTGGACGATGACTGGCGTCAAGATATTGGGCAGGATGTGCCGGAAAATGATCGTCATTTTGGTAACTCCCATGACTCTGGCAGCGTCAATGAACAGTGAGTTCTTTAGCGATAACGTGCTGCTGCGGGCAATACGCGCATACCACGGCCACCAGCTGATGGCAAGGGCGAGAATCGCATTTTCCAGACTGGGTCCTAGTACAGCGACCAGTGCGATGGCTAATTGAAGCGCGGGAAATGATAAAAAGATGTCGGTAATCCTCATGATGATCTCGTCTACAAGCCCTCCAAAAAAACCTGCGATTGCCCCTAGTGGAACCCCGATAACAAAGCCAAGGAGCGTGACGATAAAAGCAACCTTTAGAGACGTTTGCAGACCGAACAGGCATCTGCTCAGAATATCCCTGCCTTGGCGGTCTGTTCCAAACAGATTATCGCTGCTTGGCGCCGCCAGCGTATTCGTCATATTGGACTCCCCATTCCCTTGTTCGGGATAAGGTGCCAGCTGGCTCGCAAACAGCGCCGCAAAGAGAAAAATCAGAATCACCAGCAAGGCAAGTCCCCCTGCCTTATCTTTGCGAAACATTCGCCAGTTTTTGCCGAGTTGTGTTCTTTGTCGAATGAGTTCCATAGTTCACTCCCCTCCTATCCGGATTCGCGGATCAAGCCATGCTTGCAAAAGGTCCGTTATGAGATTGGTAAACACATATACAATCGCAATCAACAGCGTGACAGCCATGATTGCAGGATTGTCCATGCTTAAGATGGCCCCAACCGAATAACTGCCAATGCCGGGCCAATTATAAATGACTTCAACGAAAAACGAGCCCATCACTGAATAGGCAAACATGAGCCCCAGCACTGTCAAAATGGGACCGGTCGAGTTCTTTAAAGCGTAATGAAAAAGAAGTTTTCGCATGGGAATGCGGTACGCTTGCGCCAAACGGATATAATCGCTGCCGAGTACTTCAATGACATTGGAACGCGTCATGCGGGCAAGCAAGCCTAACGGATATAAAGACAGCGTCAGCACCGGTAATACATAATGGGGCAGCATGTCAAAGAAAGCGACTCTGTTCCCTGTCAGGATGGAATCGATCAGATTAAATCCTGTGACCGACTTAATCGGATAAAGCAAGGAAACATCCGTCGACATTTGTCCGTTTATCGGCAGCAAGTTAAGCTTCGTAAAGAAGATATACTGCAATACAAGCGCAATCCAAAAACTTGGTACCGACACGCCAAAAATAGAGACGACCCTCGTTACTTGATCACTCCATTTGTCTTTGTGATAAGCGGATATCACCCCGAGAGGTATGCCCACAACCGCTGAAAAAAGGAGCGCTAACAGAAGCAGTTCCAAGGAATTGGGCAAGTACTCTTTAAAATCCAGGGAGATGTCACGGTGAGTCTTTAACGAAACGCCTAAGTCTCCCTGTGCAATCTGTTTCATGTACACCACGTATTGCTCCACAAGAGGACGATCAAATCCCATTTCTTCATTAAATTTCTCTATTTGTTCAGAAGTTGCCCTCGGTCCAAGATAGACAGCAGCCGGATTGGATGGGACGACTCGTACAATAGCAAAGGTAATAACCGATATGCCAATGAGGACAATCAGCGCGAGAAGCAGTCTCCTTACTACGTAGTTGGATGTTGCCATCTTTACCTCCGATCAGACTGATGATTATTTGGTTTTCAATTTGTGGTAGAAGGTGACATAGGAATAGTTTGGATTGGTTGCGTCTCCGGTTAATGATTTTTTCATGGAAACAGCCTCCATTTTGTCGTAAAAAAACATGGCGGGTGCTTCGTCAATCAGCAAATTTTGTGCTTTTCGATACAATTCCTTCGACTCTTCTTTTTTAGTTCCTGACAAAGTGTATGCCCGTTTAATCAGCTCGTCGAATTCAGGCTTAGACCAGTAGGCAAGATTCATGTACGGCTCCTTTTCGGTGCCAAACATCGTTTTTAAATGGTCATAACCGTCTGCGTAGGTAGGCCAGTACATGAGTACAAAAATATCCTGAGCGGTTTTGGGGGCACCTTTTCCTTTTTCCCACTGCTGGGTGAACAAAATGGGTTCTACGCTAACCGTGACACCCAGTTTCGCGAATCCTTCCTTGATGAGGGGAGCAAACCGCGCTTCGTCCATGTTCGCAGAAGAATAGGTTAGCGTCAGCTTAAGGTCAGCCGGGTTTACACCTGCTTGTTTAAACAATTCTTTTGCTTTCTCGATGTTCATGCTGTACGACGGCAAGCTCGGATCGGATGGCCATAACCCTTGGGGAACTGGTCCCTTTGCTTTGGTAGCTGCTCCTTTGGTCGCCACTTCGATAATGGCATCATAATCAACCGCATACGACAGGGCCTGGCGCACCAGCTTGTTATCGAGCGGCGGTCTTTTCGTGTTAAAGAAACCGACGAAATTTTGATACCCTTGGCTTCGAACAACCTGAATATTCGGGTCCTGTTCCAGCGTTTTCAGATTCTCAACAGGGGTATAGGCTACATCTACTTGACCAGAAGTCAGCATTTGTTCCCGGACCACATCTTCTGTGATGATATTGACGAAGACTTTTTCAAAATTGGTATCCACTTTACCCCAATAGTTCTCATTTTTCGTTAACAGAATCTCTTTATCCGCTTTATACGATTCCAGCTTCCAAGGGCCAGTCCCGGCTGCCCGCCCCTCGTTAAACCAGGCTTCGTCTTTCTCAATGACATTCGGGCTCATAATCCAGGCCGCAGCTCCTGAGCTGACAATTCGTTCAAACAGAACCGGATTTTTCAAATAAAACTTGAGGGTGAACTCATCTGCTACTTCCATTTTTTCAACGGGTTCCCATATAAACGCGCCACCTTTTCCAATCTTTATCGTACGTTCAATGGATTTCTTCACCGCTTCTGCACTCAGGTCTGCACCATCGTGGAACTTCACCCCTTGACGAATAAAAAACGTCCAAACCTTGCCGTCTTCACTATGCTCCCATTTCTCTGCCAACGCGGGAGAGTACTCTTCCGGACTTCCTGGAGGATTTACCCAAAGCAAGGGTTCATAGATATTGGATACGTAGGAGCTTTCTGTAGAAAAGGAGATGCTTGGATCCCATGTGGTTACGAGAGCTGGTGTAGCGACTTATAACAGCTTCGGTTTTTCGCCGGAGTTTTGCGACAGTGCTTCATTACCTGAAGATCCGCATGCCGATAAAACCATGCTGAAAACAAGGGTTATCATCGTAATAACCGTTAATGCGCGTTTCTTCATGCTGATTTTCCCCCTATGGATAAGGCTTCAAGCTATTTCGTTTTCAATTTGTGAAAGAAGGTGACATACGGATAATTCGGATTGGCTGCATCTCCGGTTATGGATTTTTTCATGGAAACAGCATCCGTTCTGTCGTAAAAAAACATGGCGAGGGCTTCCTCTATGAGTAAATTTTGTGCTTTTCGATACAATTCTTTCGCTTCTTCTTTTTTGGTTCCAGACAAAGCGTATGCCTGACCAATCAACTTGTCGAATTCGGGATTAGAGTAGTAGGCAAGGTTCAAATGTGGCTTCTCTTCGGTGCTAAACATCGTTTTTAAGTTGTCATACCCATCCGCATAGGAAGGCCAGAATTGGAGGACAAAAATATCCTGAGCGGTTTTGGGATCACCTTTTCCTCTTTCCCACTGCTGGTTCCACATAATGGGTTCTACACTCACCGTGACACCCAGCTTCGCAAGTCCTTCCTTGATCAGGGGAGCAAACCGCGCTTCATCCATATTCTCAGAAGCATAGGTTAACGTCAGTTTAATGTCAGCCGGGTTCACACCTGCTTGTTTCAGCAGTTCCTTTGCTTTCTCGATGTTCATGCTGTACGAAGGCAAGCTCGGATCGGATGGCCATAAGCCTTGGGGAACCGGTCCTTTTGCTTGGGTTGCTTCACCTTTGGTTGCCACCTCGATAATGGCATTGTAATCAACCGCATACGATAAGGCCTGACGGACCAGCTTGTTGTCGAGCGGCGGTTTTTTCGTGTTAAA
>JARDZO010000118.1 GCA_029240815.1 Brevibacillus sp.
TTGGAAATGGGTGGAGACATGGAGAGCAAGGTGTATCTGTACGATACGACCCTGCGAGATGGTACGCAGGGAGAAGGGATCAGCCTGTCGGTGGAAGACAAGATAAAGATCGCACTGCGGCTGGATCAGTTTGGTATTGATTTTATCGAGGGCGGTTGGCCAGGAAGCAACCCGAAGGATATGGCGTTTTTTGAGCGTATTCGGGAGATTCCGCTCCAGCATGCAAAGGTAACCGCTTTTGGCAGTACCTGTCGTCCGAATGTGGCGGCAGCCGAAGATGACAATCTGCGGGCACTCATTGCGAGTGGTGTAAAAGCAGCAGCTATTTTCGGGAAATCTTGGGACTTGCACGTAACCGATGCTCTCAAAACGACTTTGGAAGAAAACTTGCGAATGGTAGCGGACTCCGTTACCTTTTTGAAAGAAAATGAGATGACGACGCTCTTTTTAGCTGAGCATTTCTTTGACGGTTTCAAGGCCAACCCGCGCTATGCGCTACGAGTGCTGGAAGCTGCTGAAGAAGCAGGAGCAGACTGGATCGTCCTCTGTGATACAAACGGGGGTAGTCTCCCCACTGAGATTTACGATATCGTCAAACATGTAACGGAAAGCCTCCGAACGCCATTGGGTATCCATCCGCATAACGACAGTGGAGTAGCGGTAGCCAATGCGCTCGCAGCGATTCAAGCAGGAGCCAAGCAAGTACAAGGCACCATCAATGGAATCGGGGAACGCTGTGGAAACGTCAATCTGATTTCTGTCATTCCCAATCTCCAACTGAAGCTGGGCTATCATTGTATCAGCGGCGAGCAACTGCAGGAGCTGACACAGCTCTCCCGTTACGTGGCTGAGATTGCAAACATGACGCTGCCAAATAACCAGCCGTTTGTCGGGCACAGCGCTTTCGCCCACAAGGGTGGAATTCACGTCAGCGCGGTAATGCGCGATCCGAAAACGTACGAGCACATCGAGCCGGAAAACATCGGCAACATTCGTCGCGTGCTGGTATCGGAGCTGGCGGGACAAAGCAACTTGCTGGCGAAAATGGCAGAGCTGGAGATTGACATCTCGCTGGAGCGAGAGGAAGCGCGCGAGATCATTACACGAATCAAAGAGCGTGAGTTCCAAGGCTATCAATATGAAGGTGCAGAGGCTTCGCTTACCTTGATGCTGTTGGAAGCGGCAGGCAAGCTGAAAAATCTGTTCACTCTGGATTCTTTCAAAATCTTGATGGAAAAGGCAGCGGTACGGGCCATCACCTCTGAGGCAACCGTAAAGCTGAATGTAAATGGAGAAACAGTGCATACAGCCGCAGACGGCAACGGTCCGGTCAATGCGTTGGACAATGCCATGCGAAAAGCACTGGAAAAATATTACCCCTGTATTGCCAAGATGCACCTCGCCGACTACAAAGTGCGCGTCTTGGACGAAAACGGAGCGACAGCAGCAAAAGTACGTGTGTTGATCGAGTCTTCGTACAACGGGGAAAAATGGAGTACCGTCGGAGTCTCTACAAACGTGATCGAAGCGAGCTGGGAAGCGCTGGCGGATAGTATCCGTTTCCTGCTGTGGAAAGAAGGCTGTGAAGAGTCTGGTATCCACACGACCGCAGAGGCTCGTGTAGGCATTGTGAATCACTGATGAAGCAATCGTACGGAGAAACGAAAACAGCCTGGCCCAAGCGGTCAGGCTGTTTGTTTACTTGTGCGCGCCCATGAGCTGGGTCAGCTTGGTTTCTGTAGCAGAGTGCGGGTCGGGAGTGTAGATGCTGCAACGCAGATCGACATCACCCTGGACTTGGAGTGAAGTGAGGTGAAACAGCATCTTGCCTGCTTTGGCATGGCGAAATTCGACCAGAACCTCTGGAGCAGAGCTCACGCGGCTTTCTTCCCACAGCGTTTGAAAGTCTGGGTGCAACCCCTTCATCTCCGTAAGAAATTGCTCGTACCATTCATCCTCCACGAATTGCCCGTAGTACGCCCGGAAAATGGCGAGAAACCCGCTGACGAAATGCTCCCAATTCACAGCCAGACGTTGGAATTCTTTTCTCGTAAAAAGTAAGCGAATCATATTTCGTTGCTCATAGGGGATTTGTTCAAAATCTAAAAAAACGTGCGCAGCAGCTTCGTTCCATCCCACGATATGGCAGCGTCTGTCGGAGATGATCGTAGGGCATGCGCGCAGTTCTTTTAAAATGCGCTGGAGGGACGGACTGATTTGTGGCTGTGTCTCCCCCTGTAAAATAACACCCGTACCTGTTTCCAAGGCGAGAGCGTACAAATATTTGCGTTCATCGCCAGTCAGTTGCAATGCTTTTGCGACCGCATCCAGTACGGAAGGAGATACTTTGATGTCCCTCCCTTGCTCCAGCCAGGTGTACCAGGTAGAGCTGACTCCGGCCAACTGCGCGACTTCTTCCCTGCGCAAACCAGGTGTTCGCCTGCGCGTGCCGGGACTGAGTCCGACTGATTGGGGGAGAATCTTGGCTCGCTGGGTTTTTAAAAAGGCGGATAGTTCCTGAAGTCTCGTCTGCTGGTTCATGTCATTCCTCCTGTATGGAGCTGATTCCCTTATGCTGGTACCTATTATACTAGGATAAACAACAACTTGTAATAGGATAAATGCTGTGCAAAGATGGTTCTATCAGGGTACAAGGAGGATCACTATGGAAAAGGTCGTCATAACAGGATTGGGCGTCATTTCACCGCTGGGCAATCAGGTCGATCCGTTTTGGGAAGGCTTGACCAAAGGGAAATCAGGGATTTCATTCATTGATGCGTTTGACACATCTAAACATAAAACAAAAATTGCCGGTAGCGTTCGCGGTTTTGACGCAGAAGGTCGTTTCGGTCGCAAGGAAGCACGTCGGATGGATCGCTTCTGCCAGTATGCCCTGGCAGCTGCTGAACAAGCGTGGGAGGATGCCGGATTGCAGCCTGATCAGGTGGATCATGAGCGTCTCGGAGTCTACGTAGGCTCGGGCATCGGAGGAGTTGGGACCTTGTTAGATCAGAGTTCGGTCCTGCAGGAAAGAGGACCGGATCGGGTGAGCCCACTGCTGGTGCCGATGATGATTCCGAACATGGCAGCAGCGATGATCAGTATCAAGTACGGCGCTCACGGACCGACGATGGCACCGGTGACGGCGTGCTCCATCGGGAATACGGCGATAGGTGAAGCATTTCGCTTGATCAAAATGGGCGGTGCGGATGTGGTATTTGCTGGAGGATCGGAGGCGGCCATCACAGAGGTATCACTAGCGGGCTTTGGCAATGCGACTGCGTTGTCGGGCAGAAATGAAGATCCCGAACGGGCGAGCCGACCTTTTGATGCCAATCGAGATGGATTTGTCATGGCAGAAGGAGCGGGGATCGTGATTTTGGAGTCACTTTCCCATGCGATGCGTCGGGGTGCACACATCTATGCCGAAGTGATCGGATACGGTGCCAGCTCGGATGCCTATCATATGGTAGCGACACATCCGGAAGGGTATGGTCCTTATTTGGCGATGAAGTGGGCGCTGCAGGAAGCAAACGTGCAGCCGCAAGAGGTTGATCTCATCAGTGCGCATGCAACAAGCACGGAAATCGGTGACCGATCGGAGACAGTTGCAATCAAGCGATTGTTTGGCGATGCTGCTTTGCGCGTTCCCGTTACGGCGAATAAATCGATGACGGGTCATATGCTCGGTGCTTCCGGTGGTGTAGAGGCAGTGGCTTTGATCAAGAGTTTACAGGAAGGCATCATTCCACCTACGATCAATCTGGAAGAGCCGGATCCGATTTGTGATCTGGATTACGTTCCCAATCACTCCAGAAAGGGTCAGCTCTCAATCGGCATCTCCAATTCGTTTGGCTTCGGCGGACATAATGCTGTGATCGTCGTGAAAAAATACGAAAACGCATGAGTGTATAACGAGTTTTCGCTCCTCCAGACCTTCCGGACCAGTTCGGAAGGTTTTTGATTTGCATTCACATATTGGAATGGTGAAAAGGCATGGATCGCATACTAAACAAGCACGATAGAACCATCCCCATCCCGAGTAGTGAAGGAGTCCAAGCGAATGGCTAACGATAACCATAACCGTACGGAGAAAGTAGAAGTGCGCAGAGGGCCGATTCTCGCTGTCATTATCGCGGGGGCAATCGCGGCGTTGCTAAATCAGACGTTATTGAACGTGGCATTGCCCAAACTGATGGATCAGTTTCATATACATACTTCTACGGCACAATGGGTCATCACGATCTACATGCTTGTCAATGGAGTGCTGATTCCGACGACAGCTTTCATGATGGAGAAGTTTACAACCAGACAATTATTCATTACAGCGATGAGTCTTTTCTCTCTAGGCACACTCGTCTGCGGAATCGCGCCTACCTTTTCCGTGATGTTGATCGGACGCGTCATACAGGCTGGTGGAGCTGGGATCGTGATGCCTCTCATGACCAACGTGATTTTCAATATGTTCCCTTTGGAGAAAAGAGGATCTGCGATGGGGGTCGTGGGGATTGCGATGGTGTTCGCGCCGGCGATCGGCCCTACCTTGTCAGGCTGGGTTGTGGAGCATTACTCATGGCGTCTGTTGTTTTTTATTGTCTTACCAATTGCACTCATTGTCCTCATCATTTCTTCCTTTGTCTTGAAGAATGTCACGGAAACGGGGAAACCCAAGCTGGATGTTTGGGGTGTCATATTTTCAACGATTGGCTTTGGGGGATTGCTATACGGATTTAGTACGGCAGGTGGTAAAGGCTGGGGGAGCTTGGAAGTCATCTTGATGCTGTTGATCGGCTGTATCAGCTTGGTGACGTTTGTATTGCGTCAGCTGAACATTGAGCACGCCATGCTGGAATTTCGCATCTTCAAAATCCCTGCGTATTCACTCGCGATTCTCATTAGTCTCATGGTCAACATGACGCTCTATTCGGGGATGATATTGCTCCCTGTCTACGTTCAAAATATCCTTCATTTTACCCCCGTGCAATCTGGACTGTTGATGCTGCCAGGCAGTATCCTCATGGGAATCATGTCGCCTATTACAGGACGGTTGTTTGACAAGTTCGGCGCACGCTGGCTGGCGATTATTGGCTTGGTGATCACGATTTTCACGACGTTTGGCTTTACAAAATTGAGCCTGTACACGAGCTACAGCTATTTAATGACGCTCTATACCGTCCGGATGCTGGGCTTGTCCATGTTGATGATGCCGGTGATGACATCGGGTCTGAATGCTCTTCCCTTACGTTTGAATCCTCATGGAACGGCGATGTCCAACACGATCAATGCCATCGGCGGTGCATTGGGAACGTCGTTGTTCGTGACGATTATGACCACCAAGAGTGCCGCTCATACCGCAGACATCATCCGCAGTCATCAGATTAATCCAGCAGACCAGGCACAGGTTGGATTGGCTACGATACAAGGGATGGCGCTGGGGACGAACGACGCTTTCATGATCGCAACACTCTTTGCGATCGTCGCCTTGTTGCTCGCTTTGTTCTTGAGAAATCCAAGGCCGCGGGAAGACGAAGTGCGCGAGAAAAAAGGTGCAGCACAGCCATCTTAGGATCGAAAGAGAAAAGCGCCGTTCCACATCGGAACGACGCTTTTTTTCATTGTTCTACCTGTTGCAGCTTACCCTTGCTTGCGCATGGCGCCTAGCTCTTCGACGATTGCTGTCATTTCATTGATGCCAAATGCAGTCTTCTTTTGCACCATGTTGTGCAAGTACAGCAGGTCTTCGTAATGAGCCAGGTCAAAATCTTCCGGGCGCATAACTGCGGTGTTGGCCATGTTCAGCTTGGACTTGATGCCCTCGATCAGAACAGCCAGATTCTCTACAGACGGTTGATTCAGATCAGCCATTTTTGGTCTCCCCCTCGTTCTTTATTTCGTCAGTTGGCCACGTGTAACGCCCAATTGGTTGGTCGCTTTCAAGGTGCGCCATACTTGGGTACCGCTTACTTCTCCGCGCAAGGCTTTGCGATACAGGCTGATGACTTCTTTTACACGTTCCGGCTCTTCTTCGAGGAATTCGATTCGGTAGCTGCCCACATGGAGAGAGCGGAATTCCTTCAAGTACTCAGCACCGGATTGGTCAATTGCGTTGTACACCGTGTTTCTGCAACCAGTATCCACACGAATCGGATGGGAGAAACCGACGCGGTCTTTGAGGGAAACGCGTGAAGTTTCACAAGGCGTTCCGCAGTTCGTGTGGTCAGTTCCTTCGCTGAGGAATGTACAGTACACGCAGTGCTCGGTATGGAACATCGGCATGTGCTGATGGATGACGAGCTCCATGTCGGAAGCATTGGAACGGCTGAGCAAGTCGACCATCTGCTGGATGTTCAGATCATAGGACGGAGTCACGCGGGACAGTCCTGCTTCAAG
The DNA here is from genome assembly GCA_029240815.1 of Brevibacillus sp. The sequence continues at coordinate 6,391 of JARDZO010000118.1, forward strand.
GAACAACTCAGCAGCTTTATGGTTCGCAACATTGAGAGAGAAGTCTCCGATCAACGGAATCTTGATTTCATCACGGCGCGACAGGTAGTAATAGAGAGCACCAGTATTGCGGATCAGAATGGCATCTGGATTGCTTTTCGCGATCAAGGCAAGTACGCCGTTTTCATCCGGCATATGGATGCGCATGGTGGCGATCCCGATCTTTTTGCCGTACTTGTGAGCTAGCTTGACGCCTTCCGGATATTGCTTGACAAACTCGAAGTCAGCGTACAGGAAATCCACATCGGTCTGAGCGGCTGCTTCCAGCTGTTCCAAGGAACGGCACAGGGCAGTCAGGAGCGGTTTCTCCACAGGCTGTTTACGTGGTACGTCAGCATATACGCTGACGTCCTGATGACGGTAGACAGGTGGCTTGGAACGCAAGAACACGAGTTGTTCGACAGCATCCCGGCGCATTTTGTTGAGTTCGCTGACGGGCACGATGAGCTCACCATCCAGATCGACTGTCAAATCTGATGCTTCCAATCGGAAAATGCTTCCACCCAATCTGCTCAGTTGATCGTGGAGCAGCTCTTGTGTCAGTGGGCGTTTCAGTGCGGCTTCCAAAATCATGTCAGAAGAGACAGCAACGGCATGGGAGGCGAGCTTATCGACAAAGGTGACGTTCAGCTTTTCACCCAGCTTGCCACTCACGTGAACGGCCAATGGGAATGTATGGTACGGCTTTTCCGTCTCAAAAGTTTTGCGCAGACGTTTGTCCAGCTCAGGATCGCTGGTTTTCCAGACGCGGTCACCTACGTGCAGACGCTTCAGGTTGACGTCGTTGCGGCCCATGACGATCTCATATAGGCCTTTGTTTACTTCACCCTCGACCTTCTTGCTGCGGGAAAGGATGTCGTAGATCCGTCCGCCTTCTTCCTTTTGAGTCGGATCTCCAGCATCGAATACGATTCCGTCACCGCGTTTGACAGGGGACGAAATTTCTACGAGAACGGCACTCGGCATCAATTTTTTGACGGTACCGAGGAAGACGCCGCGGCTTTTCGGGAATGAGCCATCCACCAATTGCTTGTTGTTTGTGCCTTCCAAAAAGCCGGTAGTGAAACCGCGTGAGAAGCTCTGCTGCAGCTCGCGGATCTCATGCTCGGCTGGCGCAGTGTCCAGACCAGCGAAATAACGGTCGATGGCAGCGCGATATTTGCTGACGACATTTGCTACGTACTCTGGTGTTTTCAGACGGCCTTCGATTTTAAAAGAAGTGACGCCGGCGATGATCAATTCCGGCACCAATTCGATTGCCGCCAAATCTTTCGGGGAGAGGACGTAGGCGATGTTGCCCATTTCCTTTTGCACGCCGTCCACCATCAGATCATAAGGCAAGCGACAAGCCTGCGCGCATTCTCCGCGGTTGGCAGATCGACCGCCCCACATTTCTGAAGTCAGACATTGGCCCGAGTAGGAAACACACAGCGCACCGTGGACGAATACTTCCATAGGCAGCTTGGCTTTTTCACCGATCTTTTTGATTTCCTTCAAAGAGTTTTCCCGACCGAGCACCACGCGCTCAATATCAAACGGCTTGGTAAACTCTACGGCTTCCGGTGAAGTAATCGTCATTTGGGTGGAGCCGTGAATCGGGAAGTCAGGGGAGATTTCCCGGATGAGCTTGACGAGTCCGAGGTCCTGCACGATGACGGCATCGACCCCGGCGTGGATACAGGCATCAATCAGCTCGCGCGCATCCTCCAGCTCGTTTTCAAACACCAGAATATTAAAAGTCAGAAATCCTTTCACTCCGTACATGTGCAAATACGACATAATCTCTGGCAAATCTGCCATATGGAAGTTCTCGGCACGAGCACGGGCGTTGAACTTTTCGACTCCGAAAAAGATGGCATTGGCTCCATTGGCGACAGCAGCTTTCAAACAGTCCCAGTTGCCTGCAGGGGCCAACAGCTCAATATCTTCACGCTTGATACCATTTCGCATGTGTATGTCATTACCTCCAAGGTCTTCAAACAAGCTATCTTCATCATAGGGAAATAGAGTGGCCATCGCAAGGAAAACATCGGCTTTGGCAGATGTTGAAAATGCGCCTTCCATAAAGGACTGCGAAGGTGTTATTCTGTAAGAAAAGTCCAAATATTCTATCTGAAACAGAGGAATGATATGTTAATCATCAAAGACATTTTGCTGCAATTGTTATTTATTATCGTCCCTGTGCTGCTTTACAAAAACGTTTGGCTGGATCAAAAGAAATCAAAACAGTTGGGGATTAAATCATGGCTCGTCATTTTGCTCAGCTCGCTTAGCGTCATTTTTTGCATGAGCTTCCCTATCTATACAGATGGCGGAATGCGGTTTGACCTGCGCTCTATCCCCCTGATTATCACGATTCTTTACGGGGGGTACATTCCAGGGATCTTCACATCCGTTGTGATGATCGGATATCGCATATACCTCGGTGGCGATGGTATTTCCGTAGCACTGATCGCATTTTCTGTGTATGCCATCCTGCCGTTTTTCCTGGTGAAGCGGTGGTACGGAATATCGTTTCGCAAAAAGCTTGCGCTCACCATCCTGATGGGGTTTATCAAAGAATCGGCAGCTGTCATGACAACAGCTATCCTTTTATTTACTCAGAAGTTTCCTTTGGAGTCGATATACGATCGTCTGGTGCCCATTCTTAACATCTCGTACCTCTACATATTAACAATAGGAGCTACTGTCTATCTTGTGGAGTTTATCCGGGAATCTCACATTATCCGGAATCAGATCGAACGTTCGGAAAAGCTAAATCTGATCAGCGAGCTGGCAGCTAGCGTAGCTCATGAAGTACGCAATCCGCTTACGGTAGTCCGCGGCTTCGTCCAGTTGCTTCGCGAAGAGTCCAATCCGAAGAACTATGAATACATAAAGCTAGTCTTAACCGAGCTCGACCGTGCAGAATGGATCATCTCTGATTATCTGAATTTGGCAAAGCCACAGGGAGATGTCATGAGTCGGGTCGAGCTAACACACGTCGTATCAGATACGACAGCTCTGATGTCCTCCTACGCGTTGATGAATGGCGTGGAGATTGTGACGCGCGCGGAACCAGGTCTGCACGTCATCAGCAATTCGGTCAAACTCAAGCAGGCGCTGATGAATTTGATGAAAAATGGCATTGAGGCGATGACCCAAGGCGGCTCCCTGCACGTGACAGTAGAACTAGCGAATTCATCTGTCGTTATCGTGATTCGCGACGAGGGGGAGGGAATCTCTCCAGAGCAGATCCAGCAGATTGGTCTTCCCTTTTATTCGACGAAGGAAAAAGGTACCGGTCTTGGACTGATGGTGACCTGCCGAATTATCGAAGCCATGCAAGGAACGATCCAATTTGAGAGTGAGTTAGGGAAGGGCACGCAGGTCATCATTCATTTGCCCGTCGTGCACTGATCGGAAAGGAGGCGAACATGGACAAGGATCAGGAAATGTGGGACAAGCTGTTTCATGAGCTGGCTTGCATCAAAAGCGAAATGAAAGCATTCAAGCTGGAGACGCGAGCAGAGCTTTATCAAATCAAGTCAGAGCTGAAAGAATGGCAACAGCGCGCAGAGCAGCAACGGCTCCCTCAGGAAGGGGAATAAAGGATGCTACATAAGACAAAGAAGAGTTGGTGGCAACGCACGATGAAAGCCGTGTTGGCGGCAGGCTTGACCGTATCGCTGGCTGCCTGTGCACAAAATCAGGAGGCAGCGAAACCCAGTGATCAGACCCAACCAGCACCTGCATCCCAACCGACGCCTGCACCCGCGCAGGAGACGAAGGAACCGGAGCAAGTGCTTCGACTGAACAACTTTACGGAGCCATTGTCGCTTCATCCAGGCCTCATCACGGATGTTTGGTCCTCCAATGTCATTTTCCAGACATTTGAGGGGCTGACCCGTATCGACAAGGACGGGGTGCCGCAGCCTGCAATCGCAGGGAGCATCCAGTCTTCCGACGATCTGTTGACCTATACTTTTAAAATACGAGACAATGCGAAATGGTCCAATGGCGACCCAGTGACGGCACAAGATTTTGAAAGCGCGTGGAAATGGACGCTGGATGCGAAAAATGGCTCAGAGTATGCGTACCAGTTGTTCTATGTGAAAAATGCAGAAGCAGCGTTCAACGGTAAGGTAAAACCAGAGGAAATTGGCGTAAAGGCCCAGGATGACAAAACCTTGGTCGTCCAGCTGGAAAATCCGACGCCATTCTTTCTGGAGCTGACCGCTTTCTACACGTACTTCCCCGTGAATGCGAAAGTGGTAAAGGACCATCCGGACTGGGCAAAGGAAGCGGGACCTGACTACACTTCCAACGGTCCTTTCAAGATGACCTCCTGGGAGCATAAAACAAAGCTCGTTCTGGAAAAGAATGAAAACTATTGGGATGCACAGTCGGTGAAGCTGACGAAAATCGAGATGAACATGATCAACGACGCCAATACGGAGCTGTCCATGCTGGAAAACGGCGACTTGGATTGGGCAGGAGCGCCGACAGGTAATCTGCCACTTGATGCGATGCAGTCGCTCAAGGAAAAAGGCCTCTTGGAAATCACACCAAAGGCAGGCACGTACTGGTACGAGTTCAATACCGTACAAAAGCCGTTTCACAACAAAAAGATCCGTCAGGCGTTCGCCTATGCGATTAACCGGAAAGACTTGGTGGATAACGTGACACAGGGAGGCGAGCTGGTCGCGACAGCGGTGGTGCCGCCCACGATGTTTGCAGAAAATGAGCAAGGACTGTTCAAGGACAACGACGTGGAAAAAGCCAAGCAGCTTTTGGCAGAGGGGATGAAAGAGGAAGGCTATGCGAGTGTAGATAAGCTGCCGCCAATCACCCTTTCTTACAACACGGAGGAAGCGCAGGCGAAAATTGCCCAAGCCGTTCAGGACATGTGGCAAAAAAATCTGGGCGTGCATGTCAAGCTGGAAAATCAGGAATGGAACGTCTATTACGAAAACGTGAAAAACGGAAAGTATCAAGTAGCGCGGATGGGATGGACGGGAGATTTCAACGATCCGATCAACTTCCTGGAGATCTTCCGGACCAAAGAAGGAAATAACCATACGAATTGGGAGAAGAAAGAATTCGCTGATCTCTTGGCAGCCTCCTCCAAAGAAAAGGATGCTCCAAAGCGAAAAGCGATTCTGCAAAACGCGGAGAAGATCCTCGTAGACGAGATGCCGGTCATCCCGTTCTACTTCAAATCCACGGTATATGCGAAAAATCCAAATTTGAAGAATGTCGTCATTTCCGGTTTGGGGAATGTTCAGTACAAGTGGGCCGTATTTGAATAACGTTTTATAAAAGAAGGGCTGGTCGCTAGGATGATTCCTCGACCAGCCCTTCGAATACGATGGAGACCTTCTCTTCCATGATCTCTTCCAGCGCCCATGCGCCTTCGCTGCGTACCCAGTCATACAGCGCATTGTAATAAATGTTTTCCAGCATGTTGGCAGCCACCAATGGGTTGAACTTGGCCTTAAGCTGCTTTTTTTCTTGCGCTTCTTCGATCAGGTCGGCGAATAGCTGGCGCAGTTCGAAGTACATGTTTTTTTCATTTTCGAGCACTTTGCGATGCTTCATCGAAGACTCCACGACTACCTTGATGAAATCAAAGTTCGTGACGGTCACTTCGTTCATAATCTTGTAAATTCGCAGCACCTTTGCCTTGCAGTTGTCATCATAATCCCACTCTTCGCGCCGTTCCTCAATTTCGTGCAGTCGCTCATAGCCCCAGTTGGCGAGAATGGCTTCTTTTGAAGTGAAGTGCAGGAAGATCGTCCCCCGTGCGACATCCGCTTCTTCGGAGATCATGTCGATGGTGGTGGCTTCAAAACCGTGTTGCTTGAACAGCTTGATCGCGGAATTGAAGATTTTTTCCCGTGTTTCTCGCTTTTTTCGTTCGCGTCGAGTAGTCAAAAAGGAGACACCTCCTCGTGTAATATGCTTGATTATAGCACAATCGTTACCTGCACAAGAATTTATCCGTGAAATCAAGGGGAAAACCCTCGAAAAAAGGGATAGACTTCTGAGAAAGTCGATTGTATATTTATATACTATAATGAATAATTATTATATCATACCAGGCCGAAAGAGCATGGGGTGGAGGAGTGTAAAATGAGTGTTGCGAAAGCGCTGACCGTGCGTCAGGCCACAACGAAAGATGTCGATGCCATGTTGGAAATCGTTAATGAATATGCACAACAAGGTCTAATGCTTCCCCGTACGAAACTTTCTTTTTTGGAACATTTGCAGTCGTTTATCGTCGCGCATGATGGGGATACTGTTGTAGGTGTTGCAGGCTTGCACATTTTATGGGAAGACCTGGCGGAAATTCGCTCGCTGGCTATTTCGGAAAAAGCGAAAGGCATGGGTGTAGGGAAGCACCTCGTGCTCCATCTGGTCGACGAATGCCGCAATCTGGGGATTAAGCGTGTCTTGGCCTTGACCTATCAAAAAGCATTCTTTGAAAAATGCGGATTCTGGATCGTCGCCAAGGAAACGCTGCCGCAAAAGGTTTGGAAAGATTGCATCAACTGTTCCAAATTACCTATGTGTGATGAAATTGCGATGATTTTTGAAACAGAATAATACTTTAGTATAGCCTTCCATTTTTCTTTTCTGGTACTATATTCATATAAATATTAAAAATATAGTGAATTTTCTACCAGAGAAAGAAAAATGATGGGGGGCTTTACATGAAGCTAGGGGCGCGCGTATTGATTGTGCTACTGTTGGCTGGGATCGTGCCGTTGACATCGGCAGGCGTATTTGCTTACAACGAATCCAAACGGGAATTGCTGAGCAGCAGTAAAGCTACCTTGGAGGCACTGCGTAATAGCCACAAGGAACAAGTGGAAAATTACTTTCGTGAGCGTTCCCGCAACCTGGATACGTTAGCCGCTTCGAGTACGGTCGTTTTGGCCTTGTCAGAGTTTCGGGGAGTGTGGGAGCAGGGGCGAGAATCGCCGGCATATCAGGAAGTAGAGTTAACCCGCACGAAAGAACTGAAGATGGAAGTGGCCAGGTACGGCTTCGCAAATGCGTACCTGTTAAATGACAAGGGCGAAGTGATCTACGAGACCAAGCCGCAAAAAGATCTGGGCACCAGCCTGTTACAGGGAATGTACGCTGATTCTGTGCTGGGGCAGACCGTTCAAAAGGCGTTCAAAGGGCAGAGCACAGAAATGTCTGACCTCAGTCTTTACGAACCGTCAGGAAGTGTCCCAGGTGTGTTTATTGCAACGCCAATTTTTGAAAACGGCTATATCATAGGTCAGCTGGCGGTGGAGGTAACGCTAGACTACATATCCCGGCAGCTGAATCAACGAGAGGGCCTGGGTGAAACCGGAAAGATCTATCTGGTAGGAGCCGATAAATTGATGCGCTCCCAATTGGGAGAAGGGCAGGAGACGTTGCTGAAGCAACAGGTGGACACTCCGATTGTGGATCAAGTCTTGCTGACCCAGCAGTTCAAGGGGACGACGGAGAGTGTGGACTATCGGGGTCAGCACGTTCTCGTCTCGTACGATCAAGTAAAAATAGGGAAAAAGACATGGGCGATCCTCGCTGAGATGGATATGACGGAGATCGTAAACGGACCCAATCGGATCATGAAAGCCATGCTCGTTTTTAATGGAATTGTTCTGGTCATGATTGTAGGGATTTCGTTGTTTACAGCCAACTGGCTGCGCCGTTCCTTCCGCGGGATGCTGAAAGTGGCAGGGCGAATTGGCGAAGGGGATTTTGCCACCCCGGTTCCAGATTGGCTACTGGGGCGCAAGGATGAGCTGGGAGATTTGGCGAGGTCGTTGCTTTCTATGCGAGATCAACTGCTCAGCATCCTGCTGCAGGTACGACAGGCGTCGTCCTCTGTATCCGAGGCGGTCAAAGAAATTCACGGCAATACGAGTGAGATCGCGTCTTCCAGCCAGCAGATTGTACAAGTCGTGGATCAGGTAGCTGCAACCGCTGACAATCAGATGGACAAAATGGGACAGACCTTGCAGCTGGCAGTCGACCTGACGAATGATGTGACGGGTGTGACGGAAAACGTGGAGCAAGTCTCGCTTTCTTCGCAGGAAATGAAGCGACATACGGATGCGGGCAGACAAGCTGTGACCGCCGTCATCGATAGCATGGAAGAGATTAATCGAACAGTAGAATCAGCGACAGGTGTTATTCATGAGCTGGAAAAACGATCCCAAGACATATCGCGAATCATTTCTGTCATTACCGAGATTGCTCGTCAGACGAACCTGCTCGCACTCAATGCAGCGATCGAGGCTGCTCGTGCGGGTGAGCACGGCAAAGGATTTGCCGTCGTAGCTGGGGAAGTCCGGAAGCTGTCCGAGGGAACCAATGAGGCTGCTCTACAAATTGCGCGGATGATCGGTGATGTACAAAAGGATACGACAGCAGCTGTTGCGCGGATGGCGGAAGGATCAGAGACGACCGCACACGGGTTGAAGACGGCCCGTCAATCCGGCGAGATGTTCCGGCGAATCGAGCAAAACATACTCCGCGTCACGCAAGAAATGGAGAGCGTCAGACAAGCCTTTAACAGGATGGCACCTGATGCAAGACAAGTAGTGGCAGTAGCCGAAGAGGTGTCGTCGGCATCTGCGGGGGCAGCGGCTGGCGTCCAAAGCATCTCAGCAGCGGTCGAGGAGCAGAGCGCTGCTATGGAGCTGATTGTTCACTCAGCCGACCAATTAGCTGGATTGGCAGAGGAGCTGCGGGGGGCATTGGCGACGTTTGTATTGACTGAAAATTAAGACGGATGGAGGCTGGCAGCAATGCTTGCCTCTGTTCGTCTCTTTTTCCATTTATGAAGGATATCTCACCCAAAATGTTGAATGATAAGGACGATGGAGAGTTTCAGGCCGGAGGGACGTAAGCGTGCACAAACTAGATTGGGAACTATATCTGCTGCCGTTCGAGCAAGCTGTAGAAGAGATCAAAGTCAAAATTAAAAATATCCGCAATGAGCTGCGCAAGCGCAAGGAGTATTCTCCGATTGAGTTTGCTCTAGGCAGGGTCAAGTCGATCCCTAGCATATACAACAAGGCAAACCGACTTCAATTTCCTATCGATGAAAACATCTGCTGGGAGATTCGCGACATTGCGGGGGTGCGTATCATTTGTCAGTTTATCGAAGACATTCCCGCTGTCGTGGAGATG
>JARDZO010000390.1 GCA_029240815.1 Brevibacillus sp.
TGGCCGGTCACAAAGCCTGAATCGTCTGATGCTAAATACACATAGGTCGGAGCTAATTCGAAAGGCTGTCCAGCTCGTCGCATAGGTGTGTCGGTTCCCAGTGCTGTGATGTATTCAGCGGAATAACTAGATACCTGCAGAGGTGTCCAAACGGGTCCGGGTGCGACAGCGTTGACTCTGATTCCCGTACTTACTAACTGCAGAGACAGGGAACGCGTAAAAGAAACGATGGCTCCTTTGGTAGCAGAATAATCGACGAGCAACGGATGTCCCGCATAGGCGGTCACTGACGTTGTACTAATGATGGAGCTTCCAGACTTTAAATAGGGCAACGCTTCCTGCGCAAGAAAAAAGTGAGGATAAATATTGGTTCGAAATGTATCCTCCAGCTGTTGCCGACTAATTGATCGAATACTCGTTTGAGGAAACTGGACACCCTGATTGATCACGAGCACATCTATTTTTCCAAAAGAAGCGACTGTTCTTTGAATGACCTCACGACACCACCCGTCATCGCGCAAATCACCAGGCAAGAGCAAGCATCGACTACCGAAGCCTTCTACGACTTGTCTCGTTTCTTCTGCATCTATGTGCTCGTCGAGGTAAGCGATGACCACGTTTGCCCCTTCTTTTGCAAAGGCAACAGCCACAGCCCGCCCAATCCCGCTGTCACCTCCCGTTATAATAGCGACCTTTTCCTTCAACTTTCCACTGCCCAAATAGTCAGGATTGTCGTATATAGGACGCGGCACCATCAAATATTCCATACCAGGTTGTCGATCCTGATGTTGTGCCGGAAAAGAAATGGGCTGTTCTTCACAGGTGGTTTTGAAACCGTAATAAGGGTACATCGGATACAATTCCTATCCCTCCATAGATCAGTCGATATCGCCATGATATTCGCCTAGTTGTGGAGAGGTTACGGGTCTTGGATCCGTCGTATTTTAAGCATCTATCGAATGCCTGCGTGCGGTGTTGCGCTTTCCGACTCTAAAAGGCAAGTAGAGCAGCGTAAACAGGGAGAGTGCAACGACCTCCAGCGAGAGGATGTACCACGGATAGGGTCCCAAGTAATCCATTAAGCTTGGTTGCTCCGGCTTGTGAGAGACAAACAAGTAATTTCCACCTGTCCAGCGATTGACAGGGAGGGCAATTAACAACAAGACATTGAGTGCGGCCATCGCTTTCCAGACAGAAGAAAAGGTAGGTCGATACCCTTTGACCCATGTCATGTACAGACAAGCCAGTACGATTCCTTCATGAGCAATAAAAAAGTGAAAGAAACGAAAATGCGGGAAAGGATAAAACAGCTCCGGGGTGAGAAGCGCAATTCCGGCCCCTGCGATGCCAGCAAAAAACGTAAGTTCGAACAGTCGATAGCTACTGGTCACCAGCATGATGATGGATAAGAGTAGCGTGATGCTGCAGAGCTGCAAGGGTAATGCTTCGCGTAGCGACCACGAGTTCGTCCCGAGATGCCACAAGTGGAAGCCGATTTCTGACACAGCGAGAATACCAGCGAGGAGTAATCGCGACACGGTGTCCACTGATGAAGGTCGAAGTCCATTACGGAAAACATAGAGAAGGGTGAGAAGCAGGACACAAATGAGCAGGCTACACACATGACTGATCGAGAACATACGAAAAGATTCAGATGAAATCGTGTAAGTGAGATAAGGTGAGGTCATCATATCCTCCATTTGGAAGTTGATCGTTTATTAAAAGAATTCACGAAATTTTAACACAAAACTACTCGTTACATATAAACTGTGGGTTATAATAAAGATGGACCGATGTACATCAATGAGAGGAGATATAGTCTTGAACTTGGTATTAACGGAAAAACAATGCAAATCTTGCCAGGCTCGTTTGACGGAGTACGAAATTGAGAACAATGGTGCTCTTTGCATGGAGTGCTTCAAGGAAGAACAAGCCGATCAGAAGTAACATGAGTTAGGGCATGAATCAGACCCACGCCATTTAAGCATAAGATTTCCCTCGTAACCCTCTTCGCATGCGGAGAGGGTTACGACTTTTCTGATAATTTTTCGGCGGTAATCCAATGATTCGATCGACCAAATTATACCATGTGTCCCAGAATGTATCCTGCTGCTGCCTGATATTTCACATTTCTATAAAGAAAAAGACAGAAAGTATTGAATTTCCCCTCTTACTTTACTAAAGTAAAGTTATGATCATTTACCAAAGTAATGCTTTACCACAGCGAATTAAGGGGACAAGAAAGCGTATGAAACGGATTGTTATCATCGGGAGCAGTGGGGGAAATCTGTATCATTTAGGGGGAAAAGACCCGCAAAAGCTGCTGGGTGAAATACGCACCCAAGCGGAGTCAGCAGGGTTCGAAATAGCCGCCATTCAATTTATCGCGGCTCAAGGCTCAATGGATTCGGCAGGAAAAGAGACGACTGCAGCCGTTTATTCATGGGATGAGGCATCAGGTACACCAATCGTCTCTTTTACAGGGACATTAGAGGCGTGTAATCAACATGTACGAAGCACAGATGAAGAATTGGCGGAAGAGCTGCGAAATGGTAAGGTGGAAGGCCTGATCAGTATGAGCGCCGATCCGAATGGGGCAAATGAACAGATCATAAAAGCGGCGGCCGAGAACAAAGTTCCGATCGTGGGGACAGGCGGCACATCGATGGCTCTCATCAGCGCCAAAGGAGCCCATGTCATTTTGACTTCAGGCACGACGGGGACAACGAACAGGACGCGTGCAATCAGCTTCGTTACCGCTTTTTCCAAGTACTGGGGTATTTCTTATCGACCGATGATTGGAGATACCAAATCAGCAGGAGCGGTCTCTGACAGTCCGTGGAAACGAATCAATATACGCGGAATCATGATGTCTTCCCTTCCAGGGTTCATTGCGCTGGCATTGGTTTTGGCACTAAGCAAGATTCCAGGGCTGGATATGCTCAGTGGGGTATTTGATGTCTTGATCAAAGCGTTACCAGTCGTCATTGCTGCGATTGCGGCGAAACAAGTGTCGGACATGGAGGAAGTATCTGTCGTAGCAGGTGTATTGGCAGGGGTACTGTCCATGGATGGTGGCATTATCGGAGGAATGATTGGCGGGATCGGAGCGGGTCTGCTGGTCAACGTGTTGTTTCGTAAGTGTATCGAATGGAAATTTCCTACCACCACCGTCAATATTATCGCGGGTGGCGTGTCGGGACTTGTATCAGGATTAATCGTTTACTATTTGCTGGCACCTATTGCGCTGCAGGCAGGGGAGTGGGTCAAAGTATTGATCGAAGGGGCGGTATCTTACAGCCCAATTTTGGCTGGTCTCATCGCAGGCTTGCTCATTTGGCCGGCGATCATCGGAGGCGTCTACCACGCAGCGATTCTCCCCATTGTCCTTTTGGAAATGGAGAAAACCGGAAACAGCTTTCTGGGAGCGGTCGACATGGTCGGTTTAGTCATGGTGTCAGCAGGGATTACATTGGCCAATATCATTCTGCCGCGGGACAAGAGTGAAGCAACGGTTGCTACACCCGGGTTTCTCATCAATATGGGATTTGGAACGTTCGTAGAAGCCGCGTATCCGTTTATGTTTTCCAACAAGCTGGTTTTTGCAGGTGCGATCGTGTCGTCAGGAATTGCAGGGATGATGGTGGGTGTGTTCGATGTCCGGGGTACTGCTTACGTTCCATCGGTCATGGCACCTTTGCTCTCTAACAACATTCTGGGATTTATCGTAGCGATGGCCAGTGGGTTGATCTGCTCGTTGATCATTACTCTGGTAGCGAATCAGATCGCGAAGAAGAAAAACGTACAACAAGGAGAAGAAAAAGTGAGCGCATAATAAATCCCCCTGACACCACTCAGTAAGCGAGTGAGTCAGGGGGTTCTTTCCATTCTTTACTTCTCAGGCAGAGGAATGATCAGCTCCATCCGTCTGCTTCCGTCTTTCATACTCGTTTCAAACAAGATGAGCGACAAGGTCGTGTTGGGTTCCGCTTTTGTCACCTTGATCGTGTGGGTAAAATCTCCCCAGGCTGGGGCCCCGGCAGATGTTTGAATGAAGCCTTGTGTAAGCTCGTTGTGACCATCCTCGACGACGTAACTCACGGTGCCTTCAAATACTTTCGCCTGACCTTTCACTTCAAAGCTATCGGGTCCGGTTTTTTTGACCGTTACATTTTTAAAAATATCATTGGCGTAAGTTGCAGGTGTTTCGGTTGCTGGCTTCTCTTCCGGCGATGTTGCAGGTTTCTCCGGCTGTGACGAAGTAGGC
>JARDZO010000391.1 GCA_029240815.1 Brevibacillus sp.
GCTTTTAAAGTGTGCGGACTAAAACCCAGAATTCGTTTATCGGCCTCATACAACGTCCAGATATCAGTCATTTTCATAAAACAAAACCCCTCCCAAGGCAAATTACTATTAGCTTCACTATGTTTGGGAGGGATTAATACGTATTGTCGAACTAATTTGTTGAATTAGTGAACCCGTTAGTGAGAATTCGTGAGAAAACTAAATCGTACCGAGGGAGTGTTTCTACAGTCTGTTTCATCTTTATTTGGGGAATTACAGTCATTTGCCATTTGAAATACCGCAAGAGCAGACCAGATCTAGCGAAAGCGAACAAATTTAAATTGCCGCTCTATCCATTTTCCAATTACTTGATCCTTGCTTTTCTAGCCTTCATTCTTGTCGTGCTAGCCCTTGCGGAAGATACGCGTGTTGCCTTGTTCATCACTCCTGTTTGGTTTATTATGCTGGTTGTGATTTATAAGCTGCGGATAGCAAAGGCGGAACAGGTGAATCAAAGAAAGGTAGCGGAAAATTAAGAGGAAGCGGACCAAACGTTGTTTCTCCTGAAGAAGCGCAAACCTCCCGTTCTCACAGAATACGTGAGAGCGGGAGGTTTTTTCCTAGAACCATGCTCTACCATCTCTGCCCACAGGCGATGTCTATCTCGAACGCCTCCATAAAAGCACCAAGTAAATAAGCAGCCTCCTCTTCTCCGCCGCAATACTCCGGAGAAAGGGCAATGGTAATCACATCCCACTGGCAAAGGTTCCGTAGCGTATGCAAGGAAGCACGAATCTCCTCGATCGGTTGCAGCCTGGGCGTCAAATCCTCAGACAGATTGAAATAATCGAGATCAATATCTAGAATCTTGGTTTGCTGCGTGTCCCATTTCTTCTGGTCAACATCGCTGAGAAATGAAAGCACATCCCGAAACCGCTGATGCGTGTACGTACATCCTGCCGACAGTTTGGCGATGATGTTCTGACAATTCTCGTTTCGTTTATGGATCGCATCATAACGGAGCATCTCGAGCGACAGTACCTCGTCATCTTGATGAGAGACAAAAATGGTTTCTCCGATCGTATCTCGTGCTACACTGGCCCATATAAAATTGTCGATTTGCATGCAATCTGGTGGACAGGCCAGTCCGCTCGCATAATCATGCCCTTGTGCTACCGCCATGATCTGCTCTACACTTTTTGCCTCTAACAAGCCAGGGACAAACACTCCGTCCGGTGTATCATCCAAATGGGCGTCTACATGCACAAGCAATGATTGCTGGCGCAGATTCCCTTTCAACCGTTCAATCTCCCATGCCGCAAACGCCCAATTATGCTGCCGCATGATGTACATTCGCCGCTCTGGAAAAACGACTTTCCAATCAAAATTGTGAAACCACTCCACTCTGATAACCTCCGCTGAGCTCTCTCATATTTTTGTATACCCCGTCTTTTCCACAAGGAACTGCCCTTGCTCGGACAAAATCCATTCAATGAATCGATACATTCTGATTTGTGCTACCTGCCGTAACCGCATAAAATTCCGCGGCGAATGGGTAATTAATGCCGATTGGTGAATCATTAGCCGAAATCATCGCCACTACGATTTTTAACACCTAGAACCTATAATTCAAGAGCCTGTTTTGGTGTCTCTGCTTGTAACCCCAGCCAAAAATGAATCAACTATTGTCGCCTGTTCTCGTTAAGAAGCAAATAGAGAACCTGAACATATGCTATCCTCCGTTGTATTTACAATCTTTTTTATTCCACTCGAATCAATGTCGCATAGAACAGCCTCTAAATCATAGACGTTGCTATGTATATTGGAAATGACAGCCATAGTATAACATCTAAAAGAGCGCTGTGAGATTCTTGGGTTTTTTTGGCATATCATGACTGGCTGCTGATGCTGTATTTCGCCATCCGACGAACCAGCGGCGATTGGGTGATCCCCAGCGCCTTTGCCGTTTTTCTGGTTGTCTTATGCTCCTCCAATGCTTTTGTGATTACTCTCTTCTCCACGCTTTGCAAAAGGTCAGGCAATGATTCTCCTGTATGGATCACAGGGTACACTTCTCGCTTGAAACTGGATGCAAATAATCGTCCCGGCACATCCTGGAGCGTGATCTCATCACTTTGGGTCATGATAACGAGCTGCTCGACCACGTTTTCCAGCTCACGTATATTTCCTGCCCACTCATAGTTCCGCAAAACTTCTTCTACCTTCTCGGAAAAATAACGTTTCTTTAAATACAGGTTATAGATAACTGCCCGTTAGCGTAACAAAGCTGCCGGTCATCATCGCGGCAGCTTTGTCGTGGTGTGTTTTTGTGTTATCGATCCCCGTTAGAATTCCTGTAAAACGAATAATTTGGCGTTTGAACAAAAACGAGCGCCTCGGTAAGATGGGGTTGCATACGAGGTCATAGCCTCAAAAAGCCCATCAGGAGGTCGCTCTTCTATGAAGTTTAAGGCACAGGACAAGCAAAATCAACTAATTGAAAACATTACCGTTCATCACCTAGTTGTCGGGGTAGACATCGCTCAGGACACTCACGTGGCTCGTGCCGTCAGCTTCCGTGGAATTGCATTAGGTACACCACTTGCGTTTGGTAGCCATCTTGAAGGTTTTGGGCGGTTCGGCCGCTGGATCCAGGATCTATTCAAAACCTACAAACTTAACAAAGTCATTGTCGGTATGGAACCTACCGGTCATTACTGGCTGAGCCTGGCTCGCTGGCTTGCTTCTCAAGGCATTGAGGTCGTTCTTGTAAATCCCCATCTCGTCAAAAAGAACAAGGAAAATCGGGATAATACCCCTTCTAAAAGCGACCGTAAGGATGCACTTGTCATTGCAGATATGGTCAAAAACGGGTATTACTCTCCTGTTCGTTTTCCTTCGGAAACCTATTAGGAACTGCGTATTCTCATGGCTAACCGGAAACAGTTACTAAACGCCTAAACAGCGCTGTTAATCAAATTCATCGCTGGGTAGACATTGTCTTTCCTGAACTGCGTCAGGTCTTTAAAATCCTTACCTGCACCAGTGCTATCGCAACACTTAGACTCTTTCCCTTACCGAAAGAAATCAGTCTGTTAACCACGGATCAGGTCCTTGCCGGTTGGAAGCAGTTTGTGAAGCGTCATGCTGGTGTTAAACGAGCGGAGCAACTCATTGCACTAGCAAAATGCAGTGTTGGCACTACTCAAGCGCTCCACGCTTATAAACTTCATCTGGGTCAACTGCTTGAGGAATATGACTTGGCATTGCGTCAACTTGGACGAATAGAGCATGAGCTCCATCTCATCCTTGAACGTATTCCTTATGCGAAGAAGCTACTCGAAATTCGAGGCGTTAATGTAACAGGCTTAGCGGGTGTTCTAGGTGAGGCCGGTGATCTAAGCGGCTTTGCACACGGAAATGCTCTACTACGGCATGCAGGCTTAAATCTAGCTGAGGCAAGTTCTGGGAAATGGCGAGGAAAGATGGTGCTCAGCAAACGCGGCCGCCCACGTCTGCGTCATTTTCTTTATCTCATGACAATGTGCATGGTAATGACCAACCCAGAAATTCGAGCTTTACACCACTACAATGTTGAGGAAAAGAAACTAAAAAGGATGAAATCCATTATGAAATTATGCGGTAAAGTGGCGCGTATGCTTGTCGGTCTTGCTAAAAGCAGCGAAGTTTATGATCCGACCAAAGTATTCCCGCAGGCAGCATAAAACCGGCCACTCCTCACCAGCTCATGTATTCGCAGGATGTTAAGAAGCACGGAGTATCGGGAGACATTACGCAAAAGGGCTCGGACCCGTTGAGACATGGGAGCGAGAATCGCTAGGGCGAAGTGGAGACGTGCAATATATGGAACAATATGGGTGATGGATGCCTCACCTTTGTTTGCGCATGCCCTTTTCTATTCACCCCAGCCAAAAGCTCCTCCATGACTTCTTCTCTCACACTTGCCTTAGGGTGAAATCCTGCGAATTCATGAGTCTGAGTGAGGAAACTGAATCATTTCGAGGGAGCTTAATGCTGCTACCGTCGCGCACCCCACCTCCTCCGCTTTACCATGTATCTCCTTTTTCTTGTGATAAAACATAACCCGCGGTGATTCTAAAATCACCACGGATGGCCACTCCCAGAAAACCGCCGCCTCCGAAACTACTGCCTGGATGCATGGCTTTGTTCAGTTCACTAAACAACTTTATTTCAATTAAAGAACTTTATTTTCTTTCGCCACCAGATAAAATAATTTGCATATCCCCGCCC
>JARDZO010000392.1 GCA_029240815.1 Brevibacillus sp.
AGCGCGAGTCCGGGTGTTCACCTGTACGGAGGAAAAAAGTCATGTTTTATCACGGCATAAAATGGGAATATGTGTGTAGTGAGTACCCGTTGCTATCGCCGCGGCGTACGGTCAAAAGCAAAAAGCAGGAGCAATTGTTGGACAGGCTGCACTTGCTGCAGCAGTTTGGCGTAGAACCCATTCATTTACTGGAAGCCGATGAGACTTACCCCCCGTCACGTTGCATCCAGGAATGCCTGGCGTTTGGAGATACCGTTTTTGCCTTTGATCGCTTGAGTCTCCCTATGTGGCAATTAAGCAATCACGAGGTAGGGGTAGAGGTGCTGGATTTACGCACTTGTGTGTACATTTTCACTAGTGATCCTGGTGCGAAAGTCGAGGTTCTCTTTCCCGGTGTTCCTTGTTTACGTGACCAAAATCCTACAAAGTTTTTGTGAGACTCTTGCTTCTGCCAAAAATCGACATTATGATAAGGCTATTACAGAGATAATTGCCCGGGAAAGGAAGATAGCTCAAATGAAAGACCATGATTTCTTGGATCCATTTCTTGAATCAGCTTCGTCCGTGATTCAGCAAGTCTGCAATGTCGGCATATCTCGTGGAGAAATGGCTGAAAAGGAATGGGTCTATCCGGAAAACCACACTTGGATTCGAATTGGAATGACAGGCCAATTACAAGGGACCGTCTTTTTTGGATTGCAGGAAGAGTTAGCATTACGCATTGTCTCCGCCATGATGGGGGGCTTTCCCATTCAGGAAATGGATGAAATGGGGAAGAGCGCCATATCTGAATTGGGCAATATGATCTCGGGGAACGCGAGTACGATCTTGTCCAATCGTGGAGTAGCTGTCGATATTACTCCTCCGCTATTTCTGCTGCAACAGGAAATGCTAAATGTTACCGGAACAGCACTTTCAGCGCCACTGGATCTGCACGATATGGGGCGAATGGAAATTCAGATGGTGGTCGTGGACTAGGACGGCAGAGGCCGTCTTTTTTTATTTTGCAAATTATGGTTTTGATTAGCGAGCAATCGTCGGAATGATTTTGCCTGTAAAAGAAAGAGAGAAGACAAAAGATCGTTGGCTAAAGGGGATCAGGAAATACGGATTTATTTGGAAGAGCCGATTTCGTTTATCGCGAACAAGGTGCAATGTCTGGCGAAGAGGCAAACGCAGTATTATTTGATTCGCTGAATGAATCATTAGAGAGACAGCTGCAGACGGGAAAGGTAGTTGCCTCTTTCTATGATCATTATTAGCTTTAGTGAAAGTATCCAAAACTTTTAAATAGTGTGGATTGTACATAATGCCAAGGATATTTCCAAAGGGATCGATTACCGAAGCAGTGACAAAGCCCTGACCGCGGTCTATGGGGGCATCATGCAGGCTCGCGCCCATGGAAAGTAGCTTATCAAAAGTTGCTTCCACATGGTCGACGTGCCAGTAGATTACGGCTCCGGCAGGGATGGCAGGTATACCATCGGGCGCATAGCGGCTATCGATGATGCCGAGCTCGTGCTGGTAATCGCCAAGGCGAAACTCGACGTATCCTGGGCGTTCAAAGTAAGGAGCGATGCCCAACAGCTCGCTATACCATTTCTTTGCCGCGGTTAAATCAGTAGCCCAAAAGCTGATGGTAGAGAGTCCTCGTAACGTATTTTTCTCGCTCATCATCCATTACCTCCCCAATGCTCATTCATGTATTGCGGTTCTTAATTCCATGGTAATCGTTGATCACTGACAAAGGATGTCAGCGAATTCGTTATCAGAAATATAAAAAAACATAAAATATTTTTGATTGTCTGGATGATTTTTTTTAGATAGTGTATTGTTGGAAATAGCAAGGGGGTATGAATGCTTGTCATATGTGAAACAACTGCTAGGAATGTTTTTCCTGGTCATCGCCGTCTGTGGCGGGCCGTTCATGCTGTATACAGTAAAGGAAGAAATCGTGTTCGCTCCGGAAAATGTAGTAGTGCGCACGGTATACCTGATCCAGCAAATAGCAGGGGGATCCCTGGGAACCTATTATTTAGGGGAGAATGAGAGAAGTATTGCAGAAGATATTTTTCCATTTGCCTTGAGTACCTTTGAACTGCTATTTTCCAGTGTGCTGATCGCGGTGGTCGTGAGCCTCGTGTTTGGCTTGTTCTTGCAACGGTTTGGGGTGGTTCGTCATATCCAAAAAGGATTGAATCTGGTCGCTACGATTCCTGATTTTATTCTGATTTTTGTGGCGATTCTAGCGGCGATCGGATTTTACAAGCTGACCAATATCCGCATTATCACCCTGTCACCGACGAGCGACGCAGATAACAACTGGTTCCCGATGACGCTCTTGGCGATTGGTCCCACGATCTTTCTCATGAAAGTAATCAGTCTGAAATATACCCAGATTGGCGGAGAGGATTATATCAAGACAGCGTTGGCTAAAGGAATGGGAGTTTGGCATGTCCTGATCCATCATGTGTACAAGAACATCAAGCCGTTTTTACTGGCTGACTTGAAAAAAACGATTGCGATCACAGTCGCCAACCTGTTTATCGTCGAGTATTTACTCAATGTGGTCGGTCTGACGCGGTTTATTTTCAGCAAGAGCGGAGCGTATCAATTCAATGCGGCCGTCATGGGATTATTAGGAATCATTTTATTGTCCATTCTCGTCTATCTCTTGATCCGCGTGATTCTTTACTTGTTTGAACGCGCGGTCGTTTATAAGTAGGCGCTACTTTTATTGCCACGAGTGAGGTTGTTCTATGCGCAAACGAATAAATTGGTCACTATGGATCGGCTCTATTCTGGTGCTGTTCCTGGTCATCGTCGGAGTGATTGGACCTTATGTGGCTCCGTACGAACTGGATTTCCAAGAAAAGCTGCGTAACGAGGTGATAGGCGGCAAGACGATGATCATTTCCCCGCCGCTGCCACCGTCAGATGAGCACGTATTTGGAACGGACAAGTGGGGCTACGACATGCTGACCCTCTTGTTGCATGGAGCTCCTTATACGGTTTTTGTGACGTTAGCGGTTGCCCTGGTTCGATTGGTCATTGGTACCGGAATCGGGTTATATATTGGTGTACAGGACAAGCCTCAGCGCTGGTGGATGGCCATCGAAAATGCCTGGAGCTATATGCCGATTTTCATCCCTGTGTATTTTCTGATCAAAGGTGTGAGCATCAACCCGCTCATGCCCACATCGACGCTGGTAGCACTCTTTATCGGTGTAGTCGCTGTGTTAGGAGCACCGAGTGTCGCATCCTCCATTCGGCAAAAGACCGAGCAAATCAAGGAAACCCAATATGTACTGGCAGCGACATCACTTGGAGCAGGACGTGAACAGATTATTTTTCGTCATATTTTGCCCCACTTAAAAGAGCAGCTCATCATCATCCTCGTGACGGAGATGGTCGCGATCATGACGTTGATGGGGCTTTTAGGAATGTTTGACCTGTTCGTCGGTGGCACTAAAATGACTATGGACCCCGTTCTGTACCATTCCATCACTCATGAGTGGGCTGGTTTATTGGGATCATACCGAGGTTTTGTTTACAGCAACTACACATGGATCTTTCTCACGCCGCTGGTGGCGTTTGTCTGGGCGATCGGTTCCTTTACACTTTTGGCAAAAGGACTCCGGGAAAAATTCGAGCAGACTTACCATCGCACGCCATTTATTTAGGAGCAGAGCCCTGGATCATACTGGATCCGGGGTTTTTTCTGTATGAGGAGCGTTAAACAAGGTTGAAAAGAAGTGAAAAAGAACGGGAGCAGTATAGGTGTCAGCTGAATAGACTGAAGTGTCGGGGGCGGTGTTGGCCTTGGGTTCCGACGCCAGCTTCCTTTTCACTGGCGGCCATCGTCGTCCTGGAATGCAACGTGTTCGCGACGCCTGCCGAAGTTTACCAAGAATTGAAATCGCACGAATCTAAGGCTCCCAAACATGGTTCTCGAAAATGAGACAGCAGAGATGTAGGTGTTCGGAACCCATTGCCCATTTTTTGAATAGGATGTATGGCAAAAGCCTAAAATCCTTGAAATTCCGGCACCATCACCCACCCCCCATCATAGGATAAGGTGACTCTGTAATCCCTCAACCTTGTTCCTGTAGAGCCCACAAGGAGGGGTGGCACGATTGAAGGGTAGCGACCAAACCAAGCCGTTGTTAACGAATCGCGAAAGAGAAGTGTTTGAACTCTTGGTCCAAGATAAGACAACCAAAGAGATTGCCGGACAACTCTTCATCAG
>JARDZO010000393.1 GCA_029240815.1 Brevibacillus sp.
ATATACGAGTGGTTTCGTTGGAGAAACGACGCCACTTTTTCAGGAACCTGTCCGAAACCAGTCGTATAGGTAACTAAGACAAACGGTTCCTCGATCACCATCTGTGCATCAATCTCCACAGTGGGCAGATTTAGCTTGTTTACAAATCTCCGAACGTTCCCTGTCTTGGAATCGTACGCGATGAGCATATGTCCCCTCATCCTTTCATTCCTGATCCTGCAATAGAAAAGCGCATTCGACTGTAAGTAGAAAGTCGAATGCGCAAAGAATCCAAAGATCTACCGACTCGCATTTGCGAACCGAGCGCTCGAACACTTCCCCTATCTCCCGTAGGTTTACTCGTGTTATCGGTTAGGCAGGTCTCCTGGCTCTAGGATCACCGCTCCATTCAGCCTTCCCAATCGTGTCGATCAGTGGCAAAAATGGTCAAATGGAGCTCCCCTGTTACAGTGGCGGGACCGCGTCGGAATCGCACCGACTTCCCTATTAAGTCTGCCAATATTTCGTAGCTAGACACCTATCCGCATCAATATGTAGTTGGTAAAACTTACTTTACATCAACATGTCGTAGCAGTCAATAGATAGAAGCGAGTTTCTGCGTACTAGTTGTTACGGAAATGTGCAATTCAAATAGATTCCAATCTTGTCAATTCTTGTAGAATCAAACAAAAAGAGAAAACCGCCCGCGAGCTTGCGGACGGTGCGCAATTCAAATACGGAAAACGGATTATTGAAGGGAAACAACTTTGGTAATCTGCGGTAATTCCTCGATCGCGGTAACGACTGAAGGAGTAATTTCCTCATCCGTCACAGAGACGAGCAAAGCGTTTTTTCCCTTTTGTTCCCGAGACACATTCAGCTTGGAAATGTTGATTTCATGATCTGCCAATTTACGCGAGACATCAGAAATAACCCCTGGATAGTCCACATGGTGTACCAGTAGCCCATGTGCCCCTGCTGGAATGCGGCACGCGCAGTAATTGATTTCACTGATATACACCTCGCGCCAATCTTGAGCAAATGTGTATTTCGTGCTGCCCACACGAAGGACAGCCAGATGATTGGCATACTCTCCTGAACTGTGCTGAACAGGAATGCGGACACCAAAACCTTCTAGCAGTTGATTGGCAATTTCATCCTTGTTGTCATGAGCTAAAATGCTCAAAGAAGCTCCCGCCAGATTTGGTTCAATACGTTGTATGAGCCTGGCAAGCTCAAGAAGTCCGGCAAGTTGTTCAGTCATCGTCAACCCTCACTCTCCTATTTTGTTTCACTGATTTAGGGAAGAATCCACTCTTCCGGCTCTTTGAGAATGGAGGAATGGTTTTCAGAACGATACCACGCGGTAAGTGGCTTTCCATCTTTCGTAAAATCAATTTTATAGATGGTATTACCTTTCCCGCCTCGTTCAAATGGACTCTCGTCTACAGGAACGGCTGTCACTCCACCCGCAACGATCACACCGCCTTTATCCTGAATCACTTTCTTGATAATAGCCATATGCTCTTGTCCAGTCGTTGACATGCCCTTAAATGCTAAAAATCCCAGAAGGAGAGCTGCTACTACAAAAGAAACAATGATGATTTTTGACTTCTTCGCTGGATCCACCGCGTTACCCCCGTCAATCTTACGTTCTATTTGTCCATCAAGGTGACTTGATCAATTGTCCCGCCGCCCAAGCAGAAATCTCCATCGTAGAAAACGACAGCTTGACCTGGCGTTACTGCTTTTTGAGGCTTTTCAAATACGACCTCGACAGTGCTGCCTTCCCGCAGATGAACGGTGACTCCTTGATCTGGTTGACGGTAGCGGAATTTGGCGGAACACGTAAAGGATGAAGCAGGCTGCTGATTACTTACCCAGCTCACATCAGTCGCGATCAAGCTGGTAGAGTACAGACGTGGATGATCAGAGCCTTCTCCCACGATCAGAGCGTTGCGTTTCAGGTCTTTGTCGACCACGAACCAAGGTTGTCCACTGGTACCATGCCCTCCGCCGATACCCAGTCCCTGGCGTTGGCCCAGCGTATAGTACATCAATCCGTCGTGTTGTCCAATCACGGCACCCTCTACGGTCTCGATATTACCCGGCTTGGCTGGCAGGTAGTTTTGCAAAAACTCACGGAAATTTCTTTCACCGATAAAACAAATACCGGTACTGTCTTTTTTCTTCGCTGTCGCCAGTCCTGCTTGTTCTGCAATTTCTCGCACTTGTGCTTTTGGCATATGGCCGATCGGGAACATGGTTCGAGACAGTTGCTCCTGACCCAGCACATTGAGGAAATAGGTCTGATCCTTGTTAGAGTCTACCCCACGAATCAGCTTGTACTCGCCCTCTACTTCCTTCACCTGCGCGTAGTGTCCAGTAGCGATATAATCCGCGCCCAAATCCTTTACTTTGGAGAGCAATTCTCCAAACTTGATCTCACGGTTACACATGACATCCGGATTAGGGGTACGTCCTCGTTTATATTCATCCAAAAAATACTGGAATACTTTATCCATGTATTCTTTTTCAAAATTGACTGTGTAATATGGAATACCGATTTGTTCACAGACGCGCCGAACGTCTTGGAAGTCATCTTCCGCCGTGCAGTGGCCGAATTCATCGGTATCATCCCAGTTTTTCATGAAGATGCCGATGACGTCATATCCCTGTTGCTTGAGCAGGTAAGCCGTCACGGAGGAGTCGACTCCGCCGGACATGCCGACAACGACGCGTGTATCCTCTGGTCGTTTCATAGTCTTTCTCCTCTTTTTTCAATTTGTTCCTCTAACAGATTACCACGTTTCGCAAAACAAATCATGTGTTGTTGCACTTCTAAGAAAAAACGCCTGTCGCATGGTGGCAACAGGCGCATTCTTTGCATGATTAGCTTTGGGAGCTTTCGTCCTTGATTTCCGAACGAAAACCCTCAATACTTTCTTCGCGGCGTTGGTTTTTCGCTTCAATGTTCGCCTTTTCTTCCGCTGAAACCTCACCTGCGTGAGCGGATAAGTAATCTTCTGATTCGCGAATGCTTTCTTCTGTGTTTTGCAGCATTTCCTGCAGTTTTTCTACGTTGTCAGAACGATCATCCGGCTTTGCCATCTACTAGCACTCCTTCGCAACATGATATCGTGGTGAATGCACCTATACCATTGTGCACCATTCATGGATGATTTATGTAAAGGTAATGCCGTGCTATAATACAAATTACGAAAAGACACGAAGCAAAGAGGGTTTCACAGATGGCATCTCTCGATTTACTCGAACGCAAGCTACTCAAGATCATATCCGAGACCGACCCTGTCCGTCTCAAGCGCCAGCGGATGACGGATCAAAAACAGCGAGAAACAGAAGATGAGCAACGACTGCGAATCGGACTGCTCCTACGCAGGCTCGACAAGCTGCCGGAAGAGAAACGGCAGGAAGTACTAGACCTGTTACGATGGTTTAACTGGTAATAGACCTAGCGGATACTTGCTGCAATACCCCAATGCCCGTCCGTGCGTTGCATCCTTCTCACGTCAACGATTGCATCATGGTTCAGCGGTCCATAGATATGCGGGTACAGCAATCCGTCCTTTGCTTGCTCATATTTGATGGGAGAAGACGACCTGTCTTCATCCACGACGAGCACATACAATTCGCCCTCATATTCAGCATATACACGATCTGCGACTTTCCCAAGCAGGTCATCCCCTTTTGTCGCATGGATGAATCCTTCCTGTTCATAGTCACGCGGGAGATAATGCTCCCGTCCTTCCCACTGTTCCCAATATCCTTTTGCCACTAAGCAATAAATCGTATTCATGATAGCTTCCCCTTTTCCAGTATCCTCTTCTAGCGACGCAAGTGTTTGTCAATGTGGCGAATGGCTTTGTCGTAAAACATCCCATCTATTCTACCTTGATCGCGTCTCCACTGTATGAAGTTCCTCAAGGAATGCAGATCGACCCAGGCATCCTTTGACTGCGGATTGTTGTCGGGGACCTCTCCTGTCACTTCCCCTTCATATACCAGCCTGGCCATCTCGATTGGGTGATATCCGATTTGGTAAGCAATGTGATGCAATGCGATTTTCATGGATCCTCCTAGCTCCTAGCTTGGCTTTCTTTTATTGTGCCAGTCTTTTTAATCGATGCCAAGTCCTTAACCTGCTACCGATGTTTTGCTACAATGGATGAACCTTATCCAACATTGGAGGTACGCATGATGTTTAAAAAGCATCGCAAACCGCGCAAGCCATTG
>JARDZO010000394.1 GCA_029240815.1 Brevibacillus sp.
GTAGCGACTTATACTTGCGAAATTCCTCCTTAGTCGGTTGGCCGTCTGTGCCAAAACCGACAAAAATGCGAGGAATTCATGATGAGGAGAGCGCTGCAAGTAACCCAACGTTACGGTTTGATTTTGTTTGGAGCGTGTTTGTTAGCTTTCACTTATTTTCACATTAACTTTCAGAACCACTTGTCTGAAGGTGGGTTCGTCGGCCTGGGGCTATTGGCAAAATACGCTTTTGACCTGTCACCAGCGACGATGATGCTACTGCTTGATATCCCACTGTTTTTGGTGGCGTGGCTTGTGAGAGGACGTCAGTTCATCTGGGATACGATTTTCGCAACTCTTTCGTTTACCGTTTTTTATGATCTGTTTGAGCGATTCTCACCGATTGTGATCGACTTGAGCGGCATGATGCCCGTCGCGTCCATCTTGTCCGGTGTATTGACTGGATTGGGTACGGGATTGGTGCTGCGGTATGGCGCCGCAACAGGTGGAGACGATATTTTGTCTCTCTTGCTCAGTAAGTACACCGGGTTGTCGATCGGTACCATTTTTCTGTTACTGGATGCTTTGGTACTGACCCTGTCGTTCTGGTATGTACCTGTAAAAGAAATGATCTTTACCATTTTGGCAGTTATCATTTCCAGTCGCGTCATTACGTGGACAGTCGAATCGGGAGCAGCCGTCGAGGTAAACGAAGAGGGTCATGGACATGGCAACGTATCCATGACGCACAGATAACGTGAAGAATAATGTTGAACAACATGCAAATAGAAAAAGAACGCGAAAGACCTTGCCGGTTGCATCTGGGCAAGGTCTTTTTGTACAAATATTGGTACCGTAGAATCCGCTTGCCAAGCAGATAATACCTAACAAACCCAACCAGAAGTCATATTTGTGATCGCTACAGGTGACAGAAAGGAACAGCTATGAGCGAAAATTTCTTTGGTCATTACAAGGAATTTGTGGTCGTCCCCAAGGGTGAAAAAGAGGAAGGGATAGAAGAAGAATTCGTCCCAGAGGATTACGCGAGTCACTACATCCTCACGTTCTCATTGTATGACTCCTGTATTTCGAGCTGGAAAGAAGCGGACAAGTTTCACGTGGACGCAGAACACAGTTTGAAAAAGGTGGTGGCGGAGCTCAACGCAAAAAAGAAGAGCTTGGTTCGACTGGAACTGTTGGAAATAGATGATGAAAAAATGTATTTTGTTCTGGCCCTCTCCTGGAAGGAAAGGAAAAATAGTGAGCAAACGGTGCGTGACAGGGTGCAATCTTTTTTAGAGAAAGACTTTTCAACGGACTTGTTAATTGGAGAAACGTGGTACCAGCTGATTGGGGCCAAAGGAAAGTTTGAACGTCGACTATTTACCTATACAATGGAGAAATACGAGCCCCGTTCTTCTGATTCGTATGAAAACTAGGCACATCATCCTGATTGCTTTATTAAAATCATAGGGAATGCGATGCAGGGAGACTCCATGGTGGGGGCGAATCAGGCAATAGAGGGAGAAAAGAATGCCAGAAAAAGCTCTTCTCTATGTAAAAAATAGGTCCGAATGTAACATAAATCCCATCACAGGAACAACCGATACCAGAATAGAGACGAAAAAGGGAGACAGGGGAACATATGCCTACATACTATTACTTCACATGCCAAAAATGTCGAACCCGGGGGGGAGTATTCGGCGAACAGGCTTGGGGCTGGGGGAACTTCGATATGATCGAGTCCTTCAAGTTCCTTGCCCATCACATTCATACCTGCGGGGAGGACTCCATTCGAGTCATTTCCGAAGAGGTAGACGATTATGTAGATCAATTACATACGGAATACAATGAATTTTTAGAGGAAACCAAACATCTTTTTCCACACTCCAATGACTGGGCGTTCCTGGATAGATGGAAGGAGCTTTCAGTAGATGAACTCAAGGAGAAATGGGTAGAAGAAAACAAAATCGAATACGACGATGAACGGACGAAGCTCACAGGAATCCTGGAACAGTACGAGATCATTCAGGGGGGAACGGGACATCCGTATTTTCATGGTCAAGTAGTAGAAACAGACGGTCGGAAATCCGCGGTCATGGGAAGTACGCGACAATTGCCTCCTGTGAACAGATCCTATATCATCATAGGGGTGAAGCGGGATCATCCAGAGCTGGGAGAGGTTTTGGAAATACATAAAATGATTCCCGAGTCCTAAAGCAACTGGAGAAAGGGGCATTTCTTATGAACATGGAGAGAGTCGGTCAATTACTGGAGAAGGTACGTGAAGCAAATCCGTTAATCCATAACATCACCAACGTGGTCGTGACCAATTTTACGGCAAACGGGCTTCTTGCACTGGGAGCATCACCAGTAATGGCGTATGCCAAACAAGAAGTGGCAGACATGGCACGAATTGCGGGTGCGCTCGTATTGAATATGGGAACGCTGGACGAGCAGGTAGTGGAAGCAATGCTGATCGCAGGGAAATCCGCAAATGATAACGGAGTCCCCGTTTTGTTTGACCCAGTCGGCGCGGGCGCCACACCATATCGAACGAAGACCGCTCAGACAATAGTGAAGGAAGTAGCGACAGCGATTGTGAGAGGGAATGCGGCGGAAATATCCCATGTGGTAGGGGAATCTTGGCAGATCAAAGGAGTCGACGCAGGCGAAGGAAAAGGAGACGTCGTCGCACTGGCGAAGATGGCTGCAAAGAAACTGGGAACGATCGTAGCGATTACGGGGAAAGTGGACGTCATCACAGATGGAGAACGTACCTACCAGATTCGCAACGGTCATCCGATTTTGACCAAAGTAACGGGTACAGGGTGCTTGCTCACATCCGTCATGGGAGCT
The DNA here is from genome assembly GCA_029240815.1 of Brevibacillus sp. The sequence continues at coordinate 2,839 of JARDZO010000394.1, forward strand.
TTTGCAACGGTAGACGATGACATCCTATTCGCGGGTGCTGCGGCTTTGGTGTGCTATGGTGTTGCCGCAGAGCAAGCAGCGCAAAAGACTGCAGAAGATGGCCCGGGAAGCTTCCAAATTCAGTTTTTGAACGAGCTTTCCAGCATCACACCAGATGTTGTTCGCAGAAAAGGCTTGCTGGAAGGAATAGAATAGGAAAACCTCAATACGAGGAACGAAAAAAAATCCCCCCTGTGGTGGGGAGAAAATGATCGTGACTGTGACTATGCTAGATATGTTAGGGCGTAGCTGTAGTTTCTCAACGTATATGACAGCAGCTTCTTCTGGTGCTCGGAAAGCGCAAGGAATATGAATTCTACCTGATCATTTTCAAACGGAAGCAAATAGAACTGAGAAATTCCATGACATATGATTTCTCTCTTTAACGCCAATGCCATACTGGCGTTCGTACGTAAGTGCAATTCCACGGTGTGTACCCTCCTTGGACATACAATAGAGTACCAAATTTTTACTGGGAATTGCATACAATTTGTGGCAGTATCATGTCCAAGTTGTTACTAATTTTTGAATGAAATTTAACTAAAAGAATTATTCTGTCAATAGGCTCTATCTGTTGTCTGGAATGCATTTACTGCGTGTGAAATAAGAGGAGATCATGGCGGAAACCCGTCCTTTATCTGTTGAAAGATCGTGCTTTCGGCTGGAAAGGCATCTCAGCAACTCACGATCGCAGCTACAGGAAAAATAACCGCGCTTTTCGTAGCAGCGATCGTGCCTTTTACAGCAACGGTCAATGTCGTCAATGGGTGCCCCCGGCCCTGAGCAACCTGGCCCGCACCAGTTTCCATACAGACATGGAAATTGTCTTGCTCGACGCTTGCTTTTGCCCACTCGTCATCACCACACCATTTAGATTTACTTTTAGATTATTGGGGTGGGAGCTGGAATGCTTTAGGCAGCATGACCTATTTCACACAAAATCGTGTAAGAAAAAAGGGCAAGGAGGAGACGCTTTGTTGTTACTAGATTTCAACAGTAAATAACTTTTGAAACAGTACTTGAAAACATAGGCGAGGTATGGTAGATTATTTCTTGCCGAGCTTATCGGCGAATGTCAGATGGATGGATGTCCGAGCGGCCGAAGGAGCACGATTGGAAATCGTGTAGGCGGGGTCGACCCGTCTCGTGGGTTCAAATCCCACTCCATCCGCCATCTTGGCCCGTTGGTGAAGCGGTTTAACACAGCAGCCTTTCACGCTGTCATACAGGGGTTCGAATCCCCTACGGGTCACCTAACTTCCCCACAAGCAACACCGAGTACTTTGCGGGGGCCCCAACAACATATTGGTGCCCGGTTAGAACCGGGG
>JARDZO010000119.1 GCA_029240815.1 Brevibacillus sp.
CAACATGCAATGGAACAAGGCACCACTACGTCGAGAGAGTTAACCCTCTCCTTTTTGAAACGGATTGCCCAATTTGACAAACAAGGGATCGCAGTCAATGCCATTAGTGAAATCAACCCGGATGCCTTGCATATCGCAGACACACTCGATCGTGAACGAGCAGAAAAAGGCAGTCGGGGACCTCTCCATGGAATTCCTGTCCTAATCAAGGACAATATCGCTACGCATGATCAAATGCATACTACCGCGGGTTCGCTCGCACTCGCAGACTCCTATGCTTCAGCCGATTCGTTCGTGGCTACTCGCCTTCGCGAAGCAGGGGCCGTCATTTTAGGGAAAACGAACTTAACCGAATGGGCAAACTACATGTCCGATCATATGACAAATGGCTACAGCTCCCGTGGTGGACAAGTGCTCAATCCATATGGGCCTGGCCATTTTGACGTCGGCGGATCCAGCTCAGGATCAGGATCTGCCATCGCTTCCGGCTTTGCGGTGGTAGCAGTGGGAACCGAGACATCCGGCTCGATTCTGCATCCCTCTATCCGCAACTCTGTGGTCGGGATAAAACCGACAGTCGGCCTGATCAGCCGTCGTGGTATTATTCCGATCTCGACCAGTCAAGATACGGCTGGCCCCATGGCTCGCACAGTAGAAGATGCAGTCATCCTGCTCGGTGCGCTCACTGGTGTAGATGAGCAGGATCCAGTCACAGGCAAAAGTGTCGGTCTCGCCCATTCTGACTACCAGCCATTCCTCGATGCGGATGGATTGAAAGGTGCTCGGGTTGGGATCATCCGCTCGCACTATCTGGAAAAATGCGAGGCAGATGAAAAAAGCCTGTACGAAGCTGCCATCGCCCAATTGAAATCAGCAGGCGCTACCGTCATCGATTCCGTGACTCTTCCTTGTGAACATACAGAATGGGGTCCACATGTTCTCCTGCATGAATTCAAGTCAGGAGTAAACGCCTATTTAAAAACACTTCCTGCCTCCTCCCCCATTCGAACATTGTCAGATGTGATTGCATTCAACCGTGAGCACGAAGAACAAGCCCTGCGCTTTGGCCAAGTCTTGCTGGAACGCTCGGATGCGACAAGCGGGACACTGACAGAGGCTGCATATTTGAACCAACGTATTCACGATCTGGAGATGTCTCAGGCAAAAGGCATCGATGCCGTCCTGAAGGAGCACGATCTGGACTGCATCCTGTTCCCAAGTGTTCAGGGCTACGGGATTGCGGCCCGGGCAGGCTATCCTTCCGTCACCGTTCCTGCTGGCTACACGTCATCGGGCAAACCCTTTGGTGTGGTCTTTACCAGCAAAGCCTTCTCTGAGCCTGTTTTGATTCGTATCGCGTATGCGTATGAACAAGCGAGCAAATTGCGCGTCCCTCCCAAAATGAAAGTAGCAGAATAAGAATTTCAACCAAAAAGACACAGAACCGCTTGGGCCTGCGTCTTTTTGGTGTTCTTTCCATCTTACATGGTGGTACCTTCTTGCTCAGCCTTGCCGAGGCGATCCTGGAACATTTTGCCCAATTGACCGATATCCACTTCCCATTTTTCATCTTTGTAATAGACGGTGGCCTTCGACTCGCCTTTCTTCCCCACGATGCGAATACTCGCTGTCCTTACTTCATAGCTGCCATCTGGCTGAAACGCAATATCTGCATCTTTCAGCTCTCCGTCCAGTACAGGCTTGATCGTTTTATCGACGACCTCCTGTGTGGCCTGAACAGCTTGGCGACCCATTTGAATTACTTCTTCAGGACTGAATTGGAAGAAGAGGACAAGAACTACCCCAATCACCACAAGCAGGGAAATAATACGAACCAAGCTGCGCACCATCCATTGAGCTAACATGATCACGACTATGACGCAAAGCGCAACCGGCCAGTAATCTTTCGCTAGTTGAAGCAGTTGTTCCACGTTCATCACTCCTTCTCTCCCCAGTCTCGCCAACAATTAGGGGTATGTAATCATGTGACTGGACTGTTACGCAGTCACAATATTAGAAAACTTGGCTGCGCCCGTCCGAAGTTTACTATTTCCGAAAGCAGAAAAAACCGTCACGAGAATCGGACGGACTCTTTTCTCTCTGTCGTTTGATTGCATATTCGAGACGATGGGGAAAATATCCTGCTTTTCTGCGTTTAATTCGTTGTCCAATATACCTTTGTCTATTACAATGAAACAGGAAATGACTGGGTGACACAGATGGACACATACCAAGGTGGTGCGAACGTGATCAAGTACACGATCTGTTTTCTCAAACAACATTCCCGTTTTCTTCTGTTAAATCGCTTCCATCCCCCTACCATGGGTCTTTGGAACGGCGTCGGCGGCAAGCTAGAACCAGGAGAAGCTCCGCTCGCGGGAGTGTTGCGTGAGGTACTCGAGGAAACGGGCATTCGTTTAGAGACCGCGGAATACAAAGGAATCGTCTCATGGGATCTCGAAGATGAGTCTACTGGCGGGATGCATGCTTTTATCGCAGAAGTACCGGAAGACCTGACATTTGCTACTCCTGTCTGGGTCGAAGAAGGAATTCTAGCGTGGAAAGAGCTGGATTGGCTGCTTCATCCGGACAACGAAGGGGTACCGGAAAATGTTCCGCTCTTCTTGCCAGCAATGCTCGCTACAAAGGAATGTTATCATTACCATTTCCACTACAAAAACCGGAGAATGACCTCGCATGAAATGACTCCCTTGTCTGAACCGATAACCAACCGATAGCCATCCAAAGGTGAAAAGGAGAAAATGATATGATCATACAACCATTAGCCTTCGAGAACGTTCCGCCTATGGAATTACTGTTGCTTGCAGATCCCTCTCAAACGTTGGTAGAGGGTTACCTCAAACGCGGCACGTGCTTCGTAGCTGTCGAAGAGGAAGTCATCATCGGGGTGTACGTCTTGTTGCCTACTCGTCCCGATACGATCGAGCTCGTCAATGTAGCTGTGGATGAAGCTCATCAGGGGAAAGGAATCGGGAAGAAATTAGTGCTACACGCCATCGAACAGGCCAAGCAGCTTGGATACCGGACCATTGAGGTCGGAACAGGAAATTCAGGCGTAGACCAGCTCGCGCTTTATCAAAAATGCGGGTTTCGCATAACTGGAATCGATCGGGATTTTTTCCTCCGTCATTACGATGAACCCATCTACGAGAATGGAATACAGGTGGTTGATATGGTGCGTATGTCACAAGACTTTTAATTCTTAGCAAGCATTTTTTTAGTTTACATAATTAATATTATGTTATCCAACACGAAAAGCCGGACCTCATCAGTCCGGCTTTTCGTCTTACACACGGCAACGACTTATCGCCTCGCCGCTACATGCGAGTACTTGCTCTCCTTTTCCTCTTTCCCTTTGGTCCGAGCCAGATACATCGCGTATTCGAGAGGCCTTGTGATGGCATATTTGTACTGCTGGAGTGCCCCCATCTCGCGGAACACCTCACGTGCAGGCTTGGGATTTACCTCAATTAGCCAAGCACGTCCGTCCACATCGATGCCGATGTCCAGACCGAATTCTACCATACGTCCAAAATGGTTCTCTAACGACTCTGCCGTCTGATAGGCGAGCTGTTCACAGTCACGTACGATTTCAGCCGTACGTGCTTCTCCAAAGCGCGGTCGTAAAAACTCGGGAACGGCAATAGCCTTACCTCCCCCGTGCAAATTGGAAGTGGCACTGCGCTCTCCTCCGACCCGCATACCGTGACCCGTGACTTTCCAATCTCCCTGGCCATCTTTTTGAATCAGCAGACGCATATCTACCGCTCTTTTCGGAACAAGCTGCAAGCGAAGCCCTTGCTGGACGATGTATTTCTCCTTCTTCGTCCAGTTATCTATCCACCGTTGGACAGTAACGACTTGCTTTAATACAGTGGATATTTTGGCTCTCTGCTTGTCTCGTCCCAGTAGCCGGTAGCCTTGTTCTGTTTTTTCAATGCACAGGATATTTCGTCCACCTGTACCGTTTAAAGGCTTTACATACAAAGACGAGTGGCGCCCCAGCATTTTTACGAAGTTGGAGTGATTGTACAAGAGGGTCTCCGGGAGCCACCTGTGCATTCTGGTATCCCGATCCAGCACCTCATGAACGCGCCATTTGTTCGCCAGACGATTGTTTGCATACAAAAAGTTGCTTGTGCGCCGAAATGCCACGTAATCCTTGAAGGCTTGGGTAGGGGTATAACGATAGCGGTCAAAGACTGCATCCGGTCGGTCAAAGATACGAGCTTGCCATTTCCCATTGCTGTCCAGGACAAATCCTCTCACCTGTTTTCCTGCAGCCAGAACATCCTTTGGCGAAAAAAGAAATACGGTACTGCCCAGCTCTTGTCCTGCCCGGAGAAGACGCCTGAAATAGGCAGGTTCTGCAAATTTTTTGCCTTCCCGCCAGGTCAGAATGCCGATTGTGGGTCGTTTCATCACACCACCCTCTCTTGATTCCTCCCTGGCAGTTTATTCACCTAACGATGCATTGGCACTTATCGCAATTTCTTTTCCAAATCAAGCAAATCAGCTGGCAGCGATGCACACACCTCGATGGACTGACCTCCAAAGGGATGGTCGAACCGCAATACTTCTGCATGAAGGGCCTGGCGGGTAATCAGATCACGCTTGCCCCCGTACAAGACATCCCCCATAAGCGGATAACCGATGTGACTGAGATGGACACGAATCTGATGCGTCCGCCCGGTCTCCAGTCTGCATTCGACTTGCGTACCGTTACGATACCTTTGTCGTACCTCATAGTGCGTGACGGCTGCATCTCCATTAGGGGTAACTCTTCTTCGTGTGGCATGATTGCGGTCTTTCCCTATCGGCTCATTGATCTTTCCGCTATCTTTTGCCAGCTGGCCATGAACAAAAGCAACATACGTACGTTTAATATCTCGTTCCCGCAACATCTCGTCCAAGAGGGCAGACGCCCACGGATGCTTGGCATATAAGACGACTCCCGATGTATCTTGATCGAGACGATGCACGTGCCGTACTTTGACCTGCTGTCCAGTCCGAAAAAAATGACCTGCGACCATGTGATCCAAGGTCAAATGATGGTGTGGTTCTGTCGGATGCAAAAGTACTCCTGCTTCTTTTTCAACGATGAGCAGATGGTCGTCTTCGTACAAGACATGTACGGGATGATCTACTGGATCGACCCCGAATGGCTCCGGCTGACACAGACGCAGGCGAATTTCTTGTCCTTCTTTACCTGTGCCGTGTTGTGGAACAGATTGATCATCGATTTGCACTTCTTTATGCTGAAATAAAAGATGGACCTGCTTGCGAGGCAGCTTCCATCCCTCTCTCAGCAGGTTCCCAATCGGAACGGCAGCGTCTGCAGCAGTCAAGCGTGCAACGAGCCATTCCCCTTCTTTTTTCATGGCTTGCATGTTTCGCATTTCTCCCTGCTTTTAGTACCCTTCTTTAGGCTTGCTCCAGCCCTTTGCCCACCTGAATGGCACGATCTAGAAAATGTTCAATTTCTTCACGATTTTTGCCCAGTTTGCTTACGAATCGCACGAGCTCTTTCCCTTCTTGAAACGCGATAAAGCTAGGAATCCCAAACACATCCAGCTTTTCAGACAGCTCTGGCAATGTATCGCGATTTACCGAAATCATGTCCAAATCAGCTTGATACTTTTCTTCTACTGCCGGCATGAAAGGATCGATTCGATGGCAATCCGGGCACCAATCCGTGAAAAATTTAACAACTACTGGTTTGGTTGCTGAAATGGCTTGTTCGAAATCTGCTTCCGTTTTAACTTCTCTCATTTGTGTTCCCTCCCAGAATGATTTGGAAATAGTGTATCATAACCGCGGGGTTCATGTGTAATTGGAAGTGTCGCCTTGCTCGTACTCCTGCATTTGGCAAAAGAACAACCCAGTACTTGAGATCATCACAAGCACTGGGCTATGGTTTACTCTAACTTCGGTCTACATATGCACGCCTTGCTCCACGAGATTCTGTACAAACGCTTCAGCTGGCCGGGACAAGGGCCTGTCCTTGCGATAGGCAACCACAAGTGTCCGGTAAGGCTTTGCTGACAGACGTACATACACAGGCGGTTCTACCGTTCCTGGTGCCAATGTAATCATCTTGGGAGCAAAAGACAATCCCATCCCCGCGGCTACAAGCGACTGTACGGTCTGAATGTTGCTGCTCTCAAAAACGATTCGAGGGCGGAATCCCGCCTGCTCACAGAGTTTCAAGGAAATCGTGCGAAAACCTTGCCCTTCCTTCAACAAAATAAAAGGCTGATCCGCCACTTCTGCCAGATCAATTTCCTCCCGATCCGCCAGTGGATGCTGAGGAGGCAGCGCCAGAAAGATGTCTTCGTTGATCGCCGGAATGATTTCCAGAGACGGATCGCTGATCGGCATCGTCAGCAAGCTTACATCAATCTTGCCCCTGACCAGCAGCTGCTCCAGATGACTGGAGGTGTCCTCCATCAATTGCAGCTCGACACCCGGAAACTGCTTCGTAAAGGCAGAAATGACACGCGGAAGAACGTAAGCACCGGTGATAGGCAGGCTACCCACGATTAACTTCCCACTCTCTCCCACTGCATAGGCGCGCATTTCCCGCTCGAGCCCCTCTGACATGTCTACCAGTGTTTGCGCAACTTGCACAAAACGTTGGCCGGCATCGGTCAGTTCCACATGTTGAGGCAATCGGTGAAACAAGCTCACTCCGAGCAATTTTTCTAGTTTGGCAATCTGTTGGCTAAGCGATGGCTGAGCCAGATGTAATCGGTTTGCTGCGCGAGAAAAACTGCGTTCTTCCGCGACGGCAATCACATAGCGAACTTGTCGTAACTCCATAAAAACCTCCCGATAGGCAAAAACTATCCTTCTCATAATAATTATATCTTTGAACTATTTTCTTTGCCATGATACAACCTTGGTAAGAGTTTCGCACGAAGGAGGAATCATTATTATGAAAGCCCGCACGATGTTTGAAAAGATTTGGGACAATCACGCGATTCACGAAGAGGCAGGTAAACCTAGCCTGTTGTACATTGACCTGCACCTGGTTCACGAGGTAACTTCTCCTCAAGCGTTCGAAGGGCTTCGCCTAACAGGACGCAAGGTTCGCCGTCCAGAATTGACATTCGCAACCATGGACCACAACGTCCCTACCGCTGACCGATTTAACGTAAAAGATCCAATCTCTCGTCAACAAATGGAAACTTTGACAGACAACTGCAAGGAGTTTGGCATCACACTGGCTGACCTGAACAGCCCTGATCAAGGGATCGTACACGTTATTGGCCCTGAGCTCGGACTGACTCATCCAGGAAAAACCATCGTTTGCGGTGACAGCCATACCTCTACTCACGGTGCATTCGGAGCACTCGCATTCGGGATCGGAACAAGTGAAGTCGAACACGTACTGGCAACTCAATGTCTCCAACAGCTCAAACCTAAAACCATGGAAGTTCGCGTCAATGGCGACCTGCCTTTCGGTGTTAGCGCAAAAGACTTAATTTTGGCGATTATCGCAAAATACGGTACTGATTTTGCTACTGGCTATGTAATCGAGTATACAGGTGCAGCCATTCGCAAGCTCACGATGGAAGAGCGCATGACCGTTTGTAACATGACAATCGAAGGTGGCGCTCGCGCTGGTCTGATCGCTCCTGACCAAACGACATTTGATTACTTGAAAAACAAGCGCTTCGTTCCTCAAGGGGAAGACTTCCTGTCTGCTGTAGAAGCATGGAAGCAATTGTGCACAGACGAAGGAGCCCAATACGATACGGTCGTAGAAATCGATGCGACACAGATCGCTCCGCAAGTAACATGGGGTACCAGCCCAGGAATGGGTACGAATATCACCAGCACAGTACCAAACCCTGAGTCCTTCGAGACCACGGCACAGCGTAAAGCTGCGCAAGACGCTCTCTCTTACATGGGACTTACACCTGGCACACCAATGAATGAAATCAAAATCGATCGTGTGTTTATCGGCTCCTGTACAAATGGTCGTATCGAGGACCTGCGGAAAGCGGCTGAGGTAGCAAAAGGACGTAAGGTCTCCCCTTCCGTTCACGCCATGGTCGTTCCTGGTTCGCAGACCGTGAAACAAATCGCAGAACAAGAAGGATTGCACCTCATTTTCCAAGAAGCTGGCTTTGACTGGCGCGAATCCGGTTGCTCGATGTGCCTGGCGATGAACCCAGACATCTTGTCGGAAGGCGAACGTTGTGCTTCCACTTCCAACCGGAACTTCGAAGGACGCCAAGGACGCGGCGGACGCACTCACTTGGTGAGCCCTGAAATGGCTGCTGCTGCGGCAATTGCAGGTCATTTTGTAGACGTACGCGAATGGAAAAATGAGAACGCAAGCCAGGAGGTATTCCAATGAACCCATTTGTCATCCACACTGGTCAGGTAGCTCCACTCGACCGTGTAAACGTAGATACAGACGCAATCATCCCGAAACAATTTTTGAAGCGCATCGAACGCAGCGGTTTTGGTCAATTCCTGTTTTACGAATGGCGCTTTGCCGTTGATGGAACCCCTATCGACTCGTTTATCCTGAACACGCCTGAATTCAAAGACTCTACTATTTTGTTGGCTCGCAACAACTTTGGCTGCGGTTCCTCCCGTGAGCACGCGCCTTGGGCTTTGACAGACTACGGTTTCCGTGCGGTCATCGCACCGTCTTTTGCAGACATCTTCTACAACAACTGCTTCAAAAACGGCTTCTTGCCAATCACCCTCAGCGAAGAACAAGTGGACGAACTGTTCAAGCGTGCGGAAGAGCGTGAAAATTATCAATTGACGATTGACCTGCAAGAGCAAGTCGTGAAAGACAACGATGGTCTCTCCTATCCGTTTGAAGTAGATTCCTATCGTCGTTACTGCCTGTTGAACGGCTTGGATGATATTGGTATTACCTTGCAATACGAAGACAAAATTGCAGCTTACGAGGCAAACCGCTAAAAAGCTACACAGTTGCAAAATGAATTTAATGAGAGGCGAAGGCAGGAACTTACCATGCCTTCGCTTTTTTATGGTACGGCTTATCGGCTTTTTATTCGAACAGGAGGTACATCAACGCTTCGTCGAAGTACTGATCCCCTACTCTAAGAGCACGCCTTTCAAAACCATACGTCACAAAACCCATTTTCTCATAGAAGCGGACAGCGACGGGATTGGTCGTGACGACCGCCAGCTGCACCTGATCCACATCCCCTAATCCACGCAAATACTCTAATGCGACGCTCATTAACCGTGCTGCCAGTCCTGAGCCCCTGTGGGATTCTCTTACGTACATGGAGACGATCGCTACTTTGTGCCGCGCTTTCGTCCCTTTATGTCGGAAGAAACCGATCGTTCCTACGATTTCCCCATCTGAAAAAGCTCCAAAAAAACCACTCTCTCCTGAAGATGCTTGTGACAATCTCTCTTTCCATTCCTCCAGCGTACGCTTTTTCTCGTCTTCATATGTATCACCGAATGCGTCCGGGTCTTTTTGCAATGCCTCGAGCCTAACTACAGAAAATGCTTCTGCATCCTCGGGACCTAGTCGTCTGATATCCATAGCATGCTGCCCCTCTCTCCACATTTCCCACCATCATAGAGGAGACATGTTCGAATGTAAAGAGTTGCTGTTCACAATATTTTCCATTATTCCCACAGGGTTTGAGTCTTGGTAAGAGATTATCAGCCGTCAATATACTTCCGCAACCAACCCGCACCGGAAAAAGCTGCCTCCGGATAAAACCAAACGCCGGGAGCTCTCTCCCAGCGTTTATCTTTCTCTAGGCAGTCTCTGTACTACCCGCTCCCTGTAATCCGAACGCCTGAATCGCATGCTCGCGCAATTTGAATTTCTGGATTTTTCCTGAAGCGGTCATCGGATACTCATCCATGAATTGAATGTACTTGGGGATTTTAAAGCGAGCTATTTTTCCCTCGCAATAGCTGAGTACGTCCTGCTCTGTCAATGCTTCGCCTGGTTTGACACGGATACATGCCAATACCTGCTCCCCGTAAACGGGATCTGGCACACCGACGATCTGGACGTCTACAATGTGGGGATGGGTATAGAGGAATTCCTCTACCTCGCGCGGATAAATGTTCTCTCCGCCTCGGATGATCATGTCCTTGAGTCGACCTGTGATGCGATAGTATCCCTCCTCGTCCACGGTAGCGAGGTCTCCCGTATGCAGCCAGCCGTCAGAATCAATCGTCTTTGCGGTTTGCTCCGGCATGTTGTAGTACCCCTTCATAACCAGATATCCCCGTGTGCACAATTCTCCCTGTACTCCTGGCGGCAAGGTTTCGCCTGTGATCGGATCGATGACCTTCGCCTCCACCTCTTCATGGACGCGCCCGACCGTCTCTACTTTTCTTTCAATGGAATCATCCGGAACGGTCTGCGTGATCACAGGAGATGATTCGGTCTGCCCATACGCGATGGTAATATCCCGAATGCCCATTTTATAAACGACATTTTTCATGACTTCGATCGGACACAGTGAGCCTGCCATTATTCCTGTTCGCAAGGAACTCAGATCCCGCTCAGCAAACGACGGATGGTTCAGCTCTGCGATAAACATCGTCGGTACACCGTACAGAGCCGTGCAGCGCTCTTGTTCCACGATCGAGAGAACCAGTCCGGGATCAAAGGCCGTCACAGGGACCATCGTTGCTCCCGTCGCGACACACGCCAGTGTCCCCATCACACACCCAAAGCAATGAAAGAAAGGAACGGGAATGCACACCCGGTCTTCCACTCCCAAACGTTGGCACTCCGCAACCTTGATGGCATTGTTGACAATATTGCTATGAGAAAGCATGACACCTTTTGGAAAACCGGTCGTCCCGGAGGTGTACTGCATATTGATGACTTCATCGGGGAGCAAGGTTTGTTGTCTCGCCTTTCGTTCATCTTCTGCGACCCGCGTTGAGCGTTCCAGTAAATCACGCCATAAAAACATACCGGGCTGACGCTCTTCTCCGATGTGGATAACATTTTTCAAGTGAGGCAGTCGAGCAGATTGGAGGTTACCAGGCTCACAGGTCGCTAGCTCGGGGCAGATTTCCCGAATCATTCCCAAATAGTCCGCATCTCGATACGAATCTATCAATAGCAATGTTGTGGATTCTGACTGACGCAGTAAATACTCCAGCTCATGCGTCCGATAGCTCGTATTCACCGTCACCAAAACGCCGCCCATTTTCGCGGTAGCGTATTGCGAAATGACCCATTCGGGAACGTTGGTCGCCCAAATCGCGATATTCTCCCCTTTTTGAATCCCTAGTGACATGAATCCTCTGGCTGCCTGATTACAAATTTCCTGGAATTGCGCAAACGAATAACGTAGCCCTCTTTCCTGATAAACGAGAGCTTCTTTCCCCGGGTATCGACCCGCTGTCTCATCCAGTAAATCTCCAATAGTGATCTGACGCAGCATGCAAGCACCCCCAAAACATTCAGACTATTCTGCCTTGCAAAAGTATGATTCTCCTTCTTCCAACATATTCCTCCTGTTAGCAAAAAAGAAAAGCGTCCCACAATTGGAACGCTTACCTGTCACTTCACAACAAACTTTTGTGTGGACTCCACTTTATACGGGAGATGGTTGCTGTAGTTCAGTTCTACTCGCAGTTCATGCTCACCCTTTGGCAGCTTTTTCAAAAGAAACTCCGGATGATAGATCATGCCTTTTGCTTCCCCGTCGAGATACAAATGAGCGTGACCTTGACCGAATATCGCCTGTTGACTCATATCCCCATTCTCTTGAACAAACTGGAAGTTCTGTGTGAGCAGGGATACTTCCGCCGTACTGCCGTCTAACTGAATGTCTAAATTCAACGAAGGCTTTTCCGATCCGACTGGTTGTGTCATCGGAGTCGAGGAGGCTGTAACACTTTCTTCTCCCGGTCGATACGAATCTGAGACGTGCAATGGATCTTTTACTAATAACACGATGCCCGCCACCAGTACGATCAGGAAGACGATTCCACCCAAAATGAGATTGCGCATACTGACGATAAAGACTTTCATGTCTCTACTCTCCCTTTCGCTAGTGCTTGTCACTTATTTGTACATGCATACGCGAAAATATAGAGAGTTAGAAGCAAAACTTTTCTAGCATTTATCGATAGTTGATAAATTGCACATCCAGAGGAAGGTCTGACTTGCGAATCGCAACGATGATTTGCTGCAGCTCATCTTTGCTTTTTCCTGTCACGCGGATCTGGTCGTCCTGAATTTGTGTCTTCACTTTCAAGCCGGCATCCTTGATGATGTTATTGATTTTTTTCGCATTTTCTTTATCGATGCCTTGGACGAGCTTGACGCGCTGTCGTACAGTACCACCTGAGGCAGGCTCGACTTTTCCATAGTCCAGGTTCTTGATAGGCACTTCCCGCTTCACCAGCTTGCTGATCAAAATATCCTTGACCTGTCCCAGCTTGAACTCGTCATCCGAGACGAGGACGAGCTCTTCTTTTTCTAGCGTAATCTTGCTTTTGGTCCCCTTAAAGTCAAAGCGGTTCTCAATTTCCTTGAGGGCAGTCTGGATCGCATTGTTTACCTCAGACAGATCGACCTTGGATACAATATCAAACGAGCTTTCTTTGCTCATGCGAAGACCCCTTTCCCACCTTTTTTTCTTCCTATCGTTAAATAGCCCGTACCAAGCCACCATCTACCAGGAAGGACTGTCCTGTCACATAACTGTTGGCAGGTGATGCGAGAAACGTCACCATGCGTGCAAACTCATCCGGCTGACCGTAACGACCGAGCGGGATCAGCTTTTCTGATTGAATACGGACATCTTCGGCATCCGTACCCTTTTTCTGCGCATCCATTTCATCCAACTGCTTCACGCGATCTGTCGCGATTCGTCCAGGTCCAATCGTATTGATCAATATACCGTCTGGTCCAAGCTCAGCCGATAATGTTTTAGCCAACCCCAGCACGCCTGTACGGAAAGTGTTGGAGAGGATCAGGTTCTGCAGCGGTTGTTTGAAAGAAGAGGAAGCAAAGTTGATGATGCGGCCAAACTGATTGGCACGCATGTGCGGCAAGACCGCTCGTATCGCACGTACATAGCTAAGCAGGTTTAGTTCGAAAGCATTGATCCAATGCTCGTCGCTCAATTGATCGAAGGAACCCGGTGTAGGACCCCCTGAATTGTTAATCAAAATATGTACGCTGCCGAAATGTCGAACCGTTTCGTCTACTACGTGCTTAATGTCTTCTTCCTTGGTCACATCGACAGTAACCACTAGAGGTGCCTTGCCAGTCGCTTGCTCAATCTCTGCGCGAACACTTGCCAGGGCAGCTTCATCACGCCCGCAAATCGTTACGTTCGCTCCTTCTTGTGCGAGACAAATCGCAGTGGCTCTTCCCAGTCCTTTTGACGATGCGAGTACGATTGCCGTCTTACCTTGCAGGTGCAAATCCATATCCATTCTCCTTTCAAGATGCCTATCAGTCTATCCTTATGGCTTTTTCTTTATTCTACAGAACTTTCTGATGAACGAAAAGGAAAAGAGAAGGGGAATCGCACACTCCCCTTCTCCTACGACGCTGTTTTTACATTTGAGTCGGCTGCAAATTCCCCTTTTCTGCTTTCTTCGCCTGACGCTTGACTTGACGAGCCAATTTGCGAGCCAAACGTTTTTCCTTTGCCCCTTCAAACAGAGAATACAAGACGGGAACCAAGACCAGTGTCACGATCGTGTGGAAGACGAGCCCCGAAATAACAGCGGTAGCAAGCGGTGCTTCCAGATCGGAGCCTTCTGCCATGGCCAAGCCCATCGGGAGCATCCCCAGAATAGCCGTCAGCTTGGTCATGATGACAGGACGTACCCGTTCCTTGGTACCTAGAACGATCGCCTCCGCCAAATTCATACCGCGACCGCGCAGCAGGTTGATTCGGTCGATCAGCAGGATGGCGTTTGACACCACGATACCGACCAGCATAATAATCCCGATCATCGCCATTTCACCAAACACACGCTGCGTCAAGACAAAACCAATCACTACCCCGACGAGAGCCATCGGAATCGTCAACAAAATAATGAACGGTTGAGAGAGACGTCCAAACTGGGCGACCATAACTACGTAGATCAATGCGAGCACTCCGGCAAACACGAAGACTCCCTGAGTCATGTTCGCGCTCTGCTCTTTCAGCTTCCCGGCAATATCAATGGAGTATCCGGCTGGAACCGCGAGCGCGGGCAGCTTCTCTGTGATTTGTCGGCCAACTGCTCCCAAATCACTTCCTTGCAATTCAGCTGAAACGGTAACGATGCGTTCGCCTTTTTCATGTGTGATGACGACAGGAGATTTACTGTACGTCCATTCTACCAATTCTGACAGCGGTACTTGTGCCCCACTCTTGCTGCTGATCATCATGCTATGCAGCTGATCCGGATGCTTCAGCCAGTTGTCAGGGAGCTTGGCGACAACATCTACCTCGATCCCGTCTTTTGTAATAGACGTAATCGGTTGATCGCCAATCATCGTACTGAGCTGCTGCAGCAAGGAGCGCGGATCTACATTTAGACGCGACATGGCTTCCTGCTTCGGAACGAGGGTTACTTTTTCCTTTCCTTCTTTAAAGTCATTGCGGATGTTGTCGACGCCTGGAATGGTTGCTAGCATGCCTTCCACGTCTGTGGCGATCTTGCGCATTTGCTCCAAGTCGTCGCCCACGATATCCAGCTGGATCGGGGCGTCTGTTCCCTGACCACCAAAGTTTGTCGCGATCGATTCAATGCCTGGGATTGCTTTCAGGCGTTCATTGATATCTGCGGTCAACGTTTCCTTGTCACGCTCGCGTTCACTCTTTGGACGCAAGGAGATAAATATTTCCGAGTTTTCTTTGGAAGAGAAGAAGAAAACATCTTTTACCTCGGGAATTTCACGCAATGCTGTTTCTCCTGCCAACGCGGCCTTTTGGGTTTTTTCCAGTGTCGAGCCGATAGGCATCTCAATAGAGGCAAACACCAGATTTTCGTTGGCATCAATCCCTTGCCCCATCTTCATGAGCGGCGTCATCATGCCCGCTACGACGAATAATGCTACGGCGACAAGCAAGGTTTTTACTCGGTGGCGCAAAGCCATTTGAAGAAGCTTGCTAAACCAGCGAACAATCGTATGCTCCTTCGCCTCTCCTTCAAGCGAAACTTTCTTATCCTTTTGCAAGAAGCGATCCGAGAAAACAGGTACAAAGAAGAAGGCAGCGATAGTAGAAGCCACGATTGCCGAAGAAACAGTAAACGCAATCGTTGCCAGAATCGGCTTCAGCCAGTCTTCAAAATCCGCGAAAACTAACGGCAAAAATACGATGATAATCGTCAATTGCGACGTAAAGACAGG
>JARDZO010000395.1 GCA_029240815.1 Brevibacillus sp.
CATGTAAATCCTGCATGGGGTATCGGGTGCGAAGAATATGAATGTTCGTTTCAATTTCTTCGGAAAAGGCAAATTGAGGTCCTTGTAGGACGTATTCGATTGTCGCTTTTTGAGGTTGGTAAGACGGGGGCTTTCTGACATCGATTGCACAGGTCTCATTCGCGAAAAACAGCAGCGCATATCCTTGAATAAGCTTGTTTGGCAATTGAGTCTGATCCTGAACTAGCTCATAACCGGGCATTGCTTCCAGAACGGTTTGCAATTCCGATCTTTGCGTGCTTTCCAAATACGAATCTACAATGGCAGTGTGGATAAATTTGTTATCGCACATCGTGGATATGTAAACCAAATAAGCGGTTTCATCATGGAAGTCGAGCTTTCTGGTTACAAGATCTTCGGAATAAGCCAGCCCCTGGATATAGCTCTCCAGGTTGAATTCTTGCATGAGATTCGCTCCTTTATCCACTGCGTCTGGATCTAGGTTTCCGCTCATACTAGAAAAATATTCATACAATGGCAAAGCAAGAGAAATGAATAAAGGTATCCGATTCTATCAACTTGCTTTTTCCTTTCGAATGACTATAATCATTGTTGGAAGGCCATTGACCAAGGAGTAATTTGAAGATTGCTCCCCGATCCCGGTCTCTTATCCATGCATGGCGGGACAGATTGCAGGTATGAATGCATGCCTAGTTGTTACCCCTCCATAAAACCTTTTCGTACATTCACGTACGGTGAGGTTTTATGGAGGGGTTTTTTATGCTTTTAGAAGGAATCGAAAGGGGGAGTGAAAGGGTATAAGATTTGGGGAATGGGTAATTATGGATAAAAATATACAGATGGAGTGGGACTATGATTACGACCGAGCAAGTGTTAGATGCACTTAGAAAGGTTCAAGACCCAGAATTGTATAAGAGTATTGTTGAATGAAACATGGTACGAAACATTCTAGTCCAGGGTTGGTCTGTAAGCTTAGAGATCATTTTTAACCATCCAAGGCTTGGGAGCGAGCGAAGTTCATATCTCGTTCGGCTCCATGACAGATGAAGAAAGAGCTGCTTTGACAGCTGCTCTTCGCAAGGATGTGCATACATCCGTCTATGACGAAGACTCGATCTTAGGTGAAATCTATTCGATTTTGGCCGAAGAGATCGATTATCGTCTAACGGGATCATCAGAAAGGTAGCCTACCCATGAATATCAAAAAAATGATAAGTGAAATCGAGCCGAAAGAATTGGATACGGAAACGATGATTGCCAACCTGCGTAATCAATTCGTGGAACTATACAACAGAAAGGACGTTACCCAGTACGTCGCCGTATTGAATGACATGCTGCAGCTGGCAATCAACCTAAAGCAGGATCTCATTTTAAAGCATTTCGGCGCTGCACCTGTTGTCGCTTCTGATGAAACGATGCAGCTGCAAGAAATGTTCAAATGTCTTGCTTTACGAAGCCGCAATTCAAACTGGTTTTTGGATTTGTTCGGTCTATTTCTGGGATTGGCAGTCGTACTTCGCTTTCGTTCCGATGAAATCGAAAGCACTTTTTTTCAGGTAAAGCACTGAGCAAGGACTACCATGTGAAAATGTAATCAGCGCAGCTTCTGTTTTCCACATCTGCAATAGGCTTTCCTTGCAGGCAGATAGGCGATGGAGCATAAGAGAGCGAAGAGAGGATGGCAGTGAGTGGTGAAGGAGGTCATATCTTTGCTCTTTAATCAGAAAAAAGAGTCATGGATCATTTATCTATTTCAATTGGTGTTGAACACGTCCCTGGTTCTTCTGAGTTTGATCCTCTCCTTTCTGCTTTTACGAGAGCTGTATATCATTTCCGTAGAAGTATTCATTGGAGGGGACAACAATGTACACGAAGTCCTACAGAAGGTTTTAGATTTTTTTCTATACTTTGTTTTTGTTTCCTTGATCGTAAAATATTTTAAAGAGAATTACCATTTCCCACTACGATATTTTATTTACCTGGGGATCACGGGGACACTTCGTTTTATTATCGTGTCCCACGAAAATCCAATCGCGAATTTCGTATTTTCTCTCGTGATTCTTGTCCTTATGATTAGCTATCTCATGCTTACCTTCGAACGGAGCCAATGAACAAAGGAAATAGCCAAAACCAAATAGAAGACGCAAGGGTGACCAAGGCAGATGCCTTGGTTTTTTCGTGTCCGATCCATCAATCGCATGATGAAAAAGCAAAGTATAGCTCTTTCTCGTGCGGGGAAAATTACCCATGATTAGTAAAGCCATACATTTTTCGCTAGCAATTTCGATACATACCATCTTGCTCTTACTTCTTTGGAGGGAAATAAAATGGACGAGCGAACCTACTCGATTCAAATCGACGACCAAACGTTCACTGCTCTACCAGGACAAAGCATTTTGGATGCTGCAGAGTCCAACGATTTTTTTATTGCGCACATCTGTAAGCACCCCAATCTGCAACCGATCCAGACATGCGATACCTGTATGGTGGAAGTGAACGGTCAGTTAGTTCGTTCCTGCGTAACTCCGTGTGAACCGGGGATGAAAGTGACGACAAACTCTGACATCGTGAAAGAGGCGCAGTTGGAGGCAATGTCACGCATTTTGGTAAACCATGAACTGTATTGCACGGTTTGTGACAATAACAATGGAAACTGCGTAGTCCATAACACAGCGGAGCACTTGCAAATTGAGCATCAGAAATACGATTTTCGCCCGAAGCCTTATCCAGCCGATTTTTCCCATCCGTTCTACCGTTATGAACCAGATCAATGCATTCTGTGTGGTAGATGCGTGGAGTCCTGCCAGGATCTTCAGGTCAGCGAAGTAATACATATTGACTGGAGCCGCGAAATTCCGCGAGTGGTCTGGGACGATGATGTGCCTATCGATCAATCCTCCTGTGTATCCTGCGGTCACTGCGTCACGGTATGTCCATGCAATGCGTTGATGGAAAAATCGATGCTTGGCGAAGCAGGATATATGACAGGGATCCCGGCAGATGTGCTGGAGCCAATGATCAATATTACCAAAGTTGTGGAGCCTGGGTACCAAGAGATTTTTGCCGTATCTGAAGTAGAGGCAAGCATGCGAAAAACACGGATTAAGAAAACCAAAACCGTTTGTACCTTTTGCGGCGTAGGATGCAGCTTTGAGGTGTGGACCAAAGGACGCAAAATCTTGAAAATCGAACCACAGACAGAAGCTCCGGTAAATGGCATCTCTACTTGTGTAAAAGGGAAATTTGGGTGGGATTTCGTCAACAGTGAAGAGCGCTTGACCAAGCCACTCATTCGCCAAGGTCATAAGTTCGTTGAAGCAACATGGGAGGAAGCACTTACCTTTATCAGCAATCGACTTTCAGAAATAAAGGGAGAATACGGGCCGGATTCAATCGGTTTCATCGCTTCCTCCAAATGCACCAACGAGGAAAATTACCTCTACCAGAAATTCGTTCGTTCCATTATCGGGACGAACAACGTAGACAACTGCTCGAGGTATTGTCAGTCCCCTGCCTCCATGGCCTTGATGCGGACGGTAGGATATTCCGGTGACTCAGGAACCATTCAGGATATTGCGAATGCTGGATTGGTGCTAGTGGTCGGGGCGAATCCAGCCGAATCTCACCCCGTGCTGACTACCCGAATCAAAAGAGCGAATAAGCTTTTCGGCCAAAAACTGGCAGTCGTCGATTTACGGAAAAACGAATTGGCCCAGCGAGCGGATATCCATCTCCATCCAAAACCTGGCTCTGATTTGGTCTGGCTCTCCGCCATTACGAAGTACATCATCGATCAAGGCTGGGCAGCAGATGAGTTTATTCAAGCCAGAGTGAATGGGTATGACGAGTACGTCAAATCGTTGCAGAAGTTTACCTTGGAATATGCGGAAGAAGTCACCGGCTTAACCAAGGAAGAAATGATAAATCTGGCCACCATGATTCATGAAGCCGACGGAACTTGCATTCTGTGGGCGATGGGAGTCACCCAGCATGTCGGCGGGACGGATACAAGTATCGCCATCTGCAATTTGCTGTTGGTTACTGGAAACTTCGGGCGTCCGAATGCAGGTGCATATCCACTGCGCGGACATAACAACGTTCAAGGAGCGTGTGACTTCGGTACGATGCCCGCATGGCTCCCTGGTTATCAGCCTATCCAGGACGAGAGTGTACGTGCTCGTTTTGAGAAGGCGTG
>JARDZO010000120.1 GCA_029240815.1 Brevibacillus sp.
CGCTCGGTGTAACGAGAACATCTGGTGCGTAGCCTTGCTCTTTGGCGGAGAGCGTCACCACATCCATCATCGTGCGGGTATAGCCTGTTGTAGAACCGAGCTTGATTGCTTGTGAACGCAAGCGGTTTGCCAACTCGATCGCTCCTGGTACCGGCGTCGCATACTCGTGCAATGTCTCCATCAGCATCGGCTCAAAATCAGCGTAAAGCTCATCCACATCGTTTTCATCTGGTGTGCGTCCGTACTTTTCCTGCCACAGCGCGGCGACACGCTCCATGCTGCACAATGCCTGGATGTGATCCCGCTTCAGCATGCCCATCGGCTCCCGCGCTTCCTCTGCGGTCAGCTCAATCCCGCGCTTTTTAAAAACTTGCAAAAACACGGCCAGTGGTGCAAAACATCCATAATCCACCATCGTACCTGCCCAGTCAAAGACAACTGCTTTTATCATTTACGCCACCTGCTCCTTTTCTTGATTAGACCATGCTGAGCGCTTGCGAATTCTCGCCGCGATCCATTCCGCCCCAGCACGTGCGATGATGTTTAGGAATACGATCAATACGGACATGGCTGCTGCCGGCGCAACGTCCCCTGCATCGTCCATGTTGACGATCGAGACGGAAGCGAGCTTGAAATCAGCTGCGTACAGAAAGACCACTGCCGAGATCGTAACCATGGAATTGATGAAAAAGTAAACGGCCATTTCGACGATCGCAGGCGTACATACCGGAACAGTCACTCGCCAAAAAACCTTTGCCCGTGATATGCCCATCGATTCGGCTGCCATTTCAAACTCCGGATCCAGCTTCTTCAGTGCGGTCGTCGCCGTGATGAACGATACGGCGAAAAAGTGAATGACGTTGGCCAGGATGAGTATCCAGATCGTTCCGTACAAGCCGTGAAACGGATTCGCCGGGTTGTTGAAGAAGAAAATGTATGCCAGACCGATGACCATGCCAGGTAGGGCCAACGGGAGGATCGACAGGAAGTAACCCGCTTGCCGAAGTCCATTCCACACCTGCGATTTCTCGATGACATAGGCAGCGCCAAAGGTGACGACCGTTCCCGCTACTGCTGTGATCAGCGCGACCATAATGCTGTTCCACAATGGCTCCATCCCTTCTCCGGCCACATTGGAAAAATCGAAGTGCTGCCACCCGAAACTAAGATCGTACGGCCATACTTTGACGAATGAAGCGAGTACGACAGCCGCCATGAGCAAGAGCAGAAATCCGCTCACAGCCAGGCAGAAGAGAAAGTAAAAGGTATCTCGCAGCCGATTTTCCTTGATCCGATACGGTTTGGACTTCGCCGTTACCGCTGCGTGCTGCTTGCGTTCGACGATGCGGTCCACGATAAAGGCGACCAATGCCGGGAGGATTAAGAGGAGTCCCACCGTCGCGCCCATCGTCATGTTTTGCTGCCCGATGACTTGCTTGTACACGTCAGTGGCCAGAACAGAGAACTGTCCGCCCACGACCTTGGGGGCGCCGAAGTCTGTAAATGCGAGTGTAAAGCAGACGAAGCAAGCACTGACAATCCCGTATTTCACACTGGGAATCGTAACAATCCAAAACTTGCGCCAGTGACTGGCACCAAGCGTATCGGCTGCCTCATACAGCTGATAGTCAGCGAAAGCCATCGACACAGCCAAAATCAAGTACGCTTGCGGAAAGACGTAGACGATCTCTGCCAAAATGATTCCCACCGGACCGTACAGGTCAATGTCCCATGAAAATGGCAGCATCCCGAAGATTCCCGTCGTGACCAACCCCTGATTGCCGAACAAGTAGGTCAAGGCGATCCCGTGCATCATCGTAGGTGCAAACAGCGGCAAGAGCGCCACCGCCCGAAATGCTCTCTTTCCACGAATTCCGCTACGCGTCAGGGCATACGCAAACAAAAAGGCCGCAGTGACCGCCACGACTGTTGTCATCACGGAAATATACATCGTATTCGTCAGCGATTGAGACAAAGCCGGTGTTGAAAAGTAGGTCAGGAAGTTGTTCAGGCCGATGAAATTCCCAGCACGGTCGTAAAAGGCCTTCGAAAAGAGCTGGGTTAAGGGCAGCAGCACAGTTGCCAGCAGCGCCACGACGACGAGCGAAATCAACCATTTTTGCACCGACTTGCCACTTTGCCGCATCACAGATGCTTTCATTCCCTTCACCCCTGTTCCTTTGCAGCAGCTGCCTGATCCTGTTCAAAGCTCAGCAGATACTCCATGGGAAGCTCCAGCCACACCTTTTGTCCCCGCCGGATTCTCAGCTTGCTCACTTGAGAGGCGGGCAAGTCGAGGGTCAACTGCTCAGTCGTCTGCCCGTTCTCCTCTTGCCATTCCAAGTAGATGCGATAGAACGCACCACGAAACTCACTTTCCTGAATCGTCGCCGGAATCCCGCACTCCGACTCATGCGGCAAGAGGCGTACGTGCTCGGGACGAATAGCGAGCAGACTTTGGATCTCGATTTGTTCCGTATCAAAACGGCGGCTCTCGATAAAGTTGATCGCTCCGATAAAATCAGCGACGAACGGCGTGGCGGGCTTGTTGTAGATGGCTTCCGGTGTCCCGACCTGCACCACTTCCCCGTGGTTCATGACGACAATTTTATCCGCCATCGTCAATGCTTCATCCTGGTCATGAGTAACCATTACCGTTGTCATCCCGAACTTCTCGTGCAGTCGGCGAATTTCTCTGCGTAGCTTTTGGCGTACCTTTGCATCCAGGGCAGAGAGAGGTTCATCCAGCAACAGCACATCTGGCGAAAGGGAAATAGCACGTGCCAAGGCAATCCTCTGCTGTTGACCTCCTGAGAGCTGGGCAGGATATTTGTCTGCGATAGGAGACAAATCAACCATATCCAGCGCCTCCTCTACCTTTGCTGCGATTTCTTGCTTGGACAGCTTTTTCTCATGCAGCCCAAAAGCGATGTTCTGGGCTGCCGTCAGATTGGGAAACAAGGCATACGACTGGAACATCATCGCAATATTTCGCTTCGCAGGCGGCAGGGAAGTAATCTCCCTGCCAGCTATGATCATGCTCCCGGCTGTCGGCTGCTCCAACCCTGCGATCATCCTGAGCAAGGTCGTCTTGCCGCAACCGCTAGGACCAAGCAAGCAGACGAACTCATTTTTGGCAATATCGATCGAGACATGCTCCAATGCAGCAAACAGACCAAAGCGTTTACTGACCCCTTGTATGGATAAATAGGATTTTGTCATGCTGTATCTCCTCGTTGCTTACCTAGGTTCGCTCTTGGTAGCGTAGCGTTTTTCCCACTCACCCAATACTTTCTCGCGGTTTTCGGCAGCTTTTTTCAGATCGAGCGGAACCAGTTGCTTCAGTGGATCTATGGAATATCCTTCTGGCAGAGATGCTCCTTCTTGCTTCACACTGACGATGGCGAAGTTCTGGTTGTAGGCTTTCATCACTTCGTCAGAGATCGCCCAGTCGAGGAACAGTTTTGCCTCAGGCTTGATTTGCGCTTTTTTCATCAAAGCATTGGCTTCTACGTCCCAGCCGGAGCCTTCCTCAGGGAAGACGACTTCAATCGGTGCTCCTTTTTTCTTCTCCGTAATGGCTCGGTAGCCAAAGGAAATCCCGATTGGATATTCACCGGATGCTGCCATTTTGGCCGGTTTGGAGCCGGAGTGTGTGTAGATCGCCATGTTGTCGTGCAGTTTGTCCAGGTAAGACCAGCCATTTGCATCGCCTTTCAACTGCATGACACCATTGATGGTCAAGAGACCCGTTCCCGAGGATGCAGGGTTTGGCATGACGATCATCCCTTTATATTCGGGCTTCGCCAGGTCCTCATAGGAACGTGGGATCGGCAGGTTGCGCTTTTCCAGCTCCTTGGTGTTCACCGCAAACGCGGTCTCCCAGGCATCGATTCCTACCCAGTGCGTTGGTGCTTTGTCATCTTTAAACTCAGCGGATACTTTCTCGACACCTTTTGGCGAGTAGCCTTCCAGCATGCCTTGCTGATCGAGAACCAGCAAGCTTGTTGCTGCGGTACCCCATACGACGTCTGCTTGTGGATTAGCTTTTTCCGCAAGCAATTTAGCTGTGATAATGCCCGTGGAGTCGCGTACGATGTTGACTTTCACATCCGGGTATTTTGCCTTGAAGGACTCCAGGTACGTTTTAATCTGATCATCTTCCAGAGCCGTGTAAACGGTGATTTCTCCGGATTGACTAGCTGCACTTCCTCCTGATGTGGAACCTTGTGTGTTTGTTTGGGACTGTGGCGCTTGACCACAACCTGCCAGTACGGCGATCGATAAAAAGGACGCAAGTAAAGGATAATGCCACTTCTTCATGAGAATCTCTCCTCTGTGGGGGAATGTTCATTTCCTATTCCTACGTCCCATCTTACGGGCGAATTATTAAGTTGATATGAATTGCACGTTAAATAATTGTTTTTAAGTGCGTTTAATTTGTTTTCCCTTTGAATCAGAAATACTCTTCCTTGATTTTGTTGACGAACGTCTCTCGCAAATGGCAAGCGAGCTGCATTTTCAGTACATCCTCCGGCTTTTCGAAAGAAAGATGCAGCAGTTGTTCGATCTTTTTTAGCCTTTTGTACAAGGTGTTGATATGGATGTGCATCTGCTCGGCCGTCCGAATCGCTGAGCTGTTGGTCGCGATGAATAGGAGCAAGGTCCGTTCCAGATCGTTTTGCCTCGCTTTTTCCGTCCGAAGCGGCGTAAACATCTCTTCCAAAAACGCGATCATCTCTTCGGCAGGCTGATGCAAAAAGAGCCGGTTGATTCCGAGTTCCTCGTAGCGCATCATTCCTTTGTGCTGGCGCTCTGTTATGTACTTGAGGGCTTTCTGTGCTTCATCATGGCTCTTTTTGATCGCGCTGATTCCTTGTCCAGCCGTCCCTACACCCGCACACAGCGGCAGGCCTACGCTGTCTCCCCACTCCATCACCTCATCCGCGATTCGCTGACAAAACTTATCCACATCTGCCGCGGTGGACAGCATCGCCAGCAATGTGACTTTGTTGTGATAGCCAAAGATGAGGTGCCGACTCGTCCCTAGCTTCCTTTTGATCCGAGCGATCAAACGGTGTACTTCAGCTTCCAGATGTCTGAGATCGTGGGAATGACGAAGCGAAAACATACAAACCGTCATGTAATCTTCCAGCCGCATCCCCCACTCTTCTCCGCCCATTCGCAACAGATCAGGGTCATTGGTCTCTACCAGCTCTCGGAAAAACTCGTGCGTTTTTTTGTAGTACACGTCTGTGAGAGACTGCTTTTTTACCAGTTCCAACGCCAGTACTGCCCCGCCCTGCTCCAGCGCGATTTTGCCCAGCTCTTCCAGCGGTCTGTTGAGAATCGCGATCAGACAACCGAGAAAGACATGACCGACGACGATGGGAGTCACGTGGTACTCGTACGGCTCCTGATCGGACATGCGTACGACTACAGGGGCGTGGCGATGGGCAAACAGACGTGAAATCTCATCGATGGTAAACATGGGTGTCGCCCCGCGCATGCGCGAGTACCAGTTGCCTTCCAAAAAGTCGACGAAAAGCAAGGGAACCCCGATAATCTTGTCCAGTGCTGCGACAATGGCTTCCATTCCTTTGTTCTCAAGTGACAATCGAGTCAGAGTTTCGTGTACTTCGTTGCGTTTGGACAAGTATTGGTTTTGCCCTTTCAGCTCTGCAAACAACCGCGCATTTTCGATCACGACGGCTGCTTGTCCTGCAAAGCCCTTCAACAAGTGAACATCCCGCTCCGTCAATGTCCCCTCCGTATGATTCTGGTGGATGATCATCGCTCCGATCGATTTGTCACCTACGGAAATGGGAATTGAAATAATCCCTTTTACATGAGAAAAGTCGTAGGAGGAGAGCAAATATTCCAGATTTTCTCGGTCGATGTTGCTCATCGCCTGGGTAATCTCCTCGCGGGTAAAAAATATCCGCGGCTGACCGTCTGCAAAGGTTTTGCCAACGATGGCTTCCCCGACCTTTAAGCGGTAGCGCAGGACGTTATCGTTCATTCCGACTGCTGCTCGATTGATGAGTCGATCGGAGTGTGGATCATACATCGCGAGAATGCCCGTGTCTGCTGCTGGAATGACCTCAATCGCGTTGTCCAATATCTCTTGCAAGAGCTTGTCCAAATCAAGGGAGGAGGTGATCGCACGGATGCCGCCAATCATTTTGGCGAGCTCGTTTTCCCTTTCATGCACGATCCCTTCCCAATAAAGCTGATAGAACAGCTGGTGCAGGTAGTTCCAATCCACCCCCTCCAGCTCCGGATTCTTGTTCGTCAGGATGAGTGCTACCTTGTAGCTTTGTGGATAGAAAAATAAGATTTGTGACCCGTTTTCTATGGGAATGACTTCATAGGGAGGCTGTTTGCGGAGCTGCTTGTGATTCAGTACAGGAGACTGCTTTTGACCTGCTGCTCTTGCTTGTCCCATACGGGCGACGTGCTGGAATTCCTGATGATGCGGCTTGCATTGCCAGATGTGCCCGGACCATGCTTGACCTTTCTCTAGTAAAAACGATTGGAGCTGTTTGGTTACTCCGGTAGACACTTGTTGTTCCTCCTCTTGCTCGGTAGAAAAACCTACACTAATGATCAGACAATTGTACAGAAACCGACATTGAAATACAATTTTCATTATTCTTATAATTCTCGGTAATAGAAATCGATTCCAAGGAAAAGGAAGTGATCCCATGACACGTACGGACGAGGATCGCCAGAAGTACATCGTTTTGTCCATGCTTTTTGTCGCCTGGTTGATTGGCAACCTGGATCGCATGGTCATCAATGTCGCCATCATTCCGATTGTAGATGAATTCTCTCTCGATCCGACCGCGCAGGGCTTGATTCTCTCGAGCTTTTTTGCTGGCTACGCCTTGATGCAGATTCCAGGGGGCTGGCTCGCCGACAAATTTGGCGCGGCCAAGATTCTGACGATTTCCTTGTTTTTATGGTCCATTTTCACGGCGTTGACAGGCTCTGCCTGGTCGCTCGTCTCCCTCGTCCTCATCCGTTTTTTATTCGGCTTGGGAGAGGCGCCTTTTTCGCCGTCCAGCGCCGTCTTGATTTCCGAGCATTTCCCAAAAGAGCAGCGCGGCCGCGCCCAGTCCACCCTCTTGTCTGCCAGCGTCATCGGCAAAGCCATTACCCCTGTCCTGGCATCCGGGGTCATCGTCTGGCTCGGCTGGAGAAGCCTGTTTTTTGCCATCGGAGCGGCAGGAATGATCGTAGCGATCCTATGCCTGATTTACCTCAAATCACCTGCGCGTGACCAAGCTGCTGCAGGAACGAATCCAGCGAACAAAGTTCCCTTGAAGACTTTGCTGAAAATGCCTCTCCTATGGAGTCTGTTGATTACATCGTTTGGCATTTACTTTGTGACGTGGGGCATGGCGAGCTGGATGCCTACCTATCTCGTAAAGGTACGCCATCTCGATCTCTTGTCCATGGGCGCACTGTCCACGATCCCTTCGATCGCCAGCTTCCTTTCGATGATTGCAGGAGGCGTGTTGCTTGACCGTTGGCTCGCTGGCAAGGAAAAGATCTTCGTAGCGGTATGCGCGCTGCTCACCGGGCTGTTCATTTACCTCATGTTCAATGCGCCTTCCGTCGGCATGGTCATCCTTTACGAGACTTTGAGCGGCATTACCGGCACCTTTATCGTGATCGCGGTCGGCCTGCAGCCGTTGAAAAGGTTCTCCCAGGAAGTCATCGGTACTGCAATGGGAATCGTCAACTTCGGTGGGCAAGCAGCGGGCTTTGTTGCACCGCTCTTGATCGGGATGACAGTCAAGGCGTTCAATGGTTCTTATGACGTCGCCCTGTGGATTCTCGTCGCCATCATGGTCGTCTGTGCCATCGCAGCCATGACGTGGCCTGCGGAAAGAAAAACAACCGTCCTCCCTGCTTCCCCTACCCAAGCCGGTTAAACATTTGAGCATGAACCCATAGCAAAAAAGGAGCGAATCAAACATGCTGAACCAT
Organism: Brevibacillus sp.; assembly: GCA_029240815.1. Next base: position 7,999 of record JARDZO010000120.1, read on the forward strand.
TTATTCGACAAGCTGGAAGCCATCTATCCCGAACTGGTTACCCTTCGCCGCGATATGCACATGTATCCTGAGCTATCCTTTCAAGAAGTAGATACGCCCAGGAAAATTGCCGAGTACTTGAACAATCTAGGGCTGGAGGTCCGTACAGGTGTAGGCGGACGAGGTGTCGTCGCTACGCTGCGTGGAGGCAAGCCTGGAAAAACCGTCGCATTGCGTGCTGACTTCGATGCGCTGCCCATTCAGGACGAAAAAGAAGTGCCCTACAAATCCCGCATCCCCGGTGTCATGCACGCCTGCGGCCATGATATTCATACGGCAGCTTTGCTCGGTGTGGCTACTGTTCTGAGTGAAGTGAAAGACGAGCTCGCCGGAAACGTGGTCTTTTTGCACCAGTTTGCCGAAGAGGTCATTCCGGGTGGAGCCAAGCCCATGATTGAGGACGGATGTCTGGAGGGAGTCGATGCCGTCTACGGCGCACACGTGGCCTCCGAGGCTCCGCTGGGAGTGGTCGGCACGGGTGTGGGTTTCGTGACCTCTGCCTGCGACTCGTTTGACATCGTTCTGTATGGAAAAGGCGGTCACGGAGCCATGCCGTATGCCACCGTTGATCCCGTCGTCGCGGGCAGCCAGCTCGTCTTGAACTTGCAGCAGATCATCAGCCGGCGCATCGATACCAAATACCGGACGGTCTTGACGGTCAGCTCGTTCGTCGGTGGCGGCGAGACGTACAATGTGATTCAGGACAAGGTGTCTTTGAAAGGAACTGTCCGCACCTTCGAGGAGGATGTGCGTAAAAAAATCGAGCAGGAGATCGCCCTGATCACCCGCACGACAGCTGAACAGGCAGGCGGTACTGCTGAATTTACCATGACGTCTGGTTATCCTGCCACCTGGAATCACGAGGCGGATGCCGCACGCGTGAAAAGAGTCGCGAGTGACATTTTTGGAGAAGAAAAACTCCTGAATCTCGAATACGGAATGGGCAGCGAAGACTTCTCCTACTATCTTACGCACAAGCCAGGCGCCTTCTTTTTCGTAGGAGGCCGCAATCCGGAGCTGAATGCCATCTACCCGCACCACCACCCGAAATTTGATGTGGATGAGCGCTCCATGCTGAACATCGGGAAACTGTTTATCGGAATCGTGCTGGACTACTTGGGTAGCGAACATTCGACTGCCGAATAAGAGTACGTTCCCATTACGACATACCCCGTTCCTCTTCTCAACCGAGAGGAACGGGGCTTTTTTACACTGGTGCCAAACAGTTTTCATTCGTCCAAGCGGTTCTGGTTTTTTCCATGTTGCCGTACAATAAGACTTGATTGATTCACAATAAGGAGGGCCTTTCCCTTGAGAATAAGTGAATTGTCAAAGATAACCGGCGCGAGTGCCCGATCGATCAGACATTATGAAAAGAAAAACTTACTTTCTTCCGTACGCCTGGAAAACGATTATCGGGTGTTCGATGAGTCCGCCATCAAACGGATTCGGATCATCCAATTGTATTTGGGGCTGGGTCTTACCACGGAGCAGATTGAGGAAATACTGCAAGGCGAGGATAGCGGTCCGGATGACTATGAATTTTGTGTAGAAATGCTCGAAATGTATCAGGAAAAGCTGGATCAAACCAATCGCCAGCTTCACGCTTTGGAAACACTCAAAGACCGGCTGGAGAATCAGATCGTGAGCATGACAAAAAGGCGAAGAATCACAACAATCCCCAATGAAAACCATTCAGAAGCGAGATCCCAGTCTGTTTGATGACCGGGATCTCGCTTTGTTTACGCTATCGGTTTGCGAAGCAGCTCTGTCAGGCGAGAGAAATCATCATTTCCATATCCAGCGTCGATTGCTTGCTGGGCAATTCCTCTGGCTGCGCTCAGCACGCTGGCGTCGATGCCGTTGTGTCTTGCTGCATGGATGATGTGATCGATTCCCGCAGCTGCCGAGGTGATGTTCGACTTGTCGCCCGGGTAGCTGCCTTCCGCTACATGATCAGCCATATATACGAAGATGTCAGGCAAAATGGCGACGATCCCCTGTGCGTAAGCAGCAAACTCTTTGGGTGAGATATTCTCAGCGCGAGCGAGGGCGAGTGCATGCGTGTACCCGCTCATCGCAGTCCAAAAGAGATCGAGTAAGGAGACATCGAATGCTGCTGCCCGCCCATGGTCTTCGCCTAAGTAAGATGCCGTCCCGCCTATACTCGACAGAGTTGGTTGATGCGCCACATAGACTGATTCTGTGCCGCTGTACAAGACGACGGCAGCAGACGTTCCAATCGTCGGGGTAGGAGTCATGATCGCCCCGTCGAGGTAATCGATCCCTCTCTTCGCTGCCCATGCCGCCATCGCGCGGGCACGATCAGGCGAGTCAGCAGTAAGGTTGACCAGCGTTCTACCTTTTAGGGCTTCTCCCTGTTGTTCGAGGATGGCTTCCACTGCATGGTAATCCAGCACACATATCACAATCAACGAACTCGCCTCGACCGCGTCCTGAACTGACTGCGCGAGGGTCGCACCCTGAGCTACGAGCGCATCGGCCTTACCCGCCGTGCGATTCCAGACCGTCGTCGGGTGACCGTTTTTCAGGAAGGCGCCTGCAAGCGACTGACCCATTGGCCCCAGTCCGAGAACCGTCACCGACGTTAGCTCTCCTGTCGCTAAGGCATTCGACTTTTTTTCAAAGGAATGTTCACTCATATTTGTCCACCTCTGTTCACAAGAATTGTTGTAGGTACAATCCAGACTGTAAAGGATGACACTAGTGTGAAGGTCAATGGTTTTTTGTAGTCAAACTGCAAAAAAAAGAGATCAACCAGCAGAAACTGGCGACCTCATCTCATGTGGACGTTCTTATTCCTTTTGTACTGCTGCTTCCACCGCAGCAATCGCGTGAATTTCAGTCGTATCGTACACGGGAACAGAAACATCAGCTTGAGTGATCAATAATCCGATTTCTGTACAACCGAGGATGATCGTCTCAGCACCAGCATCTATCAGTTCTGAAATGACTTTCAGATAGGCCTGCTTCGATTCCTCCCGAATGATGCCTCTGCATAGCTCCTCGTAGATGATCTCATGAACCGTCTGCCTTCCCTGTTCGTCCGGGATCAGCACTTCCAGATCATGCGAATCCCGCAAACGCCCTGTGTAAAAATCTTGCTCCATCGTAAAGCGTGTTGCGAGCAATCCCACCCGCTGATGTCCATCCGCCTTGATCTTCATGGCAGTCGCATCCGCGATGTGCAGAAAAGGCAGAGTCGTCGCAGCCTGAATGGCATAAGCCAGCTTGTGCATTGTATTGGTGCACAGCACGATCAGGTCTGCACCCGCCGCTTCCAGACGCCTTGCCGCGTCAGCCATGTGCTCTCCCGCTTCCTCCCACTTCCCTGCATGCTGCAATTCCTCGATCTCTGCAAAGTCGACTGAGTAGAGAATGCACTTGGCTGAGTGTAAACCACCCAACCGGTCTCTCACTGTTTCATTCACCAGCTGGTAGTAGACATGAGAAGATTCCCAGCTCATGCCGCCGATCAATCCAATTGTTTTCACCTGTTTTCCCTCCATTCGTTCTACTCTTCTTCTAGACATTCCGAAATGTTGTATGCAAAATAGCACGCGCTTTGCTCGTATCGAGTGACGTATCTAACGGGATTCCCAGCTCTCTTGCCTTTTCGCACGACAACTCGTCTTGTTTTACCAAATCAGGGTTAAACCCTAATCTACGCGCCATGTTCCTGCAAAACGTGTAGTAACTCTCTTTTTCAGCTGGCCCTAGATGAAGCGTACCCGTATAAGAGCTCGGCACGAGCTCAGTTACTGCCCGGGCCAAGTCTTCTACCTGAATAAAGCTTTTATACAGATTTCCCGTGCGCACAACTTCTCGGCCTTGTTCCAGCTCAAAAGCCAATGTACTCACCCGCTTGTCCCACGTACCCTCCCCATTTTTTCCATAGATCGGGCCGAAGCGCAAAATGAGATGATTTGCATGCTGCTCGCGGACAAGCTCTTCTCCCCTTATTTTTGCGAGACAATAGCCTGCCAACGGATTCCTATCGTCGAGCTCCTCTGTTTCTTCCTCCTCAGTGAACGGACCTATCTTTTGCCCGAAAACCCCATCGGTTGAAAGGTAAATGATTTTCGAACGTTCGGACACATGTCCCAGCAACGTCTTCATGCCTTTTGAGATCAGCTCTTGTGCATCGACGCTGTCCGTGCCACGGAGCGACCAAATGATCACATCAGGCAAGAACTCGTCTACCAATGCTGCAAACAAAGACGTATCCTTCACATCGATGTGCTTCAACTCATCCCGCGTCGACGTAGAAAAGCAAGTAGCCACGATCTCATTCTCCTGATCCTGCCCGAGATATTGCAAAATCTGCGCTCCCAGATAACCGCTTCCGCCCAGCAAAAGAACCTTGCGCTTTGTCATATGCGGCCCATCCTCCTCGTGCTCAGAATACCACATGTCTTTTTCCTGTTTGTTCCAGTACAATATAACGCAGAGCAACTACAGAATCTACTAGAAATGAAACGAGGATTCGAGAGGGGATGAAATCGTGAGCAAAAAGATCGTTTTGGCAGGCGGTTCCGGTTTCCTTGGGAACGCCTTGGCTCGTTTTTTGATTGAAAAAGGGTACGAGGTCGTGATCCTGACGAGAGGTACTCCTCGCAGCAACCAATCCATCCGTCATGTACATTGGGACGGAGCCACTCCTGGTGAATGGACACAAGAAATCGACAGTAGTCATGCTGTTATCAACTTTACGGGCAAAAGCGTCAACTGCCTGTACACTCAAAAAAACAAGGATGAAATCATTCGCTCCCGACTAGACTCCGTGCGCGTCCTGACAGATGCCATCCTAGCCAGCGCACATCCTCCCCAGGCCTTTGTTCAGGCAGGTTCCCTCGCCATATTTGGGGATACCGAACAGGAATGCGACGAAAATGCTCCACACGGTACAGGCTTCTCGGTCAACGTCTGCCAACAGTGGGAAGAGGCGTTTTTTGCGCGTGACCTTCCTCAGACGAGAAAAGTCATGCTGCGGATCGGATTCGCGCTGGGGAAAAACGGAGGCGCACTTGAACCGCTCGCCAAACTGGCTTCGCTGCGTCTGGGTGGGACCGTCGGAACAGGCAATCAGTACATCAGCTGGCTACATGTCGATGATTTGAACGAGATGTTTTTGTTTGCCATTCAAAACGAAGAAATCAGCGGCATTCTAAACGCCACAGGTCCGCAACCGGTAACCAATCGGGAGTTCATGAAGACGCTCCGCAAAGTACTGAACAAGGGCTGGGCCCCGCCTACCCCCGCACCATTGGTCTGGCTGGGAGCTTATCTCGTCATGCGGACAGACCCGAGTCTTGCTTTGACGGGTCGTAACTGCGTTCCCTCCAAGCTGTTGGAGAAAGGTTTTACTTTTGCTCATACCGATTTGGAGGAAGCCTTGCGGGACTTGCTGGTATAGGAGGTTCTATAAGGAAAGCCCCAATTGGCTGTTGATTTTTCATCGATTTGGATATACTATCTTAGAAATACAACATATTCCATGACTGGGATAGTAACTGTTGACGTACGTTCAAGCGAGCCGGGATGGTGAGAGCCGGTACGGAGTCAATGAGTGAAGCGCCCCCACGAGAATGACTTCTGAATGCTGCCGTAGGAAGTCACGGCTAAGACCGTTATCTTATTGAGTGGTTAAACGAGAGTTTGACAACAAGAGTGGTACCGCGAATGCATAGTAGCCTTCGTCTCTTTTATAGAGGCGAGGGCTTTTCTAATTTTAAAGGAGGAGCTGCCATGATCAGCCAATCGATTGTCAGAAGTATCGAGCGGTCTACGAAAAGCTTGTTTAGCGAATTAGGTCTCAACTATACAGAGGACTTGAAAATCTCCGTAGAACAACCTGCTCATCTGGAACATGGCGACTACTCCACAAACATTGCCATGCAATTAGCGAAAGTATTGCGGAAAGCACCCTTGCAAATAGCTGAGATGTTGAAAGACAGGCTGGAAAAGGACGGTAACATCGACCATTTAGTTAGGAAAATCGAAGTTGCTCCACCAGGTTTTATCAATATGCACATGGACTGGGGACAATGGGCTCAGAGAGACTTTATACTGCCTGGGAATGCCGGTGATAAGGTAGTAATCGAACATACTTCCATTAATCCAAACAAGTCAGCTCATATTGGACATTTAAGAAACTCATGTATCGGCGATGCTCTTGTGCGACTCTTAAAGCGTGCAGGTTATAACGTGGAAGTGCACAATTACATCGACGATTTAGGTAATCAGCTAGCGGATACTGTGGTAGGCATATTGAATGTCCCTCTTAAGAAAGAGCACACACGTTTTGGCGATTTCTGTTGGGATATTTATTCTCAAGTGAATAAGGAGTATGAACGGAATCCACAGCTCATCGAGCAGAGAACAAAAGTCCTTCATTCGCTCGAGGAGGGTGATGAAAACTTATCTTGGGTTGGACTGCTTGTAGCCGAGCGAATCGTTCGAGAACATCTCGAGGAAATGAATGCATTCAGTATCAACTATGATTTGTTGGTATGGGAAAGCAATATTGTTAGAGAGGGTTTCTGGGATTCGGCATTCGACTTACTGAAACAAACCTCCCAATTTTATCAGGAAACATCCGGAAAGCTTGAAGGATGCTGGGTACTGAAACAAGCTTCGTCCGAATTAGAAGATAATGATTCTGAACATAGCATCGACAAGGTTTTAGTTCGTTCAAACGGAATTTTGACCTATACTGCCAAAGATATTGCTTATCATCTTTGGAAATTTGGATTGCTGCAAAAGGACTTCCAGTATAAGCGCTTTTCCGAAGGCATATGGTCGACTCATAGCACGGGAACCGATTCCTCTTATGGGAAAGCAGACATGGTCATTAATGTAATCGACTATCGGCAACAATATCCTCAAGCCATGGTTAAACAAGCTCTTGATATTTTAGGGTACACGGCGCAGGCTGAGAAGCTCCGACATGTAAGTTATGGCGTGGTCTCACTAAGTCCAGCAGCCGCAAAAGAGCTGGGAATAGACACTTCAGCTGGGAAAGCTTCTTATGCCATGTCCGGAAGACAAGGCATTGGGATTAAGATATCTGAATTACTCGACTTAATGGAAGGGATCATTGAAAGGAAACGTTCAAATAAGCAAGGCCTATCGAGTAGAATCATCGCAGCAGCGGCGATCCGTTACTATCTTCTCCGCTTTCATTTATCGACAGAGGTTGTTTTCGATATCGAACAGGCAACCGAAACCACCGGAAATTCAGGGGTATATTTAATGTATGCTCATGCTCGTGCAGTCAGCATTTTAAACAAGG
>JARDZO010000121.1 GCA_029240815.1 Brevibacillus sp.
GCATGGCGTTTCTCCTATCCACTATACTCTATGTCTGATGGATTTCGACCTGTACGCCATGATCGTCCGGCTGTAGTATCATCACGCGGTACGAGATGCCGTGCCCGTTCATCACCCTGTCGACAAATCTTTGCAATTGCTCACGCTGTGCATCTGTAGAGAAAAAGCACAAGATCGTCGGACCGGCACCACTCAACGCTGCACCTAATGCTCCGTGGGCTGTTGCTCCGTCCAAGATGTCTTTTAGGCCAGGCACAAGCTCAGCGCGGTACGGCTGATGCAGCCGATCCCCCATCGCTTGTCCCAACAGGTCCAGCCTGCCCTGTGCCAATGCGGCCACTAACAGACTGCTATGACCAACATTATATACAACATCCTGCTTACTGTACACCTGCGGCAAGACGTTTCGCGCTTTTTCCGTAGATAACGGAAATTCGGGAATCACCGCAAGCGCCTGGAATCCAGCGGGCGGCGAGAGGCGAATGTACGGAATCGGTGCGTCTGCGATTTCTGGCATCGTAGCCACAACGATCCCTCCGAACATGGATGCACCCACATTGTCAGGATGTCCTTCTAGCCTCGTCGCCATATCAAACAATTGGTCTCGAGTAAATGGTTCACCCGCCAGCTGGTTCGCAGCGACCAATGCACCTACGATCGCAGCGGCACTGCTGCCAAGTCCACGCGTGAGAGGTGCGTCGCTCGAGGCCCGAATCGCCAGCTCGGGTGTAGGCACGCCCGCCCTCTCAAATAATTGCGCCGCTACTTGATAGAGCAAGTTGCTTTTGTCGGAAGGAGTACCTTGCAGCTCTTTGCCAACCAGTTCAATCGTAGTCTGTTCACTCTGTTTCATTTCCACGACCGAATACAACTGGAAAGCCAGGCCCAGGGCATCAAACCCTGGACCTAGATTCGCAGTACTGGCCGGAATGGTGACCCGGACAAGGTTTCCATTCATGACCGCACTTCACTCCCTTTTTGGCTTACCAATGCCATTACAGCTGCACGTGTGGCAGGTACCGATCGAGGCTCTTCTCCCACCAGCTTGAGTGCGATATTCGGGTCCTTTAGACCGTTACCGGTAAGTACGCACGCTATCTTAGCGCCCTCTTGCAGCTTGCCCGCTGCTTTCAGCTTGATAATCCCCGCCAGCGATGCAGCGGAAGCGGGCTCACAGAATACGCCCTCGCTTTTTGCGAGCAATTGATAAGCGTGGAGAATTTCTTCATCCGTCACGCTGTCAATCAATCCATGTGATTCGCTGATCGCATTCAGAGCACCATCTTTGCTCGCAGGATTACCGATTCGGATTGCCGTCGCGATCGTCTCCGGATTTGGAACCGTCTGCCCGTGAACCAGAGGAGCGGCTCCTGCTGCCTGGAATCCGTACATGCGCGGCAGATTCCTTGATTTTCCTGCTGCTTTGTATTCTTTAAAGCCTTTCCAGTACGCGGTGATGTTGCCCGCATTTCCTACTGGAATCGCAAGAATGTCAGGTGCGTCCCCCAATGCATCGCACACTTCGAAAGCCGCAGACTTTTGGCCTTCGATGCGGTACGGGTTCACCGAGTTAACGAGGGTAATTGGCTCATTCGCTGTTATTTCCCGAACAATATTCAGCGCTTCATCAAAGTTCCCGTCGATGGCGATGACTTCTGCTCCATACGCAATCGCTTGGGCAAGCTTGCCCAGCGCTATATTCCCGCTCGGAATCAGCACGATACAACGCAGTCCACAACGAGCTGCATATGCTGCTGCTGCTGCAGACGTGTTTCCGGTAGACGCACACATGATAGTCGTGCTGCCTTCCTCAACTGCTTTTGCAACTGCCATCACCATTCCACGGTCTTTGAACGAACCGGTTGGATTTAGCCCTTCGTATTTCACATACAGCTCAACGCCCAATTCCTTGGAGAGATTCGGAGCATGAATGAGCGGTGTATTCCCTTCATGCAGACTAACGAGCGGGGTTTTTTCTGTTACCGGGAGAAATTCCCTGTAACGCGCGATGATGCCTGATTGACGATCGTTACTCATTTTTGGTCTCCCCCTTCCACACGGTAACAGCTTTTTACTTTGGTCACGATGTCCATTTGCTCCATATAGGACAGTACCCCGTCCATGTCACTCTTCGAAGACAAATGAGTAATCATGATGATTTCAGCTTCTCCATTGTTGTTGTACGGCTGCTGGATCACCTGCTCCAGTGAAATGTTTTTGTCTGCCAGCAGTTGCGTGATTTGTGCGAGTACACCACGTTTGTCTGCGACGACAATGCGCAGAAAATATTTGGAAAGCTTTTGGCTGTCATTTTTGAGGATTTTTTCTTTGTAAGGTGCTACCATTCCACGGCCATTCACGCCGAGCTTTCTATTTTTTACCACAGTCACCAGGTCTGAGACTACAGCCGTTGCAGTCGGCAGTTCCCCGGCTCCTGGGCCGTAAAACATTGTCTCTCCTACAGCTTCCCCGTGAACGTAAACGGCATTGAACACGCCATTGACCGACGCCAGCGGGTGCGTTTTCGGAATCATGGTCGGCTGCACACTGACTTCGATCGCTTCATCATCGCGGCGGGCGAGCCCCAGTAGTTTGACTTCGTAGCCGAGTTGTTTGCCGTACGCAATATCTTCCTTGCTGACAGAACTAATCCCTTTTACATCGACATCTTCTAGCTTCATCGGAACACGGAAACCCAACGTAGCCAAGATTGCCATTTTACGCGCAGCATCAAAGCCTTCGACATCAGAAGTCGGATTGGCTTCTGCGTAGCCCAGCTCTTGTGCTTCTTTCAGAACGTCAGCGTATTCAGCGCCTTCCTGACTCATTTTGCTCAAAATATAGTTGGTCGTGCCGTTGACGATCCCCATCATTTTCGTAATCCGATCTGAAGAAAAGCCTTCCACCAATGCACGAAGAATCGGAATGCCCCCCGCTACGCTCGCTTCGTAGAACACGTCACAGCCTTTATCTTGCGCCTTTTTCAAAATCTCTGCGCCATGCAAGGCCATCAAATCTTTATTCGCGGTTACGACATGCTTACCGCGCTCCAATGCCCCGAGGATGAAATCTTTCGCCGGATTAATGCCCCCGATGACTTCCACGATTACTTCAATTTCAGGATCGTTCAAAAGCTCAGCTGGATCCGTCGTCAGCTTACCCTCCATGGAAGCTAGATTACGGGACTTCTCTGCATCCTGAACGAGGATTTTTGTTATTTCAATACCCAAGCCGGTCTGTTTTTGCAAGTCTTCCTGATGCACTTGGATAATTCTGACGACACCCGTACCTACTGTACCAAATCCCATTAACCCCAGCTTGATGATTTGCTTCTCCATGTTATCTCTCTCCTCCTGCCGCTTTTCTACCCTCTACCCACGATCATCGCTTTGCGTACGCCGGGTATTTGTTGCAAGCCATCCAAAAATTCCGTACTAGATACCTTCATATGCGCCATATCGACTGACATGGAGACTGTAGCGATTCCTTGCAACGGAATGGTTTGATTGATGGTTAATACGTTTCCACCCTGATCCGCCATGTACGTCAGCACTCTGGAAAGATAACCGGACGTATGCTCTAGTGCAAAGGTGATGGTCATGATCGTTTCGCTCATCATGGAGTTGAATGGAAAAATGCCATCCTTGTACTTGTAAAAAGCACTCCGGCTCAACCCTACCCGATCGACAGCTTCATTTACCGTATCCACTTCGCCGGACTCCAACATTTTTTTAGCTTCAATCGTCTTGACGATCGATTCTGGCAGGATGTCGGATCGAATCAAAAAAAACTTTTCTTCCCGTCTCATCCGTCGTGTCCTCCTGAGAAAAACAGTTGTTTCTTCATAGAGGACATTATAACCTTTTCATCTTCATGTGACAATCCTTGTTCGCCAATTTTTTTCATGGAACCACATTCAGTTCACTTGTGCTTACATGACAACGACCCACTACGTAAAGAATAGAAACGATTTACACCACAGGAGGTGACAATCAAATGGCTGGAAGAGGGAAAACAGACAAATCGGAGCGCCGCAACAATCACCCTCCGGGAAAACCTAGCGACCTTGATCAATTTGGCGCTGAGACTAAGGGTAAAAAAATGGCGCAATCTCCGAATATTGTAGAAGACCCGAGTGGAAACGGGTAAACGGCAACACAAAAAACCCGGGAATGATCTCCCGGGTTTTGCCATTATTGCTATTAATATGCCAAAGAGGACAGTCCGTTGATGTGCGACAGGTAACGAACGTTACTTGCTTCTTTCATCAGAGATGCAGGCAAGCCTTTCAGCTTGATTTGGCTAGCACCAATGGTACCGATCGCATCTTTACGACCCAAGCTTCCGAGTGTACCGGAGAAAACAGGTACAAAGCTTTCCATTTTAGAACCGTTGAAATGTGCAAAGAGGTTGTAACCAACCACTTCACCCATTTGCCAAGCCAACTGAGCAGTTGGAGGATATGGACGACCTTCTGGGCCCATAACTACTGCGCTGTCACCAGCCAAGAATACTTCTGGATGAGAAGTGGATTGCAGGAACTCCGTAACAGTCGCGCGTCCGCGGTTTACTTCTACGCCGGACTCAGCAACAACGTGGTTTCCTTGAACGCCACCAGTCCATACCATGGTTTTGGTTTCGATGGTGTTGCCATCTTTCAGGAATACAGTGGTTTCTTTCATTTCAGTTACAGGTACACCTGTCAGGAATGTTACGCCACGTTTTTCCAAGCTTGTTTTTGCACGCTCAACCAGCTCAGGCGCAAAACCAGCCAGGATGGAAGGACCCGCTTCTACACAGTATATCGAAACATCAGCGAAATCTACGCCATGCTTGTGGCACAGACCTGGCAGCATGTCCGCAAATTCCCCAACCAGTTCGATGCCAGTCAGACCGCCACCACCGACAACGAAAGTAGCATCTGCTTTGTTTTTGCTTTCTTTGTACGCTACAATGCGCTCTTCGATGTGCGCGCGCAGACGGTTTGCTTCTTCAACGGATTTCAGCGTGAAGCTGAACTCTTGCAGACCTGGGATACCAAAGAACGCGGTTTCACTGCCCAGTGCAACTACCAGCGCGTCATATTTAATGGATTCGCCGCTAGCCAGAGTAACGCGTTGGGAATCCAGACCAATTTTTTCTACCGTGTCGATGACAAGGTTAATGTCTTTTCCACGCAGCAGTCTCTCCAAAGGTAGTGCCACGTTTTGCTCAGCCAGGTTACCTACTGCCAAGCGGTGCAGCTCAGTGATGATTTGGTGAGAAGGAAAACGGTTTACAACCGTGATGGTAGCTTCTTCAGCTGTCATGTATTTGCGTGCGGTCAATGCGCTTAAGAGTCCGCCGTAACCGCCGCCTAGAATCAAAATATGCTTCGCCATGCGTAGGTCCTCCGTCCTTGTCTTTCGTTCGTTATGTGTTTAGCGTTTTTGTTGCCCACGCTCAGCTAATACTTCCAGGAATGCTTGAGCAAAACGCAAGGATTTTTGTACTTGCGGATCTTTCAGCATTTTGAGCATGCCAAACAAACCAATGGTTGACGATTCAACATGCGAACGGTCGTTGGCCTCGATTGCTGCTTGCGCGATGCCTTTTGCTTTGTCTTGGATCGGCTTTACGAACTCTTCCATGCCGCCCTTCAAGTCGTCGATCAGGACATGATCATTCGCTACGGTTTGTACCAGATCGTACGTCTTGGTCAGGATCGTTGTCATTTCTGCCAGTTTGGGCAAGTTTGCCACCAATACAGTTAACGATTCTTGGATTTCCGGTTTCATCAACTGATCGAGCACATCCATTTGCTCTGGTGCCAAAGTCGATGTGCTAGCTACTTCAGCTTGTTGCGTAGTTGTTTGTGACATAGAAAAACGTCCTCCTTTGCATTGGAATAGAGGCCTGAGTTTCTCGTTGCCTGTTCATCCGAGTGACGGCCGATATTCACCCTGTATCCGATAGTCTAACCTATTTGTAATATTTTTCACAAAGTGCAGTATACAAACGGATGGAATCATCAACGTGCAATATTTCACAAGTTGATATATCAGGATAATTGCACATTCGAACAGGCACGATTAAGAGCTCTATGCCTATACTATATACCTTCTTCACAAGAACATCAAAGGAAAAAAACCGCTTCTCAGGAAGAAGCGGTTGCGGACAGCTTTTTATAGTAATCTTTGATGAGTTGATGATGCTTATCGTGAATATCCGTAAAAATTAGTTCAATGACCGCCTGTGTGTCCTCAAAAGTCTTTTCGACTACCTTGGCCATCCCCACGACCTCCAAGTGCAGCTGGGGAATCACAAAGGACAAATGCAGAAAATCTCCTTTTGATACATACCCATCTGTACGGAGCATGAGGCGGGTAGGCGAGAACTTGAGCAGTACTGCCTCTCCCTGTTCCTCTATCGGTCTTGCTCCCATGACTTTATAGGGAACCTTGACCAGCGCATCCGGCGAAAGAAGGCCACGCTTTGCATTTGAAACAATCTCCACGCCGATCGCAATCGGAATCAGTGCCAGTAGCTTGATCGGCCACAATATCTGTTCCTGGACCACTTCCAGATCAATGGTGTTTATCGCCGACTCTGTCTCCCATCTAATACGGACAGTCGAGCCGATCAATTCGGTCTTTGCCTCTGCCTTTACCTCGGTAGAAACGACGAGGTATCCACTTTTGACATGTTCCACCATCACTTGAACCGGAGTCTTTACTTGCTTAGAGATCATCATCGGCAATACGGCACCGCGCTGGAGCCGTTTATCCGTCATAAAGGGATTAAGAGATGGAACATCTGTCATGGTCTTCGTCACTCCACGAAATCAAACTCTAGCTTGCCAATGCGTACGGTGTCTCCATCACGAGCACCATGCTTGCGCAATGCTTCGTCCACACCCATGCTGCGCATGATTTTCGCAAAACGCTGTGCAGCATCGTAGCTGTTCAGGTTGGTCATCCGCACCAGCTTTTCAATCTTGTCACCGCTGATTACGAACACTTCGTTGTCGCGTGTAATTTCAAATGGATCTGGTTCTTTCTCGGCCTTGAACACAACGCGTTCTTCGACTTCTGCCACTTCTTCGACTGCTGGCTTGTCCGGAATGGTCGCTAGCAGATCTCCGATGGCATACATCAATTCTTGAACGCCCTGTCTGGTTGCAGCGGAAATTTCGTAGACGGTTACACCCGGGACTTTTTCCTTGAACCGGGCCAAATTTTCTTGTGCCTCTGGGACGTCCATCTTGTTGGCGACTACGATTTGCGGGCGGTCTTCCAGCTTCAGGTTGTACAGGACAAGCTCTCGGTTGATCTGCAAATAATCCTCGTACGGATCACGCCCATCTACCCCTGCCATGTCGATTACGTGCACAATCAGACGTGTCCGCTCGACGTGGCGCAGAAACTGGTGTCCCAGTCCGACTCCCTCATGTGCACCTTCAATCAATCCAGGAAGGTCTGCCATGACGAAACTATTTTCGCCTACTTCCACTACCCCGAGATTTGGCGTTAATGTCGTAAAGTGATACTCAGCGATTTTTGGCTTCGCTGCAGACACACTGGACAAGAGCGTCGATTTCCCTACGCTCGGATAGCCAACCAACCCTACATCTGCAATCAGCTTCAGCTCCATCAGAATGTAGCGTTCTTGTCCTGGCTCTCCATTCTCGGAGATGTGCGGTGCAGGGTTGGATGCATTGGCAAAGCGTGTGTTTCCTCTTCCGCCACGTCCGCCTTTTGCGATGACAGCCTGTTGTCCATGTTCTACCAGGTCAGCAATCACTTCCTTGGTATCATCATCAATGACAGTCGTTCCCGGCGGTACACGCACAAACATATCTTCCGAGCCAGCACCATGCTGACTTTTGTTGCGGCCATGCTCGCCACGAGGTGCCTTAAAGTGTTTTTGGTAGCGAAAATCTACCAGCGTACGAAGTCCTTCGTCCACGACAAAGATCACATCTCCACCGCGACCGCCATCACCACCGGCTGGCCCACCTAACGGGACGTACTTCTCCCGACGAAAGGAGACGGCTCCATTACCACCGTCCCCGCCTTTTACATAAATCTTTACCTGATCGACAAACATGGTGTCACCTCTTTCATTTACGCGAATGGAATCAGCAATGCCAATATCCATTCCTCTTCCGTATGTATCCACTCGGTGACGTCCACCGTACTCTGGTCACTTTTACGTATCAGTTTTTCCAGTTCTCCCAATCCCGATGCACATAACTTCCCGGCCAGGTCAAAGCGAAAATGAACGCCACGTGCGTCTGCTTCTAAGGAAAGCTGCATGCTTGCGGGCTCGTAGCTATTAGGGTCTACGTGATCGTTCACTGTGCATAATATCTCTGACATCAGCTGAAACAATTCATGCTCATTCAGTGTGATTTTCGTGAGATCCACTTGATTACACACTTCAACTTCCAAAAGCATTTCCTTGTTCAGCGCATTAAATGTCAAGAAGAAGACAGACAACAGAGAGCTGTTCAAACGGGCGATCATGCTTTCCTGCATAGCCATCTCCGCGATGCGTTTTAAATGCGCTTCTCCCTGTTCAGTACGGTTCAAATGCAAATAGCCGAGCAGAACCTGAACGTGGTTCAACCAGTCATGCCGCTGCCGGTTCAGTACGGATGCCGCTGCCGGTTCAGTACGGCCAACAGCTCGTCTGTCTGTTGCGTAAACAGCCTCCGCTCGTCCCTCATCTCATTCACCCAAGTCGATAAGATTTCTTTTCTGTCCTATTGTACCACAAAAGAGAACGCTAGAAATTAGAAAACTTGGATACGCATACTACCTTTTCACGCTACTCAATTGTCCTGATACTTTCATCATTGACCATGTTTTCAAACAAACTTGAATAAGAAATACGCGGGAAATACACCCACTTCCTTTTTTCCACTCGGTCAGACTGTCGTGCAGGAGAGGAAAAAGGGGAAAACGCTCCAGCTTCATAGGAACACCTACTGGGGGTCATCCCTGTCCGGCGCCAGGGAAAAAACGAAACCGCGTCCAAAGTAGCCGTCTCCGGGAGTTTCTCAGAGGTGGACGCTAAAAAGCGTGTTTCGTTTTTTCCCTTGCGCCTCGGTCGGTATTCCAAAGATCTTCCGCTTATTTCCCCTTTTTCCTCAGCCAGCTTTGGGTCTCCCACGTACCTCTACTTGGAAGCCTTCCAAGGAGTTTCTTTGAGAAAAAACCTTCGTGGGACAATGCCTAAGAAGAACGAAAACTTGGTTCTCCTTATTCAATTGCTCCCTTGAACCTCGGAATACATGGTAACTAGAAACCACAACAGCTCGCAGGAGAAGCAGGTTTCCAGGCGGAGAGACTCCGGAACCCTACTTAGCGGAACAACGAATTCACGGGAACCAGAAGCGGTACCTCTGAGTTCACTGCGGAGCGGCTACTACTTTACCGCTTCCCCGTGAATCTTTGTGGAGCGGACAGTCTATACTCCTTGGCGGGGTGTAAACGGGGCCCCGCCGAACGCGAGCGATAACTTGTGTTCGGTGGGTAAAGACCGGAGCGTAGATCGGAAACCTGCTTCTCCCACCCCAGCTATGTTGATAAGCTCATCTTTTTTTCCAAGGAATTTATACTTTCTGATTCAGTAAAAAAGAAAACCCAGCAACAAGGCTGGGTTTTCTTCATTCCGCTATTTACGCTTCAGAAGCAACTGGTTCGATCACAACTTGTTTGCGATCGCGGCCCAGACGTTTGAAACGAACAACGCCGTCTGCTGTTGCAAACAGAGCGTTAGCACCTGGGTAAATTTTCGTACCGCGTTGGCGAACGAGGATATTACCAGCTGTAACGAATTGACCGTCACCACGTTTCACTCCCAGACGTTTGGAAATGGAATCGCGACCGTTCTTTGTGGAACCTACCCCTTTCTTCGATGCGAAGAACTGTAGGTCTACAGGAAAACGAAAGTTCATGTCAGACACCTCCTTGCCATTTAGTATCATGAACCGAAACGTATTTTCCGTATGACTCAGCGATCATAAACAGAGAGACAACCATGCTCTCAGCCAAAAGCTGCTGCTTTTCACGGAGCAACTGGTCGTCGACAGGACGAACGGTCCATTTCAGGAAGCCGCCGTCCTTCTCTGCAAACTGAACATCCGGATTACTATTGAGCAAAATATCTGAAGCATTAATCAATCCGAGGCTAACAGCGGAAACAGCGGAGCAGACGATATCTGAACCGTGTTTGCCAGCGTTGGCATGTCCCGAAACGGTAATGACTTCAATCTCATTTTGCTCATTTCTCTGCACTTTTACGGTAATCATCTCGTTTACCTAATTAAGCGTTGATTTTTTCAATCACAACTTTGGTGAACGGTTGACGATGACCTTGTTTGCGACGGTAGTTTTTCTTGGCTTTGTATTTGTACACGATAATTTTGGATTGTTTACCGTGTTTTTCTACTTTACCAGTTACCGTAGCACCAGCAACAGTTGGAGCTCCTGCAGTTACTTGACCATCCTTGTTTACCAACAGAACTTTGTCAAAAGTAACAGCTTCACCTTCGTTGCCAGCCAGTTTCTCGATGAAGAGAACTGCTCCCTCTTCAACTTTGTATTGCTTTCCACCGGTTTCGATAATTGCGTACACTGTGTGCACCTCCTATACTCAGACTCGCCTTTACAGGTGCGCCGCGAACGACGACTTTTGTACCTGATTCGTGCGGTTACAGTATGCACGAGACATATCTGCATAACAATCATTAGGTTATCACAGCAACAATCGCCCAGTCAAGTCATTTGCGATTGTTTTACGTACAATCGCGCGGCTTCCTCCGCCCGACCTGCATATAAAATCCGGTATTCATCCGGTTTTCGTTCAGGGGAATGGAGCAGGAACATACGTGCTGGCCATTGCTGTTGGTCTTCCAGAGTGAGATCACTCATCAATCGAAACAGTCTCTCAGGTAAATCAATAAGCACCGCCTCCGCTTCCTGCGTCTTGACGAGGGACGTCACTTCACTCCACAGTCGATGCTGCATTTCTGCAACAGTCCACACTCTTCCATGCCCTGCGCAAGCATCGCATGGTTCCGTCATTCTTTCAGCAAGACTGGAGCGCACTCGCTTGCGAGTCATTTCTACCAGACCGAGCGCTGTGATTCCCAGTACGGTTGACGGGACGGGATCACGGGAGAGCTCCCGCTTTAGCGCTGCGATTACCCGCTCCTTGTTTGCTGCTTCCTTCATATCAATAAAATCGATGATGATGATACCGCCGATGTCGCGGAGTCGGAGCTGGCAAGCGATTTCCTCAGCAGCCTCCAGATTCGTTGCAGTGATCGCCTGCTCCCGTTGTTGACCACCTTTACCAGTAAAAGCTCCCGTATTGACATCGATGACAGTCATCGCCTCAGTCCGGTCAATCACCAAATGACCACCGCTTTTCAGCGAGACTTGCCGCTGGAGCGCGCGCTGGAGCTGCGTTTCGATCCCCATATGGGAGAACAGAGGCTCCGATCCTTGGTACCAGCGAAGCTTGTTCAGATTTTCTTCCGCGAACACTTGCATGATTGCCTTCACCTGTTGAAAGGTATTCCCATGCTCAACCAGAACTTCCTCCACACCCGAGCCTGCGAGATCGCGTATGACTGCCTCCAGCATCGCCAAGTCTCGACTGACGAAGCCTGGACCGGACAGTTGCTCGGCTTGCGCGAGAGTATCTCGCCAGCGTTTTTTCAAATAGGTAAGCTCCTCTGACAGCCTGCTCACTCCTGCATCCGCCGCTTCAGTCCTGACGATGACACCCTCTCCTGGCTCCAGCCATGCTGTGAGCGTATCGAGAAGCTTTTGCCTGACTGTCGTGTCCGCAATCTTCCTGGAGATGGACACGCCTGCTTCCTTTGGGAGATACACAAGGTACCTGCCCTGAAGGCTGACTCGCGTGGTGACTTTTGGCGCTTTCAGTTCAGTCCCTTCCTTGCTCACTTGCACGATGACTTTTTCGCCGATCTGGACGCGTTCGCTGATGTTTGGTTTTCCCGAAACAGCACCGTTTCGCGGCGAGGCATCATCCACGTACAAGTACGCATTCTGCCTGACCCCAATATCTACAAAAGCGGACTGAATCCCTGGGAGAACATCGGCTACCCGACCGCGATAAATATCTCCCGCCAATACACCCGTTCCCTCGTTTTCTGTTCGCCATTCTCGCAAACGTCCACCTTCAAGCAACGCGGCGCGCAATCTTCCTCCGCTCCCGCTGATCGCTACCTGTCTCACGCAATCACTCCCCGCAATCCCGTTCAATATCTGCCCGAAAAAAGGATTTTCAGACGCACAGGAAGTAATCCTATCACAGGCACTTGGAAAAGAAAAGAAACCACATAAAGGAGAGAACCCCCATGGAAGCTACCCGATTGACAATACGCCCCCTGCAATCACAGGATGCTCCTTACTTGGTCAAGTGGCTCTCTGATGAGCGCGTGCTACGTTATTACGAAGGTCGTGATCGCCCGCATGATCTCGAGCTGGTCCGCGAACACTTCTACCCACCTGTTGACGATGCATCCCGCCTTCTCTTCCTCTATGACAATCACCCCATCGGCTACGGTCAATACTACCCGTTGGATGAAGAAGACAAGCAAAAGTACGGATACGATTTGACCACCGGCATCTACGGCATGGATCAGTTCATCGGAGAGCCTGATTACTGGGACAAAGGAGTCGGTACATTCATCGTGCAATCCCTCCTCGCTCACCTTTCCCAACACGTAGGGACGCAAAAGATCGTATTGGACCCTCAGGCTTGGAACGTCCGTGCGATTCGCTGCTACGAAAAGTGCGGCTTTCACAAAGTAAAATGGCTTCCTCAGCACGAATGGCATGAAGGAAGCATGCGTGATTGTTGGTTAATGGAGTGGAACCTGCCTGCTTAAACGAGTTGGCCTACCTTTGCATCGTGTTTCTGCTCAAAAAGCAACGCATGCAATAGCTGTTCCTCCGCAAGCAGACCTGACCCCTGGACATAAAACAAATGCGAGCATCCTCGGCGCAGCTTGTGTGAGACCTCCAGGACTGTCTCCCCCGGTTCGACGCTCATAGCCTGCACAGCGTATTCATCAGGCTGTCGCACATATTTTTCCATTAAGAAACGGAAGAACTGATACGGAAAGCGCAGAAACGCCTGAATGTTCACCGTCAAGAGGTACACCCCGATCACCAGCACATTGACCTTCAGTTCCAAGCCGGCCAACCCCACCATGAGTCCTGCCAATAGCGTACTTCCGGTCATGGAGAAGATCGCTGCCTGTCGATACGGCATGAACCAGCACAAGATCGCCTGGACGATTCTCCCTCCATCGAGTGGCCAGATCGGGAGCAAGTTAAACAAAGCGATCGTCAGGTTGCTTGTCAGAAAAAAACGTGCCCATTCCTCCGTCCATATCCCCGTGTACCAGAACAAATAGGAGACAGCCATCATCACGACATTTAAAAAAGGACCCGCCAACGCTACGACGATTTCATCCAGCGGATCAGTGGCATAGGCGTCCTCCATCGTCGCGACACCACCAAAGGGCAGTAATTGCACTTCGGTCACCGTCCAGCCCAGCTCTCTCGCCATTGCCACGTGACCAATCTCGTGGATGAGGACAATGATGAATAGCGTGAGTACCTCCAAAAAATGGCCTGTCATCACAGACAGGCCAATCACCGCCCAAAAAAGCAAATGAATCCGAATGCGAAAGCCGAACCAGCCCTTACTCAAACGGGATCACATCCAGCGGATTCACGAACTGATCCTCCGACTTGACCCCCAGGTAGAGGTGACGGGACGAATTGTTCACCGCACGGGCAGTCCCGATCTCCTGACCAGCCTGTAACACCTCATCTTTTGTCACCTTTACCCTTTCCAAATTACCGAACCAGACCTCACGACCCTTTGTTAACCGAACGATCACCGTCGTGCCGTACCCTGGTTTGTCTCCTACATACGTGACCCATCCCGTCTCGCCTATGGTCACCTGGTCTTGCATTCCTGTGTTTAGCACCACTTTGGCGCTTTGTGGTTCAAAAGTCTTGACCACCTTCCAATTCGCGGGCAGCTTCCAAACCGCTGCTTCCTTTGTCGTCGTTCCAGCAGCCGGAACGGCATTTGGACCGTGAAGGGATGGCAAAAGAGTCGGTAATGAACCAAACCGCGCTTCGTACCAATCTGCTACACCAGAGAAATTGAAATCGCGAGTCATGACCTCGCGCGCCGAGTTTTTCCAGGTCACAGGAATCAGAGAGGTTTGGAATAGCAGGTACGCCATACCAACCAACAAAACAGACACGAGGATCTGGATGCCCCAGGTTTCATGAGAGGGACGCTGGTTTACGGGATCGTCCTCCCGCAACGAAAATGCAAACGGCTCTGCCGTAGGCTCGATCGGGTCCTTCCAGTCATCCACAAAAGGTGAAAAACTATCGCGCGGCTGCAAGCGAATTCGCTCCAATCGCTCCCGTCTTCTTTCCTTAACTCGATCTACTTCACGAAACATCCTCATCCCTCCGCAGGCCAAGCCTTTGTATCCATCTTATGACTTGTCTACCTGCTTTATGACGCACGTCCGCACTGGTCCCCCTCCCTTTCGCCCAACTCCATCAGAAAACGCAAAAAAGACAGTCTCCCCATTGAGAGACTGCCTCAGAATCTGCCGAAGATTAATTTACAGTTTTGTTACGCTAGCAGCTTGAGGTCCACGGCTACCTTGGACGATTTCAAACTCAACCTTTTGACCTTCGTCCAGAGATTTGAAACCTTCTGACTGGATCGCGCTGTAATGTACGAATACGTCGTCTCCACCCTCAACTTGGATGAAACCGTATCCTTTTTCTGCATTGAACCATTTTACGATACCTTGTTGCATGAAACAAAACCTCCCTGAACATTACGCCCCACGAGGCGAAAAAGTGTAGCGTCAACCGTTTTTTACAGAAAAGCTTTTTGCGTCAAGGAAAAAAGTCGTACAACGTTGAGATTGACAAATGGTTCGTCACACTCAATCGGTACGACTCCATAACCAATCCATCAAACACTATAACTTGTAAAAATGGTTAACTTAGGATAATTTTATCACAGCGATATGCATTTGTCACGCGTTTAGTCAAATCGCAGCTTGTCCTTGCGCATGCCGACATTCAGCACCACGCCTATGATCAGGAAGTTGGTGATCAACGAACTCCCCCCGTAACTGATGAATGGAAGTGGGATCCCGGTGATCGGCATCAGCTGGATCGTCATGCCAATATTCTCGAAAATTTGGAACGTCAGCATCCCAACCACACCTGCTACCACATAGGAGCCAAACGGATCTTTTGCTTCCATCGCAATGCGGATCATCCGGTAGATCAAGAAGAAAAACAGAATCATCAGCAGTCCCGCACCGATAAAGCCCAGCTTTTCCGCGATGACCGTGAAAATAAAGTCACTCTCCCCGACTGGTACCCAACCAAAGCTCGCTTGGGTCGGTGTGTCAATTCCTTTTCCAAAGAGTTGACCAGAACCAATTGCGATCAAGGCCTGCTTGAGCTGAAAGCCCCGACCCATCGCTTCCAAATCCGGGTCCATCCAGAAGATGATCCGGTCCCATTGGTACGGCTTGATGATCTTGAAGAAAATATCTTGCTTATACTGATACAGCATGGTCATGCCAGCAAAAAAGCTGCCCACCAAACCCGCTACGTACACCACATGCTTCAAACGAATCCCGCCGACAATCAGCATCGTCGCGAGCATACCTGTGAAAACCAGTGCTGTACCCAAGTCCGGTTGGATCAGGATCAATAACAACGGAACCCCTACCAGTAAGGCAACCGGGATCAATTTATAAAAATAATAAAATCGATCCGGATCTTCTGCTCGTTTCGCCATAAACCGTGCGACCGCCAGAATGGTAAACAGCTTCATCGGCTCTGACGGTTGCAGCAATATCGGACCGAGGTCATACCAGCTCGTCGTATTATTGATTGGTTTGGTTTGAAATACTCCGATCAACAAGATCAGCCCAATCACGTACAAAACGTACGACATGTTGTAGAACAGGCGATAGTCAAACAGTAGAGTACCACCCAGTACGATGAACCCAACGATATACCAGATGACCTGCTGTTGAGCCTTATCGACGCCTGCGGCAGAACCGGAGATTCCCAAATAGCTGAATATCCCCAGACCTACCAGAATCATGATGATGGTCCAGTCGACAGTTTTCAGATGTCGTTTTTCCAGGTCCATACTCGTCCTCCTAGAAAACGTGGCTCCCACCTTTGCAGACGGGAGCCATGCCTAACCTATTTCAAGCCAAAGAACTTGCGCATTTTATGGAACACTCCTGCTTTTTCTTCCAGTGGTTGCAGGGGTACTGCTTCTCCCAAAAGTCTGCGGGCAATATTGCGATACGCAATGGAAGCACGAGATTCGTGATTCATCACGGCCGGCTCTCCCTGATTCGCTGATTTGATGACATGATCATCATCAGGTACGACACCGATCAAGTCAATGGCAAGCAGATCCAGAATGTCCTCGACATCCAGCATATCACCGTTTTTCACCATATGCGAGCGCACACGGTTGATGACAAGCTTGGGCATACCGACCTTTTCTCGTTCCAAGAGTCCGATAATCCTGTCTGCATCCCGGACAGCTGCTTTTTCTGGTGTCGTAACGACGATAGCCTGATCGGCACCCGCCACGGCATTCCGGAAACCCTGTTCGATCCCGGCTGGGCAGTCAATGATCACGTAATCATATTCCCGCTTCAACTGCGTAATGATCTCTTCCATTTGCTCAGGTGAAACCGCAGACTTGTCCTTTGTCTGGGCAGCCGGCAAGAGCGACAGATTTTCAAAGCGTTTGTCTTTGATCAGCGCTTGCGGCAGACGGCACGCACCTTCTGCTACATCGACGAGATCGTAAATAATACGATTTTCCAGTCCCATCACGACGTCCAGATTGCGTAGCCCGATATCGGTATCTACCATGCATACCTTTTGTCCTAGCAATGCAAGAGCTGTTCCCAAATTTGCGGAAGTGGTCGTCTTACCCACGCCGCCTTTACCAGAAGTTACGACAATTCCTATCCCCACGACCGTTCCTCCTCTTCACTCAACCCTCAAGCCTTCTTATCTCCCAGTTCCGGACGAATCCGTGACAGGTAGTTCATTTTGGCTACCAGCATCGTGCCATTATCCAGATAGGCAAACTCGGTTCCACCTGAATTGTTCGACCATTCTTCCCCTGGCTTGCTGATTACGTCTGCAATCCGCAGCTGGGTAGGACTCATGACCGCCGCGGCAATAATGACCTGACTGTCACCGGCAATACCTGCATGGACGTAGCCGCGCAAGTGTCCCAGAACGTAGATATTACCCGTACTGCGAACGGTTCCTCCCGGGTTGACATCCCCCAAAAGGAGCAAGTCTCCGTCGTACTCAAGTACTTGACCGGAGCGAACCGTGTTCACAATGACGGAAAAATGGGTTTTAAGGCGCTCGACAAAAGCTTCTTCCCGTGTAATCACATCCGCCTCAACGGTATGGATGACCAGATTTCCCTTCTGCCGGATAATTTGAGTCAACTGCTCCTGTTGCTCTGGTGAGCAGTATCGTTTTCCCAATTTAATCGATACCCGAATCAGCGGCCCCGACAAAATCTGTTGATGGCTATGCTCTATTTTTTCACGCACATCGGCCAGCAGTTCGTCGAAGGAACAGGTATCATCCATGAAGAAGACGAGCCCCTCTTTTGTTCCTTTGATTGTGACCTTGCTTTTCACAGTCGTCACCTGTTTCACCTCGACCGATACCATTCGCCATACAGAAAGTTTTTTCCTGCTCTTCTTGAAAAATTTGCCGAAACGGGTCACATAACGCCGTCAAACCTTTTTTACTTGGGTGAGGATGAGGAAGTTGAAGATGGATGCAGGGTACCGGGATTCAATTCATCGTACGCATCCAGCAATCGTCGAGCGATTGGACCAGTCGCGTCCGAACTGGACGTTCCATCCCGCAAACTGTTTGGTGCAACGACTACGAATACGATTTGCGGCTTCTCGTATGGGGCAAAGCCAACGACCAACGCGTTCTCCGCGCGGCGTCCAGTCTGCGCCGTACCAGACTTGGCTGCCACATTATATGGCAAACCTTTGAAGGCGCGAGAGACTGTACCACCTGGTTGAGTAACGAGGTGCATCCCTTCTCTTACTACCTGGATGTATCTCGGATCGATGTTTACCCGGTTCAACACTTGCGGCTCAATGAGGGTCAGTGTTTGTCCCGGATTTTTCGGATCGGTCGTCCCTCTTCGAATTTCTTTGACGAGATGAGGACGAATCCGGTAGCCGCCGTTTGCAATGGTCGAGACATACTGTGCGATCTGCATCGGAGTAAACAGATCATATTGTCCGATCATGGCATCAGCCAAGTTTCCATAGTAGAGATTGGGGTTTTCCCAGCCTGTCTTTTCACCTGGCAGGTCAATCCCTGTTTTTACCCCGAGGCCGAACTGGGCGTTGTAGAAATCTAGAACGGAAAACTGCTTTTCCCATCCTTGTGTACCCTTCTTCGCCAGACGTATTGCCATTTCGTACATGTACGTGTTGTTGGATACTTGCAAGGCGCGACGGGCGTTTACCGGTCCGTGACCTCCAGCTTTCCAGTTCCGTTTGTACGAGGTCCCCACATCCAGTCCACCCCGGTCATAGATAGTCTCACTCGGATTCGTCAAACCCTCCTGCAGAGCAATCATGACGGACAGCGGTTTGTAGGTGGAAGCTGGCGGATACGGTGTATAAATGAAACGATTGGATTCATTCGGCAGAATCAACGACGAGTACACCTTGTTAAATTCCTTGCGGTCATAGTACAAGTTCAGGTTGTAATCCGGATAGCTCGCCATTGCCAAAACTTCCCCCGTATTCGGGTTCATTGCCAGTACGTGTGCATCTTTAAATTCTTTCGGAGTGGTAGGTCGTTTTTTAAACGATTCTACCTCTTCTTTCAAAATGGCTTCGACCTTGCTCTGAAAACGCCAATCCATAGCGAGCACGAGATCGTTGCCAGGCTCTGGCGCCTGACGCATTGTTTTTTCTACGGTTTCCGAGTTTTTGTTGACATGGACATCCATGATGCCATCTTTTCCTCGCAAATACCGCTCGTAATAGCTCTCTAGGCCCGTTACCCCTACGCGGTCAATCGCGTTGTAGCCTTGAGCCTCGTACTCCTTGAGGCTTTCCGGTCGAATGGCGTTGATGTATCCAAGGAAGTGCGTACCGAACGCAGAACCGTCCGGATCAGGCATGATTTGCCGCACCGGCTCCAATTCCACGCTGATTCCAGGCAACTCCGTCCGTCTTTCCTCGATTTGGAACATCTCTTGATGCGTAATATTCACCTTCACCCGACGCGGAATGTAGCTCGCCATTTGCGGGGAACGCATTTCCTGCAAGAGAGACAGCTTGTGCCATTGGAACTGGCGCTGTTGATCAGTCAACGGCAATGGTACATCCAGTTCGAACAGCGACGCATATCGAAGCAAATCCATATCCGACTTCTCCGAAAGCTGTGAAGGAGTAGGCAGAAGTCTGATCTGCGCCTTCACTTCTTTAATCAGATCATCCCGGTCTTCCTTATCCAGCGTCAAATTGAACTGCAATTTGGCGTTGATTGCTGTTTTCAACAACTCCAGATCCGACAAACCATCCAGCGCCGTTGCATTGCCAGTCGTCTTCATGCTCGCTTTCAGCTTCCCAAGGACATTCTCCCGTTCTTTTTCATCAAAAGGCGAACGGACTCGCAAGCCTACATACAAGGCCGTCTTTACCAAATTATAATCGGACATCGTGTCCACTTGCTCCTGCTTCGGAACCAATTGCAGCTTGGGCGTGATTAACGACTTCAGCTCATTCGTTTTCTTGGAATCAAAAGCAACAGGCAAAGTGGACCGCAGCTCGATCGTCTTTTTCAGCAGCTCTTTGTCTGTTCCCATTTTTCCATCATCGGGAACCAGGATTTTCGCCAGTCGATCTGCTACTTTTTCTTCATCGATATCTTGTCCTTGCTCTTCTACATATTGCACCGTATAGACCGGTTTGTTGGAGACGAGCACCGCTCCGTTTTTATCGAGGATCCTTCCTCGCGGGGCGGAAATCGGCAGCTCACGAATACTGAATTTCTCCAGCTCATGTCGATACTGTTCTCCTTCTACCAGCTGCACGAAGGCGAGACGCATAATGATAGCGGCAAAAAACAGGAACACGATCAAGAATAAAATGTTAAGCCGAATGGGTATATGCGATTTCGGTTCCTTCGTCTCCTCCACGAGTTCTCCACTCCTTCACGGGCCTATTCCGCGCTCATATCTCGTTTCTTATCCTGAATCTTGTTACACATTCGCATGATCGGAACATAGATCAGCAGGGAAAAAATGACGTTGAGTATGACGCTCGGTAAGATTTGTCGCGTAAGCATCCACTGTACATCGTAGGGCGCAACCGAAAACAGCCGAAACATACTGTACAGCAGCCACTCATGTCCAAACAGGATGAGGGCGCTCGTCACGAATACCATCCCAAAGCCGCGTTGGAATAAGAGAACAATCAGTCCTGCAAAATAGCTGGCGACCATCATAGACACGCTGTATATACCTATGACCTGACCATAGAGCACATCCTGCAAAAAGCCAAAGGCGAGTCCGTAGTACAGGCCCTCTCGTCTTCCCAAAAACATCGAGATCAGAATACAGCATACCAGCGCAAATCGGGGTACTGTCATCCACGACAGACCCCATGTTGCAGTAGCAATCACCTGGACGACTGTTCCTTCTAGCACGAACAGGACCAGCATCGTGAGCGTTAAGACAAAACGCGGCATTATTGGCCACCCCCAGTTGTCCCTGGTACCGTCTTGGTCGAGGACGACTGAGTAGCATTGCCATTATTCGGCGGTGTGGCTGTTTGACCTGTCGTTTGCTGAGGGATCAGTTCACCATTCGGGGAGATGGAAAAGTTTCTTTCCACAATCATAACCTCATTTAATTGGGAGAAGTCCGCACTCGGTTGAATGTACGCCGTCTGTGTCAAACCGTAGTCGTCCGGCTCTACCCGTACAATATAGCCAATTGGCAGGTTGCGTGGGACAACCCCACCTAACCCCGATGTAATGACTTGTTGCTTTGCTTCAATTTTCTGTCCCCAAGGAATTTTCCGCATGATGAGCAACCGCTCCTGTGGATCGTATTCCTCAACGACACCGCTCACAGGAAGTACGGTGGTCTTCCCATTAACTACCTGCGTTGTCTGAATGACTGCCGAAATATGATCGCGTCGCTCATAGCTCGTCAACAGTTCAACTGTCGAAGAAAAATTGGCCACGCTCTGGACCCGACCGATCAAGCCTTTGGAAGTGATAACCGCCATATCCTTTTTGATTCCGTGCTTCAAGCCCTTGTCGATTGTAATGACGTTGTTCCACGTATCCGGATTGCGGGCCACGACTTCAGCAAAGCGCAATTGGTAGGACTTCAGCGTCTCTTTTGCTTGCAGTGCCTCGCGCAAACGGGTGTTTTCTGCTTGCAAATCATGCAGTTCAGCAGTTAGACGTGCGTATTGATCCAGCCCAGCCTTCAATGCCTTGTTTTCTTGATAGACGTTGTACGCATCGTCTACATCCTGAAAAAAGCCAGAAACAGCCTGGGCAGGGCGATAAAAGAAGCCCTGCACCACGCTGAAAGTATCTTTGAAAAACATCTCTGGCCAGGTCAGCTTCACGCGTTCACGGGAAGTATAACCCACGACGGAAATGAGCAGAACCAGGCCTACGAGTACAATAATCAGCCGCTTGTTCCCGAAAAACGACATGCCCTACCCTCCGTTTATTTACCCCGTCTTTGTCGGGAAGAGGTGATGCCGTGCTTTGATTTGAACAGGTGAATGTTCTCCAATGCACGTCCTGTTCCGATAGCTACGCAGTCGAGTGCATTTTCTGCAACATGAACAGGCATACCTGTTTCCTTTGCGAGCAAGCGATCCAGATTTCGCAAGAGCGCCCCGCCGCCAGTCAGTACAATTCCCCGATCCATAATGTCTGCTGCCAGCTCTGGCGGACTTTTCTCCAAGGTAACTTTCACCGCTTCCACAATGGCCGCTACGGTTTCTGCCAATGCTTCTGCAATTTCCGAGCTGCTCACCGACAGTGTTTTCGGCAGTCCGGTCACTAGATCGCGACCACGAATTTCAACGTTTTCAGGCTCTTCCGGTGCAATGGCAGACCCGATTTCCAGCTTCAAGGTCTCTGAAGTACGTTCCCCGATCATCAGGTTGTATCTGCGTTTGATGTATTGAATGATCGCTTCGTCCATCTCATCACCCGCTACGCGGATCGAACGGGACGTGACAATACCACCCAAAGAGATGATAGCCACCTCAGTTGTACCACCGCCGATATCGACAACCATACTTCCTGTAGGTTCCCAAACCGGCAGGTCGGCACCAATCGCAGCAGCGAAAGGCTCTTCAATCGTATGTGCTTCTTTTGCACCTGCTTGTTTCGTAGCGTCTTCCACTGCGCGTTTTTCCACAGCTGTAATGCCAGATGGAACACAGACCATTACATTTGGACGACGACTGAACAACCCTTGATTCTTTTGAGCCTGATTAATAAAGTAACGCATCATTGTCGCCGTCGTATCGAAGTCGGCAATAACGCCATCCTTCATCGGTCGAACAGCAACGATATTACCCGGTGTACGTCCGATCATGCTTTTAGCTGCATTCCCTACAGCCTCGATAGAATTGTTGTTCGTACGGATCGCCACTACAGACGGCTCCCTCACAACGATTCCTTTTCCTTTTACAAAGACAAGTGTATTGGCAGTGCCGAGGTCAATCCCCAAGTCACGTGTGAATCCACCAAACATAAAAAAACTCCTTCCAATATTTACAGTCGCAAGCCAAATTGTTGTTCAGAAGTACCCCTGCTCTTTCAAGCTGACATACTTTCCATCCCCAATAATTACATGATCCAAAAGTGAGATCCCCACCAGCTCGCCCGCTTCTCTCAGCGTTTGCGTAATCGCAATATCTTCCCGGCTGGGAGTTGGGTCGCCACTCGGATGATTATGTAGGCAAATCACCGATGCGCTACTACGACGGATCGCTTCCTTGAAAACCTCTCTAGGATGTACGATCGAGGAGTCCAAGCTGCCTACAAAAATGGTCTGCTTGCCTATCACAAAGTTCTTGGTATTGAGGAACAGACAGACAAAGTGTTCCTGCGTCAAATGAGCTAACTCAGGTATCATCAAATCAGCCACATCACGTGGTAATCGAATAGATGCACGACTCTGCCGCGGCACACCAGTGAGCCTTCTTCCTAGCTCAAACGCGGCATGCATCTCGATTGCCTTGACCTGGCCAATTCCCTTTAGTTCGGTTAACTCAGCATGAGAGGCTTGTGCCAATCCCCTCAGATCGTCAAATCTGGACAACAAGCGCTGAGCTAGTTCATAAGCCGTCTCCTTTTCAGTGCCTGTCCGCAATAAAATGGCTAGCAATTCCGTATCAGACAGATGGACCGCTCCCACACGGAGCAGTCTTTCGCGTGGACGGTCATAGTAAGGGACGTTTTTAACCACGTTTTTGTTACAGGTATTTGTTGCCAAATAAACCGACCTCCAGCCATTCGCATTGATCGGTAACGGCTGGTCTCGGAGACAAACATGTGAAGTACTGCCGTTGCCGCTTGAAACCAAGCACTGCATGCCTTACAAGACAGTGATTCCAAAGCGGGAAAGCATGTTGGCCGTCAGACACAGAGGAAGACCTACCACGGTGAAATAATCTCCCGTGATACCTTCTACAATCGTCGCCCCAATTCCTTGGATGGCGTACGATCCTGCTTTATCCATCGGCTCGCGAGTTGCGATGTACGATTCGATTTCTGCTTGGGAGAGAGGGCGAATCCTAACCTGCGTATGACTATGCGAGACTTCCACTCTTCCGCTAGCCGCATCGATCAGCGCAACGCCACTGTAAACGGTGTGTTCACGCCCTTGCAGCATGGAAAGCATGTGGAACGCATCCGCCTCATCCGCAGGTTTTCCTAGAATTTTACCTTCCAAGACAACAATCGTATCCGATCCCAGGACTACCCCTTCTGTTAAGGTGGAGGCAACTACCTGAGCCTTGCGTACTGCCAGTTCTTCCACTACTTCTCTGGGAGACAAGCCTGGCGCAGTCGTCTCGTCCACGTCACTGGTGTGGACCGTAAACGGGATGCCCAAAGTATGCAGCAATTCCCGTCGGCGTGGTGAGGATGAAGCTAGAACAAGAGCTGTTTGTGTTTTCATCATTTTTTCTACCTACTTCATTCGTCGATGTATCCAAAAAGCGAGGGCAAGCCCTCCGACACTGGCTAGATTTAGTTTTACCTGAAAGTTCAGGTCGTACTTCAAAATTTCTAAATCAGCCGAAGGTGACCATGTTAATTCTTTGCTCTTTGTGAGGAAAGGGACCCAGGGACTCAAAATCTCCCCGATAATGCTGCCACACAATAGTCCACTTACCAAAAGAAGCAAAAGTATCAGCGTTTCTTTCCCCATAACCTTCCCACTCCCTGTTTACAAGGGATTCTCTTTTTGCCATCAATAAGTGTAGCAAATGGAAGGTTGCGAAACAATCCCTGAATGCTCATGGTAGTTACTGTAAATGAAGAAAAGACTTCCTGCAAGAAAACTTGGCGGAAGTCTTTTAATCTGCTGATTATTCTGGTTTTTGAACTTGTTGGACCCACGCTGAGTAATTCTCCAGATACCCTAGAATGCCAGCCTGTACTTGCCAGGCGTATGATTCTGCACTCTGAGTCTTCTTTCCTGTGTTGGCTTCGGCCATCTTGTCACGGGCATCCATCGCCTGGTTGATTCCATTTACCATCCCGCTAAAGTACGGGGAGCCT
>JARDZO010000396.1 GCA_029240815.1 Brevibacillus sp.
ATTTTCTAAAAGTAGTAAAGATTGTGCAAATACTCGTAAAGCAAGTGCAATACATTTGCCAGAATATTTTTTACGATGAATAGAAGAAGGTCAGGATACGAAGAAAAGGCCGCGGGGCCAATGGGGAGGCGCAAGATGAAAACGAAAGTGACAGCCAAATATGTCATCGGTTTTGACGGGGATGACCACGTCATCATTCGAGATGGTGAAGTGGTTTATGAGAATGATACGATCCTGTTCGTCGGTCATAAGTACGAGGGGGAAGCGGACGAGGTAATTGACGCTGGCAACGCGGTGATCAGCCCTGGATTCATCGACTTGAACGCTTTGGGAGATATCGACCACGACATTGTTCACTTGGAAGCTCCAGCCAGCAGACAAAAGAACCTGCTCTGGTCCGAAGAGTACTACCGCCAAGGTTACCATGAGGTCATGACGCCTGAAGAAGAGGCATTCAAATCATTGTACGCATATAGCCAGCTGATTTTAAACGGCGTGACGACGGCGATGCCGATTACATCGGTCTTTTATAAACGCTGGGCGGAAACGTACGAGGAGCTGGCAGCCGCAGCCGAACATGCAGGACGATTGGGTTTGCGGATGTACATGGGACCAAGCTATCAGTCGGGGATGCGAGTGGTAAAGGCGAACGGCGAAATGGAAGTCCTGTGGAATGAAGAAGAGGGACGTGATGGCCTGGAACGAGCGGTTCAATTCGTGAAAGATTTCGATGGTGCTCATAACGGCCTGATTCGCGGGATGCTTGCACCAGAGAGGATCGAGACCCAGACACCGGACAATTTAATCAACACCAAGCGCTACAGCGAAGAGCTAGGCTGTCCGATCCGCCTGCATGCTGCTCAAGGCAGCTTTGAATACAACGAAATGCACCGCCGACACAATCAGTCTCCTGTCCAGTTCTTGCATAGCTTGGGCTTTCTCGGCGAGAGAACAGCCATTCCTCATGCTCACTACGTTCCAGGCTACAGCGGAGCGTCGATTGGGGAAGGGGACGATCTGGCGATTTTACAGGAGACTGGCACGACGGTGATCCATTGTCCACTGGTAATTGGGCGACATGGAGATGCGCTGGAGACGTTTGCCCGCTACAAGCGGCGCGGTATAAACATCGCGATCGGGACAGACACATTCCCTCCCGATTTCATCCAAAACATTCGGACGGCTAGCATGTTCTCCCGCCTCTTGGAGAGAGATGTCGCAGATTCGTCCTACGCTGACATTTTCCGTGCGGCTACATTGGGTGGGGCTCGCTTCTTGGGAAGGGATGATCTGGGACGACTGACGCCAGGCGCAAAAGCCGACCTGATCGCCATCGACCTGGATGGCTTCCACCTCGGACCGATCGAGGATCCGATTCGTACCCTGATCATGTCCGGCTCAGGTCGCGACGTCAAGCTGTCGATCATCGGTGGGCGTGTCGTGATGAAGGACCGATTGATACCAGGACTCGATCTGGAAGGAATCAAGGCAAAAGGGCAGCGCTACTTTGAAAAAATGAGACTGGGCTACGTGGAGAGAGATTATCAGCAGTTAGGTCAAGAAACGCTGTTTGCTCCTTCGTTTCGCATGATCCAGAAGCCGTAATCACAACCGAGGTAACGAAAAAGACAAGCACAGCCACGCTTCGATGGGAGCGAGCTGTGTTTGTTTGATTGTAGGGAGAAATGAATCGGCTTGCTTTTTCTTTGAGGAAACAATCTAACATTCAAATCTTGCAACAAAAATCCTTAGAAAAGTATAATAGTAATTTATTGGGGAGGGGATCGCGGTGAAAGACCACAAATGGATTAAGCGAAATGGAAAACGTTTGTCTGCGATGATTCACATGCCAGAACAAGCGGAAAATCCGCCTGTTATCATTTTTTGCCATGGGTTCACGGGTGAAAAAGTAGGAGGGAATCAGTTCGTTTTGCGTCTGGCAAACACGGTAGAAGCGGCAGGATATGCGGCTATCCGGTTTGATTTTTCCGGCTCGGGAGAAAGTGCGGGCGAATTTGAACGTGATACCACGATCTCTGGCTGGAAAGACGATTTGAGCATAGTCGTCAAGTGGGTACAGGAAAACCCGGCTTTTCAAAACTCCCCGATTTACTTGCTAGGACATAGTCTGGGAGGGAGCATTGTGCTCCTCCACGATGACGCAAATCTACCAGTAGCAGGTAGAATTGCATTAGCTCCCGTGATTCACATAGAGGAAAACTTTCATGATAGGATCCTTGGCCCAGAGCTTTGGGCAGCGGCAGAGTCTGGAGAGAGAATTTCTCATTTTTATGGTAAAGGCATGGCCTTGCAACCGGATTTCGTACGCGACATCATAGCGCATGGACATTCCCCATTAGAGGCTTGCCAGGCCTATGACAATCCGGTGCTCTTGATTCATGGAACAGCGGATACGGCCGTACCTGCAGAAGGCTCAGAGCATTTTACCAAGGAGTATGCAGGGCCGAAAGAGCTGTATTTGATCGAAGAGGCAGACCATAGTTTTTCCAGTCAAATGGAACAGCTGCAGGAGAAAATTGTGAAATGGCTCAATTCCCAGCACGCATAACGGGTAAGGCTTCTCGTGAAAAAGCAAGACCTTTGAGGAATATCTCAAAGGTCTGTTTGTCTTATCTATACACCTTTTATTCGAGATTCGGTGTACGGAGCGTCAAAGCCCAAAATAGAAGGGCCAAAGCACTGACACTGGCACCAAACAAGCAAACGCCGCTCCACCCAGCGTACGCGTAGATGCTGGTCGAAACGATAGAGCCCGTGGAGCTGCCGATCGAATAAAAGATCATGTAACCGGCGGTAAGTCGACTTCGTGCCTCAGGACGTACGGTAAAAATCAAACTCTGGTTAGTGACATGAACAGCTTGAACCGCCAAGTCAAGGAGAACGATGCCGATCACTAACGAGGGCAACGAAAACTCGGTATAGCGGATGGGCAGCCACGATACCAACAACAGAAACAGGGCAATCCCGGTAGTCCTTTGCCCCAAGCCTCGATCAGCTAGTCGCCCCGCTCGGGCTGCAGCGAGTGCACCAACAACTCCAGCGAGACCGAATGCCCCGATTGCGGTATGCGAAAGAGAGAGGGGAGGCGAGCTGAGTGGCAGCACCAACGAAGTCCATAACGTGCTAAAAGCAGTAAATATCAGGAAAGCGAGCAGGGCGCGGATGCGAAGTACCCTCTCTTGCACAAATAACTCAAGCACCGAGCGAAGTAGCTGCAGATAGGATAGGGAAGGTTTCTCCACTCGATAATTCGGCAGTAACCAAAATAATGCAGCAGACACGAGAAGCATGAGTGCTGCAGAGACGAGATAGACAGATCGCCACCCAAAAAGGTCAGTGAATACCCCAGCGACAGTCCTGGCAAGCAAAATGCCAATCACTACTCCGCTTGTCACCTGACCCACAATTCGTCCGCGTTCGTTTGGAGCAGCCAAGGTAGACGCGTACGATACGAGTACCTGCGTCACGACTGCCAGCATGCCGACAACAGCGAGGCCAGTGAACAGCACTGGGATGGTGGGAGCAAAGCCAACTACGATCAGTGCGACTGCGGAAACAAGCATCATACCAACGATAAGCAAGCGTTGATTCTGAGAATCACCGAGCGGTACCAAAAAGAATAGGCCAAGCGCATAGCAGATCTGAGTAACGGTAATAACGATGCCTACGGATGCATGAGCGATACCGAACTCACTCGCCAGAGCGTCAAGCAATGGCTGTGCATAGTAGATATTGGAAACGGCCAACCCACAGGCAACTGCAAATATCAGTGCCACATAGCGTGACATGGGAGCAACAGGGACACATGTGTAAGCTTCATCTTCATTTGCCTTCTTTGGGTCAGCGATGCACTCGTCAGCGATGACCCCAGCCCTATCGGTAAGCTTCGCCATCTTTCATCCTCCTTTTTTACCATTATGTACTGAAAGGTATAATATACCGAACGATACAAAATGATTTTAGAAAAATATAACGCCTAAAAACTTGGTTTGTCAACGTTTCATGGTATTTTCAACTGAAAGTTCATGAGGAAGTTGACGCAGGCTCCTGATGCATCGGTACCCGTCTTAGACGCGCCAAATGGCGAGGTGCCTCAGCTGCAAAGCCCAGGGGGGACACCTCCGCAATTGCAGACACC
>JARDZO010000122.1 GCA_029240815.1 Brevibacillus sp.
TTCACTCGTTTTTGCTTGCTCGTTCACCTCAAAAGTTGAAGTTGCTTGCACCGCATCCCCATTGGACATATCGATAAAGCAGAGTGGCGGGAACAGAACGCACCACCAATTTTGCCCCTTTGCTTCCCCGATTTGTACGCGCAGCGCTTTGTAATTACCTGCCGGGTAGACGTAGGAGCCATACAGTTTTGTCGGGAATGGAACCTGACCGAAATCAACCACTGCCTGATAGGAAAAACCGCGGTCGCGAATCGTTTGATCCACCACTTGCTGCATCACGGGCAGATTGGCGGCCATCACCTTTTCCGCCTCTTCAAATGATCCGATGTCTTTTGCCCACTTATCCATTTGCGCGATGAGCGCGTCACGCACTTCCCGCTTTAGCCACTGATCCTGAAAGGAATCGCTGTTGGCAATGATCCGCAGACGAATTGATTCTTGAGGGATCGGCCCATTATCCATCACATTGGCCGAAGTAAGCTGTCCCTCCCAGCTCATCATTAGCATCAATACACAAAATACCATCAACACTGTCCGTTTCATATGCAACCGCTCCCTCTATACTGTGCTTTTTACGTCTCTCTTTTTCTCTATAGCATCAGTATGGGCAGAAGGTTCTGAATTCAAACATCAATTAGAAAAACGTATAGCAAAAAGGCGAGACGAGCGGGCACTTATCGTCTGACACCGATAACTACCCGTTCGATTCCCGCCAAATCAGAAACAATATGCACCTCGTCAATCACACCGGAAGCCATCATCAGATCAGCTACATCACGCGCCTGATGAATACCCACTTCATAGGCGACAAGCGCTCTCGATCTCAGCACGTCTGGCAGCGCCTCGCACAAGCGGCGATAGCAATCCAAGCCATCCATACCTCCATCCAAGGCCAACCGCGGCTCATGCTCGAGCACCTCGGCGTCTAGCTCGTCTACATCCGTGCTCGGGATATAAGGTGGATTGGAAACAAGGATATCCACTTGCTCGGCTGCCGTGAGTAACGGCTGTACCAGATCCCCTTGCAAAAAGCGTATCTGTGCACCCAGTCGTTCGGCGTTTTCTTTTGCGATAGCCGTCGCATCTGGAGAAAGGTCAACAGTCGTGACGTTCCAGCCCGGTCGTTCACAAGCAAGCGTAATACAAATAGCTCCGCTCCCCGTTCCGATATCGGCTACTTCCAGACTACGACTGTCTTGCCACAGCTTTTCTGCATGTAAGATCACCTGCTCTACCAGTATCTCGGTTTCAGGTCGAGGAATCAGCACCCCAGGCCGTACGGCGAAAGGACGTCCGTAAAACTCCTGGGAACCAAACATGTACTGCAACGGTTCGTGCTGGGCACGCCGCTGGAGCAACTGATCCAATCGTTCAATCGTCTCTGGAGTGATAGGATCCATCATGGAAATCAGAAATCGCGTGCGATCCCAGTCCAGGCAATGCCGAATCAACAGCTCCGCTTCAAACACGGGATCTTTGGCCTCGTTCTCGCGTAAAAAGGAAGAAGCCCGTGTCAGGGCTTCTCGAATCGTCGTGACATCAGACCAATCAAGCTGTGTTTGCATGGCTTTTCAACAACTCCGTCTGTTCATGCATGATCAGGTTGTCGATCACTTCATCCAGCTCGCCTTCGAGAACCGATTCCAAACGGTGCAACGTCAGGCCGATACGGTGGTCGGTTACACGGCTTTGTGGATAATTGTAAGTACGAATACGCTCACTGCGGTCACCAGTACCCACCAAGCTCTTGCGATTGGCATCTACTTCGGCGTTTTGCTGCTGCATGTAAAAATCGTACAGACGAGCACGCAATACACGCAATGCTTTATCTTTGTTGGAGTGCTGAGACTTCTCGTCCTGACAGGAAACCATGATGCCTGTAGGAAGATGGGTTACACGAACGGCAGACTTGGTGGTATTAACACTCTGTCCGCCAGCACCACTAGAACAGAAGGTGTCGATACGGATATCTTTGTCGTGTACTTCTACTTCGACTTCTTCTGCTTCCGGGAGTACCAGAACTGTCGCCGTAGAGGTATGGATGCGCCCGCCGGACTCTGTAGCCGGAATACGCTGTACGCGGTGAGCTCCGCTTTCGAACTTCATTTTGCTATAAGCGCCGCGACCGCTAAGCGAGAAGACGATTTCCTTGTATCCACCGATATCGGTAGGGCTTGCTTCCAATACTTCGATCTTGAAGCCGTTACGCTCGGCAAAACGAGTGTACATACGGAACAGTACCGCTGCAAACAAGGCAGCCTCGTCTCCGCCTGCTGCACCACGCACCTCGACGATGACGTTCTTTTCATCGTTTGGATCTTTTGGCAGCAACAGGATTTTCAAGCGGTCTTCCAATTTTTCCTTACGCGAAGCCAATTCGCTGATTTCCAGCTTGACCATTTCACGCATTTCATCGTCCAGTTTTTCTTCCAGCATGGCCTTGGCATCATCCATCTGGGATATCACTGATTTATATTCACGGTAGGTCGTCACGGTTTCTTCCAGGGAAGACTGTTCCTTGGACAATTCACGCAAGCGTTTTGTATCACTAATGACGTCGGGGTCACATAGGAGATTGGTCACTTCTTCAAAACGCTCTTCAACTGCGGATAAGCGTGTAAACACTGTACTTCACCCCAATCGTAAAGAATACAAAAATACAATCATAACAGATAAATTATAGGAGGAAACATGAAATAAGTCAAAGCGCATTATTTTACTGGGAAAAGGATTCCATAGATGCAAAAACAGGCCCGGCGATGCCGAGCCTTTTCGCTTGATCCGCACCGCAGTTGCACAACTGACACAGATGCTAGCGATGAAAACCTTCGTTTGAGGTTACATGGAAATCGTAGCGAGGTATTTTCTGCTTCAGTC
This sequence comes from Brevibacillus sp., assembly GCA_029240815.1. Next base: position 2,878 of record JARDZO010000122.1, read on the forward strand.
CTGTAATAACCTCTTTTTCGATCGTCCGCGCTTGGTTAGCTGTGATGTTATGCACCAGATCAAGAGTAACATATGCGTTACCGCCGTTCAGTGTGATACGTGCATTCTCTACGCCTGGCACAGATTTGGCCATCATCTCCATATTGTTCAGATCGACCTGGGATCCACGCGTTTGGTTATGTCCAATAATCAGATTTGGATTCTGGTTTCGTCCCATCAGCCCGTCCCGATCTTCAGTCGGAGTCGCAGGACGATGAATGGTATCGCCACTTGTCTCCCCTTTAATCGCGGTATTGTGCTGTCGATCCAGGTTTTGGGTTCCGTAGCCCTTCTCCTGTGTCATGGTTCGATTGCATCCGGTAGTCAGCACGGAAGCAAGGGCAGCCACACAAAGCACCGCCATCGAGCTTTTCCAAATGGGCAAGCGTCGCATGAAAAAGCCACCTCCTGTTTTGCCTTAGTCTGCGCATCGCTTCGGATGCTCATGCACGGGCGAACAGGTGTGGCACGTAACCACAATCAATCTTCTTTCCGTTCCAGACTGGCTGGCGGATGGTAGTAATGACGTCGACAGACACTGCTGTAAGTATCATTTCCAGCAATTTCAATCGTCTCTCCGCTATAGACAGGCTTTCCATTTTTAAACTTGAGGATATGAGTCGCCTTTTTATTGCAGTAGACGCAGACGGTTTTAATTTCTTCTACCTTATCTGCCTCACACAGCAACGCTGCACTTCCCGGGAAAAGCTCGTTTTTAAAGTTTTTCAACAGCCCGTAGACGATCACAGGAATCCCGAGCTCGTCCACAATCGCCACCAGTTGCTCGACATGATGCTTGCCAATAAACTGAGCTTCATCCACAAGCACACAATGCGGCTTTCGTTCCTCCGCTGCGACGGTTTCATACAGATTGGTTTCTTCTGTAATCGGATAGGCTTCCCGACTGATCCCCACACGCGAAGCCACTTTCCCCACTCCAAAGCGGTCGTCGACTGCCGGAGTAAACACCATCACTTTTTTTCCTGATTGCTCGTAGTTATGAGCGACTGTCAAAAGCTGAATCGATTTGGAAGCGTTCATTGCTCCATAGCGAAAGTAAAGTTGTGCCACGTTTCTATCTCCCTTTATCAAGAAGTGATTACTCTGTCTTTGTCAGATGACGATCTTTGGCCTCCTGAAATAGAGACAGAGCGAGCTTCCTTCTTTGCGTATGGTCCACGCACGGAGGCGGTTTTTTCAGACCGATGACGCATCCCGTTTGCTCTTGTAAACTCTGCGGCATTTCCCACGGTTTATGGATATATTGTAGTGGTACTTACTGCAGCTCGGGAAGATATTTTTTTACAAAAGCCCCATCCGAGTCAAATGCTATCCATTCACAATAGCGCTATATGAGTAAGTAAAAGATCCGGAGAAAAACAAAACCAGGCAGATTGCTCTACCTGGTTGCTCCAATCCTTTCCGATTAGGAAAGATTGTATTTGCGTTTGAAACGGTCTACACGGCCGCCAGCGTCAACGAATTTTTGTTTACCGGTGAAGAAAGGATGGCAGTTGGAGCAGATCTCCACTTTCAGCGCTTGCTTCACAGAACCGGATTCAAACTCGTTACCGCATGCACATGTTACCTTCACAGTGTTGTACTGTGGATGAATACCTTGTTTCATCTCAATGCACCTCTTTCCGCCCTGAATCGTTTGCCGAAACAGAGTTATATAAACACATAAAAAATAGTAGCACGCCGTCCGCACAAATGCAACTGGTAGACGGCTTAGGCCATGTTTTTCCTGCGTCGCAGCTGCTCCGGAGGAATGTGTGTAAACGACCCGATCACAACATCTGGCAGCTCTTCCTGATAGATCTCAATGGCTTGCTTCATCCCAAACACTTCACCCTGAGCCTTCGGAATCATCGACAAGTAGCTCTCCGGATCAATGTTTAGGTTGCGCATCTGGATCAGTTTGATTCCTGTTCTGCGGATGAAGGTAATCATTGCTTCCATCTCTTCTTCACGGTCAAAAACACCCGGGAAACACAAGTAATTGATGGAAGTATATACTCCTTTGGAAGCTGCATACTCGGCAGAACGCGCCACATTTTCCAAGGTGTAGTTGCGCGGTCGATAGTACGCGTTATAATGCTCATCGATCGCGCTGATAATACTGACCCGCATCAGATCAAGCCCTGCGTCCACGATCCCTTTGATATGGTCAGTCAGGCCTGCGTTGGTGTTGATATTGATGTAGCCCATATCCGTCTGCTCCCGTACGCGACGCATCGCCGGAACAATGATGGATGCCATCGTGGAAGGTTCCCCTTCACAGCCTTGTCCAAAACTGATGATGCTCTCCGGATCCTGCAGGTGATGAAGCATAACTTCCACCAGCTCATCCTCTGTTGGCTTGAAGTTCATCCGCGTCTGCGGAGACGGGAAGCCGCTGTCTTCGGGCTGCTCGGAAATACAGCCGTAGCAGCCAGCATTACAGGTATAAGAAACCGGCAAGCTTCCTTCCCAGCGATGGAAGAAGTTATTGGAAGCCGTCAGACATTCATACTCCAGCGCACAATGAGATAGATGGTTCAAAATCCGGTTCTGCGGAAACTGCTCCAACGTTTTCTCCACGCGCTGACGTAGCTCGTCCATAGGGAAGTTGAGTGGATCCCATTTATAGATGTCGTCACTCGCCCGTCCCGCTACCCAGAAACTTCCATCCTTCCAAACAACTGCGGAATAACCGAAAAGAGGCAGCTTGCTATCCTTGTTTGATTTCACATATCCAGGAAGCAGCAACCGCGTAATTCCTTGAGGAACAAGTGCTCCCACCGCCGTGCAACCGTCCAGCTTTACCATTTCACCCGTATCCGGGTCCATCCCGATTGGTACGGTATCTGGCAAGCTGACCAAGGTTGCTCCTTCCGGCAGCGGAATCAGCTCTTCCTCCAGAATTTCAGTCAATATATCACCGTTACGTGCCACCGACAGCAAGCCGGGGTGGTCGTACACATTACCTTTTTCATCTGCGTACACTAAATACATGGGAAAATCGCCTCACTTCTTTGCTTTGCCCATTGTAACGCATTGAAAAAGCAATGTAAATTGTGAAGGGTTACCTGCCGAGGTATGGGAGCGGGTTGATCGGCACGTCGTCCTGCCGTACCTCAAAGTGCAAGTGGTACCCCGTGGAGTCGCCAGTCTGTCCCATAAACCCGAGCATGTCGCCCGTTCCTACCGATTGACCAGGAGCGACAATAATGCTGCGCATATGTGCATAGAACGTTTGCAATCCGTCCCCGTGATCAAGCACCACCATCCGCCCGTAACCAGATCGATTGCTCCCCGCCTCGATTACAACCCCGGATTTGGCTGCATATATTGGTGCTTTGGCCTCGTTTTCATTCCACAGGTCTACCCCTTTGTGAGCTTTTCCCCAGCGTACCCCGAATCCACTCGTGATCGTTGCACCTTTCACCGGCCATTCCATTCGTTCCCGGACGCGCCCAATCACATTTCTGCTCGCTGCCTGAGATGTATTTCGTTTTTGCTGCAAGTCTTCTGCCTGCAACGGTCGATCCGCGATAATGGGGACATACACGACCTGTCCCACATAAAGGTTGTCCGACAGCCACTTGAGCAAAGGATTACGATCTACCAACAGTTCCCTGCTGACACCGTATCGTGTCGATATGTAGTTGAGTGTTTCTCCGCGTTTGACGATATGCTTCACTTCATCCCGACTGATGATCAGCTTCATCCCGACTCCAACAAAATTGGGATTATTGATCTTGTTCATTTCGACCAGCTTTCTCAATGTAAGTCCATACCGATTGGCAATGTCCGAGAGGGTATCCCCCTGGTTCACGGCATACACCATGACACTATTTTTTGATGGCGCATCGGATTTAGCCAAGCTCGCATAAGGATTGAATGCTTGAAACAAGGTCTGTTCCACGACCACCCTTTTGGCTTCCTCCGGGCTCCCTATGTGAGCTGGTTGCACGTAATCCACAGAAGACTCCCCCTTCGTTCGATTTTCTATTCCCTACGGTATGCCTAAAGGCAAAAAAAAATGACGGTGAGTCATCAAGAACTCACCGTCGTATTTGCTGTTCTTCCGCGACTTTGCTTGGATTCCAGCGTTTGTAAAAATTCCTCATTGGTTTTGGTATCCGCCAGCTTTTTGATGAATGAATCCACGAATTCGTTGGTCTCATTCATGTTCTTGCGGATCATCCACAACTTGTCCAGCTCTTCCTTGGTGAGAAGCAATTCTTCACGCCGCGTCCCGGAACGACGAATGTCGATCGCAGGAAAAATCCGACGTTCTGACAGCTTTCGATCCAAATGAAGCTCCATGTTCCCCGTACCTTTGAACTCTTCGTAAATGACATCATCCATACGAGAGCCGGTTTCTACCAGTGCAGTAGCCAAAATGGTCAGGCTGCCACCTTCTTCGATATTCCGCGCTGAACCAAAAAAGCGCTTGGGACGATGGAAAGCAGCTGGATCGATACCACCAGACAACGTCCGACCGCTTGGTGGAATAACCAGATTATAGGCGCGCGCCAACCGTGTGATCGAGTCGAGCAAAATTACGACGTCTTTTTTGTGTTCGACCAGACGTTTTGCGCGTTCAAGCACCAGTTCTGCTACCTTGATATGATTTTCAGGCAATTCATCAAAGGTAGAAGCTACGACTTCCCCTTTAACAGAACGCTGCATATCGGTTACTTCCTCAGGGCGTTCATCAATGAGCAACACAAATAAATGAATATCCGGGCGACTCTCCGTGATGCTGTTGGCGATTTCTTTTAGCAACATGGTTTTACCCGCTTTGGGCGGAGCCACAACGAGTCCACGCTGACCCAGTCCAACAGGGGAGAGGAGATCCATCAGGCGGGTGGAAACACGATCAGGAGATGTTTCCAATACGAGCTTGGTTTGAGGATACAGCGGTGTCAAAGCGGGGAAATGCAAACGCTCTGCAGCTGTTTCGGGATCTTCTCCGTTGACTGCCTCTACTTGCAAGAGTCCGAAATAACGTTCGTTCTCCTTTGGCGGCCGCGCTTTACCCGAAACTACGTCCCCCATCCGCAGATCAAAGCGTCTGATCTGCGATTGGGAGATGTAGATGTCCTCGGAGCTAGGGAGATAGTTGATCGGGCGCAGGAAACCGTATCCTTCCGGCAGGATATCCAGTACACCCTCCATAAACATGAGACCGTCTTTTTCTGCTCTGGCACGAAGAATCGCAAAAATCAATTCCTTCTTCTTTAACTGAGAATAGTACGGAATGTGAAATTCTTTTGCCAGTTTGTAGAGATCGGTCAGTTTCTTTTCTTCTAGTTCAGAAATTAACATACATCCACCACTCTTTATTTACTCTTCTTGCGATGTGAAAGGTTTCATGTGGCCATAGGCGATCGTGTCTATAGCGTCGGTTTGCGCTCCAGTCGGTGATTCCCTTCAATAAAGCGTACCGTACCCGTTTTTGCCCGCATGACCACAGAATGAGTCGATGCACGGGACCCTTGGAAACGCACGCCTTTCAGGAGGTCACCATCGGTTACACCGGTAGCGGCAAAAATGGCATCGTCGCCTTTTACCAAATCGTCCATGAACAGGACTTGATGCGGGTTGGTCAGCCCCATTTTAATACAGCGTTCGATCTCTTCCTGGTTCTGCGGCAAAAGCTTGCCTTGGATTTCTCCACCCAGGCATTTCAATGCTACAGCAGCCAAGACGCCCTCAGGTGCTCCACCAGAGCCGAACATGATATCTACCCCTGTATCCATAAATGCCGTATTGATAGCCGCAGCTACGTCCCCATCAGAAATGAGGCGGATCCGGGCACCAGCTTCGCGGATTTCATGAATAGCTTGTTGATGGCGGTCACGATCCAGCACGATGGCCACCAAGTCACTGATATCCTTGCCTTGCGCCTGTGCAACAGCCTTCAGGTTGTCACGAATCGGCGCGTTGATGTCGATCTTGCCAACTGCCTTTGGTCCTACTGCTATTTTCTCCATATACATGTCAGGCGCATGCAACAGATTTCCGCGGTCTGCAATAGCGATTACCGAGATTGCTCCCCACGTACCTTTGGCGAGGATGTTTGTTCCTTCCAACGGGTCTACCGCTACATCGACGGCAGGAGAAACACCTTGCCCCAGACGCTCTCCAATATAGAGCATCGGCGCTTCGTCCATTTCCCCTTCACCGATCACGACGATTCCGTCCATCGGCACTTTTTCAAACTCTTTTCTCATTGCCGTTGTAGCTGCATCGTCAGCCTCATCTTTTTTGCCAAGACCCATCCAACTAGCCGAAGCCAAAGCTGCAGCCTCGGTCACACGTACCAGTTCAAGTGTTAAACTGCGTTCCATTCTGGAAGACTCCTCTCCTGGTGATTCTTTAACGTTGGTGACTTTCTGAGTGATGCAAGCCTATCCGTACCACATCGGCTCCTAGTGTTTGCAGCTTGCCTACTAAATTTTCATAACCCCGGTCAATATGATCCAAGCCTTCCAGCTCTGTTGTTCCATTCGTAGCCAGACCCGCGATGAACAGGGCTGCTCCCGCCCGCAGATCTGACGCCACCACTTTCGCTCCATTCAGGCTGCTGCCACCTTCAATCACGGCAGACCTGCCTTCAACTTTCAGCGTCGCTCCCATGCGTCGCAGTTCATCGACATGGCGAAAGCGCGAGCTGTAAATATTGTCTGTGACGATACTTGATCCTTTTGCCAATGTCAAAAGGGTCGTTATCGGTTGTTGAAGATCGGTAGGAAATCCTGGATACGGACTTGTTTTCACATCAATAGAGCGGTAGACTTCTTGACCGATTACCTGAATGCAATCGTCCATTTCCACCACTTGTGCCCCAATTTCACGCAGCTTCGCAGTCAGTGATTCGAGATGCTTGGGGATGACGTTCTCCACCAAAACATTACCGTTCGTCGCTGCCGCTGCAATCATATAGGTCCCTGCCTCGATCCGGTCGGGAATAATCGTATGGCGACAGCCGCGCAAACGCTCCACGCCCTGAATGCGAATCATATCTGTGCCCGCTCCCTTGATGTTGGCACCCATATTATTTAATAGGGTAGCCACATCGACGATCTCCGGTTCGCGAGCTGCGTTTTCAATAATGGTCACGCCCTCTGCTTTGGCAGCAGCCAGCATGATGTTAATAGTTGCACCGACACTGACCAGGTCGAGATAAATCCGCGCTCCTTGGAGTCGGCCATTTTTCGCTTTGATGGTCATGACGCCGTTCTTATTTTCCACCTGAGCGCCCATCGCCTCAAAGCCTTTGATATGCAAATCTACCGGTCTCGGCCCTAAATCACAGCCACCCGGCAATCCTACCTGTGCTTCTCCAAACTTCGCTAGCAGTGCTCCCCAGAGATAATAGGAAGCGCGCAGCTTTTTAATACGGCCGTTGGGCATCAGCATCAGCCTCATCGCCCGCCCATCGACTTCCATCCAGTCATCCTCAAAAAGTACGTCAGCTCCCATTTCTTGCAGGAGCTCACAGTAAATGTCCACGTCCTGAATACGGGGCAAGTTTTCAATGACGACTGGCCCATCCGCCAGAAGCGCTGCCGGAATCAAGGCGACTGCGCTATTTTTCGCTCCGCTGATGGTTACCGTCCCCGCGAGCGGTTTCCCACCATTGATGATCAGCTTATCCATATTCTGCTCTCCTCAGGCGTAATCGGGAAAGAAGCACCTTCCCAGGTGGAAAAGGTGCTCGGACCTATTAATACGTTCTTATTTTTGCATGCTTGCCCAGTCAGCAAGAAACTTCTCCAGACCACTGTCCGTGAGAGGATGGGCAATGATTTGCTTAAATACTTTTACTGGGATGGTAGCGAAATGGGCTCCACGCTTTGCCGCTTCCGTCACATGGACTGGATGGCGAACCGACGCCGCGATAATTTCTGTTTCGATCCCATGAACGGAAAAAATTTCAGAGATATCATCGATCAGATTCATGCCATCTTGGCCGATATCGTCCAAACGTCCCAAGAACGGAGAAACGTAGCTCGCTCCTGCACGTGCAGCCAACAAAGCTTGGTTAGCAGAAAACACCAGGGTAACGTTGGTTTTGATCTTTCTTTTGGAGAAGTACTTCGCCGCTTTCAAGCCTTCTGCTGTCATCGGGATCTTAATCACGATGTTCTTGGATAGGGAAGCCAGCTTTTCGCCCTCTTCAATCATGCCCTTCGCTTCGGTGCTGATGACTTCGGCGCTGATGGGGCCATCGACAATGTCGATAATCTCTTTGAGTGTTTCGACGAAATCTCGTCCTTCCTTAGCAACCAGGGAAGGGTTGGTGGTCACGCCTGCAAGAACGCCCCACTCGTGAATTTCGCGAATTTCGTCGACATTTGCTGTATCTATCAGAAAACGCATGTTTATCCTCCTTGGTTACGCGCGGTTGCTACTGCCAAACAGGCGCATTTTTCCTTTTACTACTTCCTTGATCGCGTCGCGAGCAGGGCCCAAGTATTTGCGCGGGTCAATCTCGTTCGGCTTGGCAGCCAACACTTTGCGAATCATTTCGGTGCATGCGACTTGAGATTCCGTATTCACGTTAATTTTACCAACGCCCAGGCTGATCGATTTGACAATCGCCTCATCCGGTACGCCGGAACCACCGTGCAGCACGATTGGTGCGCCGATGTTGCTCGCTACTTTTTCGATAATGTCGTAACGGATTTTAGGAACGCCTTTATACATACCGTGCGCTGTACCAACAGCGATCGCTACATAGTCTACTTTGGTTTCTTCCCAGAAGCGGATTGCTTCCTCTGGATTTGCCAGAGTTGCGTCTTCTTCGTCTACGGAGAGATCGTCTTCCACCCCACCGATCGTACCGAGCTCGCCTTCTACAGAAACGCCAACAGCGTGCGCAGCTTCTACTACTTGCTTCGTCAGGCGAAGGTTGTCTTCAAAAGAGTGATGAGAACCATCAAACATAACGGAAGAGAATCCAGCGCGGATGCACTTCATTACCATGTCAAAGTTGCTGCCATGGTCCAAGTGGAGAGCGACTGGAACACCAGCACGTTCCGCTGCCACTTTGGAGATGGCTACGGTATAGTCAATGCCCATGTATTTAAGAGCACCCTCAGACACTCCGAAGATAACTGGCGACTTTTCTTCCATCGCTGCTTCGGTAATCGCTTGAGTGAACTCCAGGTTGTTCAAATTGAATTGTCCGACGGCGTATTTATACTTTTTGGCGTCTTCGGTAAAAGCGGTCATAGGTACGAGTGGCATTTTAGTAAATCCTCCTCTAGCAGACTTCAATCTGTGGCTTATTATATCACAGACACCTGCTTGTTAACAGGTACGCATGTCTAGGATGCCTCTGGGACTAACAAGCTAATTGTTGGTGCACCGCCATACGCAGTTCGTCGATATCAAACGGCTTGGTGAAGTGTGTCAATGCGCCTAATTGCGTCGCTTCTTTTATCATGTCCAGCTCACCGTAAGCTGTCATCATGATAACCTTGATGTCCTGATTGATTTTTTTGATATGCTTCAAAATCTCGATTCCGTCCATCCCCGGGATCTTCATATCTAGAATAACCAGATCAGGAGATTCCTTTTCAACGATTTCCAATGCCATCTTTCCATTGGCCGCCTGAAACGTCTTGTAACCTTCCTTACCTAGTACTTCGTATAACAAGATGCGGATTCCGTACTGATCGTCTACCACCAACACTTTTTTATCATGTTTGTCCAACAATTAGATTCCCCCCTGACCAGAGCCTTTTCCTTAATGACATAAGGTTCGCCTAAATTTAGGAAACTCCTTCCTGATTTCGTTGAAATTTTCCCAGTTCAATGCTTTGGAGTATAATAGGGATACCATTTTTTAGCTGAGTAAGGAGCCGACATACCATGATGGACGCCGTCTTGCTGATCTGCTTGTTAACTTTCATTATCCATACGACGGAAACTCTTTCCTACGCAGTTCGCTATGCAGGAGTACAGACAGGGAGATTGGCTGTTGCCCTTTCGCTCGTAGGAATTATCCTGCTTTTGTCCCGAACGTCCAATCTGATACAAGGTCCCTTTACCGGAGGACTGATCGATCAAGCAGCGCTCATGCACACCGATCCGAGCCTGAAGCTGCACCTGATTATCGCTGCCGCCTCACTCGGCACATTGTCCGCTATCTTGCTCTTTCCGACTGCTGCACAGCTCTCAAAACGACTGATCGCCCATCTGGAACTGGCCGGTTCGATCCCGCAGATGCTGCGCACAGCTGTCACCATTGACAGCATCCGGAGTGTCCGGCACCATGTACGCGTGCCTAGTCTCCATGTCATTTCCCGCTTTCGAATCAAAGGCGTGCCCAAACGCCTCTTGCTGTTAAACTGCATCGGCACTGGCATCTATACGAGCAGCATCCTGTCTGTTCTCTACGCAACTCTGCTGGCGCCTGACTACAAGGCAACCGTGCTGATGTCATCCGGGATGATCAACGGCTTTGCCACCATTTTCATGACGATATTAGTGGACCCGCAAGTAGCGCTCATGACGGAAAAGGCGATGCAGGGCAAGTCTTCTTATGAGTCAATCCGCGATATGTACATGTGGTTGATGATCTCCCGTTTTTTTGGGACGCTGCTCGCTCAGCTCTTGCTCATCCCCGCAGCGTACTGGGTAGTTTGGATCACTCCCATGTTCCACTGATATGTAAAAAATGCACCTGCGACAATTTTAGCGCAGGTGCATTTTTTAGTTAGGACTATTATTTCTGGTTGGTCAGCGCCGCTTTTACAAAATCGCGGAACAGTGGTTGCGGGCGGTTTGGACGGGATGTGAACTCTGGGTGGAATTGGGTAGCCAGGAACCAAGGGTGCTCTGGAACTTCCACGATTTCTACCAGACGTCCATCCGGTGTAGTACCTGCAAAACGCAAGCCCAGCTCAGCCAGTCGCTCACGGTATTCATTGTTCACTTCATAACGATGACGATGGCGCTCGTACACCAAGGTGCTGCCATATGCCTGTTCTGTCAAGCTGCCCTCTTCCACTTTCGTTGGGCCCACACCCAGACGCATGGTGCCGCCTTTATCTTCGATTTCTTTTTGTTCTGGCAAGAGATCGATAACAGGGTAAGGTGTATCTGGATTGATTTCGGAGCTGTTTGCCAGATCCATCCCAGCTACGTGGCGCGCAAACTCGATAACCGCGATCTGCATACCCAGGCAAATACCCAAGAACGGAATTTTATTTTCACGAGCGTAGCGCGTCGCGATGATTTTCCCTTCGATACCACGGTCACCGAAACCGCCTGGTACCAGGATACCATCTACATCACTCAGCAATTCGCTTGCATTTTGCAAGGTGACTTCTTCTGCGCTCACCCATTTGATGTCGATTTTGGAATTAATGGCATAACCGCCATGATACAGAGCTTCTGCAACGGACAAATAAGCGTCGTGCAGTTCCACATATTTACCAACAATCGCGATGCGAGTGGTTTTGGACAGGTTTTTGATTTTGCCGACGAGCGATTTCCACTCCGTCATATCCGCTTCTTGACAAGCCAAGCCCAGATGGCGGCAAACATAATCGTCCAGTCCTTGCGCTTGCAATTGCAATGGAACATCATAAAGCGTCTCAGCATCGATACACTCTACTACTGCGTTTTTATCGATGTCACAGAACAATGCCAGCTTGTCTTTCATTTCTTGTGTCATCGGTTGTTCGGTACGAGTTACGATGACAGTCGGTTGGATACCCAGGCTGCGCAACTCTTTTACGCTGTGTTGGGTTGGTTTTGTTTTCATTTCACCAGCTGCCTTGATGTAAGGAACGAGCGTCACATGAATGTACATGACGTTTTCGCGGCCGATGTCGCTCTTGATCTGACGAATCGCTTCCAGGAATGGCAAGCTCTCGATGTCACCAACGGTTCCGCCGATCTCTGTGATAACCACGTCTGCTCCGGTTTCACGACCTGCACGGAATACCCGCTCTTTGATTTCGTTGGTGATGTGAGGGATAACCTGTACGGTTCCACCCAAATAGTCCCCGCGGCGCTCTTTCGCGATAACGGAAGAGTAAATTTTACCAGTCGTTACGTTGGAGTTAGCGCTCAGGTTGATGTCGATAAACCGCTCGTAGTGACCCAAGTCCAAATCCGTTTCCGCTCCGTCATCGGTCACGTATACTTCCCCATGTTGATAGGGACTCATCGTTCCCGGGTCAACGTTAATGTATGGGTCAAATTTCTGGATGGTTACCTTGAGACCCCTATTCTTCAGGAGTCGGCCCAGAGACGCCGCTGTAATCCCTTTTCCCAACGAGGATACGACCCCGCCTGTCACAAAAATATACTTCGTCATCGTT
>JARDZO010000397.1 GCA_029240815.1 Brevibacillus sp.
ATTTTTTCAAGATCGGGTTGATCTTCTCTTCCAGTGACTTCATGATTTCTGGTGGCTGGGCAGTTTGCCCGAACAGCTGATCAAAGCCGGCGAGGATCGTAGTATCAATTTTTTGCCATTCCACATGTCCTGGCTGGAAGTGCGCTTTCGGCATTTCATCAATCACCGCTTGCTTGATGTGAGCTGGATCTGGATTATCCGGCTGCTTCAAGAACAGATCGGAATTGAGTACCGATGTACGAGGCGGCACGAAGTAAGCCGATGTCGCCTGTACCCCTTCTTCGCTCGCAATAAATTTGAGGAATTCTTTTGTTTCCTGCAAATGCTTGGTTCCTTTAAAGATAGAGTAGCCTGCCTGACCGAGCATCGGTGCAGAGCCTTGGGAGCCGGATGGCATCGGGGCGATGTCCCACTTGAAGTCTTTGATCGCTCGTGCCTTGGAAACGTAGCTGTACACATCGAAGAACATCCCGATTTTGCCAGTTTCAAAGCTCACTTGTTCTCCTGCCTTTGGGTGTGATCCATCAGTAAACATCATTCGTTGCAGCATGCTGAGCGTCTCTGTTCCGTACTGGTCGTTCCACGTAAACTGATTCATCTCGTTGTTAAACGGACCGCTGCCATTTGACCACGCGTACGACGAAAGGATGATCCACGTTTTCCAGTCGCGGAAGAAGTTCGCCCCGTAAATCTTGCTGGCACCTGTGCCTCTTGTAATGGCCTTCGCCGTCTTTTCAAACTCTTCCCACGTCCACTTTCCTTCCTTGGCCAAGTCATTAGGCGATTTCAGTCCTGCCTTCTCAATCAGATCCTTGTTGTAAAACATCACGCTGGGTGGTGTAGAAAAAGGGATCCCGTACAATTTCTCCTCTTTTTTGAACAGCGCAAGCGTTGAAGGGATGAAGTCGTCCATTTTGAAGTTGGCATCCTGCTTGATATCCGAGACGTCTTCCAAAATGCCATTCGCCATGAACTGCGGCACCATGCGCTCTGACACCCAGCCGATATCAGGCAATTCCTGACCTGCAGCAAGTACCGTCACCTTTTGCTGATAATACGGAAAGGGAACGGACTCGAGCTTTACCTTGATATTCGGATGCGTCTGCGTGAATTTATCGATCAGCTTTTGATACAGATCGAGGTGAGCCTGATTGCCCCATGTCAAAAAAGAAAGCTCAACGGGCTCATTCGTGCTTGCTGCCGGTTTACTTGAAGATGCCGGCTTACTGCTGCAGCCCACAAAAGTAAACGCTGTCAAAAGAATGGACAATGCCAAAAAGACTGCTTTTTTCATGGAGTACCCCCTTTTTCACTGGAATCATTTCCTTCCTCAAGTATAAATTTGATGGAATATTGAGATAAATCATCTGGTTTACAGATTTGGTATGGGATTTAAAGATCTTCATCAACTGGCGCACGATCCCGATACCCTCCAGGGGTCATCCCCGCTTCTTTTTTGAACACGATCATGAAGTGCTTGGGGCTCTGATACCCTACCAATCGGGAAATGTCGTAAATCTTGAGGCTTGTCTCTCGCAAAAGCTGCTTTGCCCGCTTCATCCGCATCCTCGTTACGTAGTCGGAGACATTTTCCCCGGTCTCCGTCTTGAACAACTGACTGAGATAGATCGGGTTGAGATGCACAAAATCTGCCAGTGTTTGCAATCGCAGGTCGCCATCCGTATGATCTTGGATGAATGCTTTTACTTTGCGAATGATTTGCCGCTCCTCTTTTGGCGACTCTTTTTCTACTTCCTGCGTCAGTTTTTTACGTTCTAGCGACTGCCGGATTTTTTCCAGCGTGCCTACCAGCTCGATCCGGTCTATCGGTTTGAGCAGGTAATCCGATACTCTGTACTTCAACGCCTTTTGAGCATATTGGAAATCGCCGTACCCGCTAATGATGACGATCGGCATTTCTTCGTACATTTCGCGGATCTTGCTGATCATGGTCAGACCGTCTCCTTCTTTCATTCGAATATCCGTTACGATCAGGTCTGGCATTTCCGTCCGCAGGTAATGCAGCGCTTCTTTTCCGTCCTCTGCTTCCGCTACGACCGAAAAACCAGTAGTCACCTTCTCAATCAACGTCTTCAAGCCTTCCCGGATGATCCGCTCATCTTCCACTAACAAGACTTTGTACATGTCGCATCCCCCTTTTTCCGCTCTCCAATGGAATTCTCAAAGAAAAGATCGAACCGTGTCCAGCTTGACTGTCCATCAAAAGGTTGTACCCTTCCCCATACAAGAGCGTTATGCGCTGATAAATATTGCGCAGGGCCGTTCCCGTTCGATGACTGTTGGTCACTTCGTTTTGATGAAAGGGAATACGGACAATCGCACGTAGCCTCGTCAGCTCCTGCTCGGACATCCCTTTTCCGTTGTCTCTGACGCTGATTTGCAGATCCTGGCCATCACGAGCTACTTTCAACCAGATGGTACCTCCATGTTCCTGCCGCTCGATGCCGTGATAGATGGCGTTTTCCACGAACGGCTGCAGAAGCAGCTTGGGAATCGGCGTATCCAGTACCGATTCGTCTACTTCCATCTCCACTTGGATGCGATCACCGAGACGCGTCTGCTGGATTCTCACATACGAAGCCAGAGACTCCAGCTCCTGGGAGAGCTGAACAAAGCCATCCCCTCGCTCCACGGTATAGCGCATCAGCTTGCCAAGGGAAGATACCATGTCCGACACATCGTAATTGCCTGCCCGAATCGCCATCATGTTGATCGCTTCCAATGTGTTGTAGATAAAATGCGGGTGAATCTGGCTCTGCAAGGCCGCTAGCTCCGCCTCCCTCTCGCGCAGGCTGATGACGTACACTTCATTGACGAGCCGATTGATCTCCTCGACCATGTGGTTGAACTGCTCGCTTAGTTTCCCGATCTCATCTTCGGAAACGACCGGCACACGTTCGTGAAAATGCCCTTGCTCGACTTGCAGCATTTTTTCTTTGAGCTGCACGAGCGGTTTGCTGAGCGAATAGGCAAAATAGCTGGCCAAGCCTCCCGCCACAACCAGAAAAATCGCTGCGATGAAAATGGTAAAACTGCGCAGGGCATTCGAATCCTTTAGCAAGCTTTCCACGGGGATGATGCTGATGACCTTTAGTCCCGTGCTCGCAGATTCATTGTCGATCAGCAAAAAGCGCTGTCCTTGCATGCGCATTGTCTTTTCTTCACGTAAATCTTGGCTGAGCCCCTTCGTTTCCTGCAGCAGTGTAACGTAGCCGGGCGTATTCTCGTTCTCCCGTTTCTCAAAAAAGAGCTCATTTTGCTGATTGACGATGATCAGACTGCCCTCCTTGGTAAACGGCATGTTGGCCAAGATCTGGTCGATCATCTCCATCTTCATATCGATCTTGATGATCCCGAGTGGCAGATTGGTATTGGGCTCTCTCAAAAGGCGCGCCACTGAGAAGTACATATCCTCCGATGAATCCACGTAATAGCCCGGGCGGTGCTGGGGAATGATGACGGACGCGCCATTACCTGCGATCACTCGACTGTACCACGCCTCTTCGCGCAGATTGACCTGAGCCTTCATCGTCGACGGATCGAGGTTGGAGAAGATCATCCCGTTTTGGGACATGATTTGGATGCCTTTTACTTCTGGCCGGCTGTATGACAGACTCGATATGAAAAGCGTCATTTTTTGCCGCTTCTCTGCGGACAGGTAAGGAGGTGTCTGTGTGTTACTGTGCAGCTCTCGCAGAATGGAAAGAACGCTATTGTCATAGAGCGGCATCAAGGAAAGGCGTTTCATTTCTTCCATGTTTCGGTCCAGGTTTCGGTTGATCTGGTGCACGATCTGGGCTGTGTACTCGGAAGTCCTTTCTTCGGTGGAGGTCGAAAACTTACTATACGTAATCATGCCTTGCAAGCTTAGCGGGATCGCGATCAGGCAGAGAAACAACGTGAGCATCTTGACTCGCAGTGTTCCTCGAAATAGCTTCAGCGGGTGCTTATTTCCCTGGTTGTTCATGGTAACACTCCTTGTTTTGTTCTGATAATTCAGACTACTTTCGCTGCTAGCCTGCCAATTCCTTTCTGCTTGCCGAGATGCCAGAAAGTGCCCGCCTCTTTTACAAAAAGATTGGTCTCCTTGGAGAGCAAAACGAATAGAAAAAAGATC
>JARDZO010000123.1 GCA_029240815.1 Brevibacillus sp.
CGAGCGATAGCTTGTGTTCGGTGGGTAAAGACCGGAGCGTAGATCGGAAACCTGCTTCTCCCCACCACCACAGCTCATAAAACTTATAAATTCCTATTTATCTAGCAAAAGAAGGCTCCCTCACGCTTTCAACGTAAAAGAGCCTTCTTTTTGATTACTGCCTGTAAATGTGCATATACGGTTCGCCATTAGCTGGTCGGATGTAGATCGCCAACGGCTTGTTCATCGATTGTACGTACAGGTTGATGTGCACGCTCTTGTCAAAAAGTTGATTGATGCTTCCCGCTGCAAATTGCGTGAACTGCAGAACCTCTGTGCGGGAATCATACTCTGCCGTAGCGGTGATGGTCAGCTCCGTCAGCTTGCCGCCCATGAATCGCCCTACGCCCGTCATCCCGATATACTCGCCAAAGTACGATTGGGACTGACGCATCAGCTTGTCAAACTGCAGCGACTGCTGAGCGTACTTCTTCTCCACATCCGCGCTCGGGAACAAGTAGAACTCCTCGTCGATCGGTTGCCATTTGGAAATGGCGGCTTCATTGGCATTGACCGTACCGGACATGATGAAATGTCCCGGCACGAATGACGAATTCGCTTCTGGCACCTGGTAGAGCAAGACTAGCATCGGTACTGTCGGGGTGTTCACTCGAATCGACTGGACAATGCGCGCCGCCAGCTGTTGACCTTTTGCCTGCAAATCCTGCGTCGTGTACATTTTGTCCTGTCCTGTCGCATCCTGATATTCAGGAGTAAGCGACAGTCCTAACACCATACCTTCCAATTGCCCCAGGTGATCCTTATCTTTGCTGAGGTAATCGTGTTCCAACACGTGGACCAGAATCCCTTTTTTCTTTTGCCCATTGGCTGCCCCCGTCTTTTCCTGAGCGATCCATTCCGTCACCTGGTCTTTTTTGATCTGCTGACCTTCTTGGAACAGATACTCGGATGTTGGGAACGTATCTCGGGCAAACTCCATCAATCCCAGCTCCAGATGGCTGAAATCAATGCGGTACTTCGTGTCACTGAGCATTCCCCGGGTCTGGCTAGGTTTATATGGAGGAATACTGCCGTAGTAATCTTCGGAAACTTCCACTACCGGAGACAAGGATGGCGTTGCGGGCTCTGGTCCTGTTTCCTGACCACGTGGCAGTAGCGAGCATCCTGTAGTTGCGATCACCAGAAGTATAGTTGTTATCAGCTTGCATCCTGTCAATAACTTCGCTTTCATACGCTACTCCTTTTCATCCAGAAAAGTGGATAGCCACTTTTTTGTGAAAAACGCCTCGACGTTTTTGCTTAATTCCATTTGGTCCATCTGTTGTCGGATAACTTGTAGATCAGAGCAGATTCCCCTACCCCGACCCATTTCGTATCTCCTTCACCAGCAGAAATCATGATCAGTTTTTCAGGCGAACGCGCATCGAGCAATCGCCATTCACCTTTTACTTTTTCAAATACGCCTTGTTCCGTTGCGACGGCCAAAACACCCATGCGTCGATCGACGGAAAGAGAGTAGATCTGTTGGGCCCCAGGGAGAACCTCTGTCTTCCATTCCCCGTCCTCATTATAGAGCAAGCTGAATTGCGCCGCTACATAGAGACGATTTTCTTCGGGATTGAAATCCATCGCAAATACTTCCTGATCCATTGGCTGCCAGAGACTCCACTTTTCGCCACTGTCTACTGACTGATAAATCCCTTCACCGGATACGAAGGCGAACAGACGAATCTGCTCCCCCTCGCGAACCCCGGCAAAGCTGCGAATATCAGCTGGATTGGGCAAGCCTGATCCGATGGAAGTCCATGTCTCGCCCCCGTCTGAAGAATGAAGCACTCCCTCGCTTCCTGCAGCGTAAATCTGATGAGGGTCTTTTGGATCGACAAACCAGCCTGCGATATCATGCTGCTCCAACTGGTTAGATAAGAGGCTCCATAATCCTCCAGGGGTCGAACTGTACAACCCCGAATGAGTGCCAACCCATATCCGCTCCGAATCTGCAGTCATCGCCAGATTGTGCACGGTTTCTCCTTTTTCCAACACATCCTGATAGGTTAGGTCACCCTTTAGAGCCGCTGCCGTCACGGAGGGTGGAGCCGGTTTGTTCTGCTCGCTGTCATTGCAGCCTGCCAAGAGTACCAAAACCATTGCTCCGCATCCCCATCGTAGGAAGCCCTTCATGCTCTTCACGTCCCTTTCCATACTCATCCAGTCCGTCTCCACTACGCTCTGGTGTTAGCCGTTGCTTTCCAAGACTTGCAGGAAACCTGCCTCGTCCATCACAGCCACACCCAGCTTTTCGGCTTTCTCCAGCTTGGAGCCTGCCTTTTCACCCGCAATGACCAGATCTGTTTTTTTACTGACGCTGCCTGTCACTTTACCGCCCAGACGCGCAATTGCTTCCTCTGCTTCCTGACGCGACATTTGCGCCAGTGTACCTGTGAGTACGATTGTCTTGCCAGCGAACGGCAGATCAGCTCCACTTTCGATACGCAAGCCCTTGTACTCCATATTTACTCCGGCCGATTTCAACCGTTCAATGACAGCTTTTGCCTGGGGCTGATCAAAGTAATTGACCATGCTGGCAGCCATCTTTGGACCGATCTCATCGATCTGGGTCAAATCCTCTTCGCTCGCTTGCATGATCGCATCCATCGTACCGAAATGCTCGGCGATTACCCGCGCTGCCTTTGCTCCCACCAGTCGAATCCCCAAGCCGAACAGGACGCGCTCCAGTGAGTTTTCCTTGCTCGCCTCAATGGCAGCGAGCAAATTGTCGACGGACTTTTCTCCCATCCGTTCCATGCCCAGCAAAACATCGCGCTGCTGATGCAAATAGTAGAGATCTGCCACACTGTGGATGATGCCGTCGTTGAACAGCTGCGCCACTACTTTTTCGCCCAAGCCATCGATGTTCATCGCTGTGCGGGAAACGAAGTGAATCATTCCTTCCCGAATGAGGGCTGGACACATCGGATTTATGCAGCGCAGTGCTACTTCGTCCTCGAGCCTCACGAGATCACTGCCGCACTCTGGACAATGGGTCGGCATGGCAAAAGGCAGTTCGTCCCCGGTCCGACGCTCTGGGAGCACCGCAATGATTTCCGGGATGATATCGCCCGCTTTTTTCACGACCACATGATCGCCAATGAGCAAGCCTTTCTCCCGAATGATATCCTCATTGTGCAACGAGGCGCGTTTGACCGTCGTACCCGCCAGACTCACTGGCTTGAGCAGAGCCGTCGGCGTAACAGCACCCGTACGTCCCACTGATACCTCGATGCCCTCTAGCACCGTCACGGCTTCTTCGGCCGGGAACTTGTACGCGATCGCCCAACGCGGGCTTTTTGCGGTAAACCCAAGCTCTTGCTGCTGCGCGTAGCTGTCCACCTTGATTACCATACCGTCGATCTCGTACGGCAGACCTGGCCGCTTTTCCGTCCAGCCTTCGATAAAGGTAATCAAGTCTTCGATGTCGTCGAACACACGGCGCTCCGGATTGACGGCAAAACCCAATTTTTCCAGTAAATTGAGCCCTTCACTGTGCGACTCGACTGATTCGCCCTGCAATTCGCCAATGCCGTAGATGAACGTGTCCAGCTGACGAGCAGCGGCAATCTTGGGATCGAGCTGTCTGAGCGAGCCAGCTGCGGAGTTGCGCGGATTGGCAAAGAGAGCTTCGCCCCGCTCCTCGCGCTCTTTGTTCAACCGCTCAAAAGCACCTTTGGACATGTACGCTTCGCCACGAACCTCCAGTGTCAACGGTCTCGTCAACCGCAGCGGAATGGAACGGATCGTTCTGAGGTTTTGCGTAATGTCTTCACCGGTCGTTCCGTCCCCACGAGTGGCCCCTCGTACGAATACCCCATTTTCATAATGAAGCGAGACGGCCAATCCATCGATCTTGAGCTCGCCAACATAACGCACGGCCTGATTGCCGACTGCCTGACGAACACGACGGTCAAAATCCCGCAGGTCCTCTTCATTAAAGGCGTTGCCCAGGCTTAGCATCGGCGTTTTATGTACCACCTTTTCAAAGAAAGGGAGAGGCTCCCCGCCCACGCGCTGGGTCGGGGAGTCTGCTGCGATCAGTTCAGGAAAGCTGTTTTCCAGCTCTCGCAAGTCCCGCACTAATTGATCGTACTCCTGATCTGAGATCTCAGGTCGATCCTGTTCATGGTAAAGACGATTATGCCGCTCAATTCGTTTCGTTAATTCCGCAATTTTTGTTTCCGCCGTCACTCGATCCATCTCGTCCACCCTTTACTATCCGATTCCGATGCCTTATCCCCGTTCAATCGGAGCAAATTTTGCCAACAGCTTTTTAATTCCGGTTGGGCTCGGGAAAGCAATGTCCAGTTCCATGTCGTCGCCGGTTCCTTTCACTTTGACGACCGTACCTGTGCCCCACTTGCCATGCTTTACTTTGTCTCCCACTTTCCAATCCACTCCTGCTGCCGAACCATGGCCTGGCAGTTTGTCTCCTGCCTGTGCTGCAGGGCGAGAGAATGGCGATCCCGATGCCGCTGCTGTACGCCCCGCCATGCCCACACGAGTAGCACCTGTTTGATAGCCACCGCCACCAAAAGGAGAACGTGCCACTTCACGCTGGCCGAAACCTCCGCCTCCACCGCCGCCATAGCCTCTGTCGGCAACAGGACTGCCGTCGAGCAAATCAGCCGGGATTTCCTGCAGGAATCGGGAAGGGGCATTGACATTTGTCCGCCCAAACAGGGTACGCATCCGCGCGCAGGTCATGAACAGACGTTCTTCCGCCCGAGTGATCCCTACATACGCAAGACGACGCTCTTCTTCCATCTCGGTCTCGTCAAAGAGCGAGCGGCTGTGTGGAAAGACCCCTTCCTCCAAGCCGACGAGATAAACGACGGGGAACTCCAGACCTTTGGCGCTGTGCAAGGTCATCAACACAACCTGACCTTCTGCAGAGACTTCCTCCTGCGCCCCATTCTCGCTCAATGAATCGATGTCCGCCACCAATGCCAGATCGGTCAAAAACGCGAGCAAGCTCTTGTCCTCGTTTTTGCGTTCGAACTCTTGGGTAACGGACAGAAACTCCTCGATATTCTCCAGGCGAGCCTGTGCTTCCAAGGTTTTATCTTCTTTTAGTGATTCCCGATAGCCTGAGCGCTTGAGTACTTCCTCCACCAGTTCGGTGACACTCAAGTAGTCCGTCATCTGGATCAAGCTCGTAATGAGGTCGTTAAAGGACAAGATCGCATTGGTCGTACGTGCTGGCAGACCCATATACCCGGTCTCCTGAATGGCGTTGAAGAGCGACTGCCCCCCGTTTGCATTGGCGTACGCCTGCAGCTTGTCAACGGTCGTGTCCCCGATGTTTCGCTTCGGGACATTGATGATACGCGTCAAGCTGATGTCATCGTCCGGGTTGGAAATCAAGCGCAAGTAAGCGAGAATGTCCTTGATCTCTTTTCTGTCGTAGAACTTGGTACCGCCCACGATAGTGTACGGGATGTTCGACTTGATGAACACTTCCTCCACTACGCGGGACTGGGCATTGGTCCGGTACAACACCGCGAACTTGTCGTAGCGCTTGTATTGGGCCATCTGCCTGCGGATCGAATCGACGATAAAGTAAGCCTCGTCGTGCTCCGAATCCCCCTGGAAGCAGCTGATTTTCTCGCCGCCCACATTTTCCGTCCACAGCTTCTTTTCCTTTCGCAGCTTGTTGTTGGCGATCACCTGGTTGGCTGCTTGCAGGATCGTTTTTGTGGAACGGTAGTTTTGCTCCAGTTTAATCATTTTCGCTTCGGGGTAGTCTTTTTCAAAGTTTAAAATGATGGAAATATCTGCACCGCGCCATTTGTAAATGCTCTGATCGGCATCCCCCACGCAGCAAACGTTGCGAGACTTGTCTCCCAGCATGGAGATCAGCAGGTACTGGGCACGGTTCGTATCCTGATACTCGTCGACGTGGATGTA
Organism: Brevibacillus sp.; assembly: GCA_029240815.1. The sequence continues at coordinate 5,962 of JARDZO010000123.1, forward strand.
GCGGAATTTTTTCTGGTAGAACTCCAGTACTTCCGGCACTTCTTTAAACAGGCGAACCGTCGTCATGATCAGATCGTCAAAGTCCAGCGACTGATTGTTTTTCAGCTTTTTCTGATAGGCCTCGTACACCTTGGCTGCTACCTGCGAGAAAGGGTCTCCCGCCAACCGGGCAAAGGTCGCAGGGTCCGTCAGTTCGTTTTTCGCCGAGCTAATCGCCGCAAGTACGGAACGGGGCTCATATTGCTTTGGATCGATATTCAAATCCTTCAGACATTGTTTCACTACCGACAACTGGTCTCCCGCATCCAGAATGGAAAAGCTGCGGCTGATTCCCAGACGGTCAATATCACGTCGCAAAATACGTACACACAAAGAGTGGAAGGTCGATAGCCAGGCATCCTGTGCTGCCGCTCCACCAATGATGCTGGCCACGCGATTTTGCATTTCTCGCGCAGCTTTATTCGTAAACGTAATCGCCAAAATACTCCATGGCGCTACTTGTTTCACACTGATGAGATAAGCGATGCGCTGGGTGAGCACTTTGGTCTTGCCGCTGCCCGCCCCTGCCAGAATCAATACGGGCCCTTCTGTGGTCAGAACAGCTTCCCGCTGCTCCGGATTTAAGCCTGATGTAATTCGATCAACAGAAGACATATGTATAAGTCCACCTTTCCACGTTCCTAGACGAAAGCATATGTTCCTATTTTCGCACAGATCGGAGTCGAGTTCCAGTTTGTATACGGAATAGGAAACATCATCCTCTCAAATTTTGTCCGCTCGCTCTGGACCGCGCTTCTGGCAAAAGGGGCTCATACATCATCATCGCTCGATTTTCCGTCACCCATTCCTCGTACAGCCACTCACCTTCCAGTGAATACACGTTGCGGTACAGCTGATTGGATCGCTCGTATCCTCCCCACAAGGACGGCTGGACGGCGTGTTCTTTTTCTACCATCTCATATTTTCGTGTCGGTGGCATGTCCGCACGCCATTCTCCTACCAAATGCGTATCGGTCACGTACACATGAAGCTGAAAAGGATGGCTGGTCAGATTCGCGATCTGCAAATCGAGGTAGTTGTAAAAGCAGGTGGCACCGCTCCCGAATGGCTGTGTGCGTTTTGAATCGGAATGTGCTGCATCCACATTTCCACCTCTTGCAATTGGCGTAACAGGATCGTCTGATGACGAAAATGGATATGGGGCAGAAGCTCAGAGTTTCGATTGCGCGCATACTTCTTTTGTCCAAAGATCCACTGCGCTTTGCGCTTCCACCGATAGTAGCAAACGCCAGCAGCGATGCGCCATCTGCTGCGAGTGATCGGCTTCATCTTGATTCCCTCCATATTCCTTCTCATACAAGTAAGGACGGAAAATCTTCCCAATTTGTTTCGTTCCCTCAGTCTTTAGTTCGAGTTCTTTTTTCCTCTCCTGTTCAAAAAAATACCAGAAAACCACTTCCTTGGAAATAGAGGGACCCTCGATCATGCAGGCCTTCTGAACGAAAAAGGTACAAGCCGCTTCTTCTTTACATCATCTTCACTCACGCTTTACATTGCTCCTTTATCTTCAAGGGGAAGTTCCTATTCAAGGAGGAGATTCCCGACATGATCCGAGTGAAGAAAACGTTACTGGCAGCCACCCTTTTGACAGGACTGATTCAGCCGATGGCAGTCTTTGCCGCACCGAGCGAAAAGGCAGACCGCGTGGACACGATCGCCCACCGGGGAGCCTCGGGGTATGCGCCTGAAAACACCATGGCCGCTTTCCGCAAAGCCGTGAAGATGAAAGCCGACTACATCGAAATCGATGTGCAGGCAACCAAGGATGGCAAGCTCGTCGTGATTCATGACACCACGGTGGATCGCACAACTGACGGTACCGGAAAAGTGAGCAGCTTTACGCTGGATGAAATCCGCAGCTTGGACGCCGGCAGTTTCTTTGGACCGGATTTTGCCGGGGAGCGCATCCCCACCTTTGAAGAGGTGCTCGATGAATTCCGCGGAAAGACAGGCATTCTCATCGAGCTGAAGGCACCCGAGCTTTATCCGGGTATCGAGGAACAAGTGGCTGCCGCCCTGTCTGAACGGAATATGGACAAGCCTGAAAACGAAAAAATCATCGTACAATCTTTCAACTTTGACTCGATGAAGACCTTTCATGAGCTGCTGCCGGATATCCCTGTCGGTGTGCTGACTAGCAACAAAGACGACTTGACGGATGAGAAATTGAAAGAATTCGCTGCCTACGCGGATTATGTGAATCCCACACAAAAGCTCGTGACAGAGGATCTGGTCAATCGTATCCACGACCTCGATATGCAAATTTCCGTATGGACGGTGCGAAAGCCGGAAGAGGTGGAACCGCTGCTAAAGGCCGGGGTGGACGACATCATCACCGACTATCCCGATTACGTCCCTCGCAACAAGTAAGAAAAGGTTGATTCACAAAGCTAGGAGCTGTCTCGAGACATCGGGCAGCTCCTTTTATATTGGACTCGGGATTGGTCAATTCACCTAGATCCTGCCTGTTTAACGTATAAAAGGGAGTCTTCCTGACCGGAAGACTCCCTTTGCTAAACCTATTTCCCCTGTTTAATCAAGGCTATGATATAATCCTTTCTAGCAACCATCCTTTCACAATTTTCTAACAGCAGAGGTGGATACATTGACAGAATCCATCAGAGAAGTATATCAGGCGACTCCATGGCTGGAAAACTTGCCAAATCAATGGGATCTTTTGAAAAAAGTCGGGACCCCGATGGAATGTAAAAAGGACACGATGATCTTCGAGCAGGATGACAAGGCCGATTCCCTGTATTTGATAGCAATTGGCAGAGTATGCCTCTATGCCAGCACGCCATCCGGTGAAGAAAAGGCTTTGGCCTTTATCGGAAAAAACGGCTTGATTGGAGAATACGACTCCTTCAGCAATCTTCCCCATACTACGAGCGCTATTACGGTTTCCAAAACGCTTCTCTACAGGACAAGCATCAGCCAGTTTAGAGAATTGCTAAAGGATAACTTTCATCTTGTAGAGCAGTTGCTCCATTTTGAGAGTCGCAAATATCGCTTACTGTGTGCCCAATCCTTGCAACTCAGCTACAGCAAAGCCCCGCACCGCATTTGTGCCACATTAATTCAACTGGCGCTCAATTACGGCTCTCCCCTTGAACATAACCATATCAAGATCACCACTACCTTTACTCATCAAGAGGTGGCTAATCTGGTGGGCACGACGCGGATAACCGTAATTAATACACTCAAATGGCTGGAGCGACACCATATTCTTGTGAAGCAAGACAAGTATTATGTGATAACGGATCTGCGTCGCCTGGAAGCACTCGTTCAGGATGAAACATGGAAGCTCAGTAAGCACGCTGAAGCATGATCGTCTGCTGGCCTTCCTGTATAGCCTTGGCACCCATGTACGCAAAAGCCCCAAGGTCGCCTGGTCGAATGGCCGCAAATCGGTTTCCTGGCACCCAGCCCATAGGGAAAAAGGTTCGGCAATCTTGACCGTAAAAGCACCCCAGATCATAGATCGCCTGCGGGATACCGTTCCAGGCATATGGCGGCATGAAGGTAAACAAGAGGTCGCCTTCTGCGGGAAAGCACGTTTGATTTTCCGGAACAACTTCATGTAACGGGGTTGGAGCGCAGCGTTCCTGTGGCAATTGGATGGACAGCTCCTTACCCGTGTACATCGCGTGCTTGCAAAAAATTTGTAAAGGAGATTCGAGTATCTCCCAAATCGCCTTGCACGTAATCGGCGCTTTTTCCGTTAACAAATCTGCCCATATCTCCACCTGATGTTCTGGAAAAGATAGTTTAATCTGATTCGGCATGTTTTCTCTTCCTTCCATTAGACCACCCTCGGTTCTGGAATCAGCGTATTTTGGCGAAAACGCCTTAGATGAAGCGGCGTGATATCGATAGTAGGTGTATTTCCAATGATCGTATCTGCTATGGTTTCTCCGATCGCAGGTGCCATCATAAAGCCATGCCCACTCATTCCAATCGCCTGATAGTATCCCGTTACTTCATCCACTCCACCGAGAATCGCCTGATGGTCAGGGGTACTATCGTAGGTGCCGTCCACATGCGACCGGAACTCTACTTGTGCCAGGGGTGGAAACAGATCCATGCCAATTTCTGCTGCTTTCATCTGGTAGTCAAAGCTATGGTATGGCGGCTTCATGTCATTCCCCAAATAGCTCAGATAGATCGTTCCGTCCGTCAGCTGCTTCGCCGCGAAACCTCTTTCAAACGATATCAGCAGCGGTTCTAATATGCGCTCCTCAATCCGATTGGTATACAAAATCCGGCGAACCTCTGGCTCAATCGGGATCTCCACTCCGATCGTTGCAGCCAGTTCTTTCGATCCTAATCCCGCTGCATTAACGACCACTCTGCAATCGATTCTTCCCCGCCCCGTTTGTACGCCTACTACCTGATCTTTTTCTACGAGAATTTGCGGAACTCGATCCAGAATAAAACGGACGCCGAGTCGCTTGGCTGCTGCCGCAAAGCTGTTGGTCACATGATAAGCATCGTCGGCAAATCCATCGGTTGGACAGAATGAAGCAGACAAAAATGTATCCGTATTCACTCCCGGTACGATTTCTCTGACTTCCTCCGGACTGATCATCTTAGTCGGGATGCCCAAACTGTTTTGCAGGTGAATACTCGGTTGATAGTTTTGGGCTGCCTGCTCACTATGGAACAAGTACAAATAGCCCACCTGACGGAACATGATCTCATATTCCGGCTCCAGCTCGTCGTTAATCCGTTGATAAAATTGAGTGGCTGCCTTGGACATCAGGCAGTTGATTTCCGTCCCCCATTGCTGCCTGACACCACCGGGACAAATACCCGTTATTCCTGAGGAGATCCCTCCCTTATCAATTACCACGATATCCGAATAGCCTTTCTTTGCTAGAAAATAGGCGATGGAGCAGCCAATTACCCCCGCACCGACAATGACGATTTCCGCGTGTTCTCTCAAGATGATGCCTCCCTTCCTTCGGTGTTATCTAAAATGACAAGCAACGTAATGTTGATTCCCGATCTCCTTTTGAACTGGCTGCATTTCTTTGCAGATGGCCCCTGCTTCGGGACATCTGGAAAAAAATCGGCAACCCGGCGGCGGATCGACAGGGCTTGTCAAATCCCCTTTTAATAGAATTCTCTCCCGCTTGATTTCCGGATTGGAGGACGGGATCGCGCTGATTAAGGCTCGTGTATACGGATGCTGTGGGTTTTGGAAAAAGTCGTCTTTGTCTGCTATCTCCACAATCTGACCTAAGTACATCACCGCGATCCGATTGGAAATATGCTTCACCACACTCAAATTGTGTGTAATGAACAAATAAGTAAGGCCGTATTTTTGCTGCAAATCCTGAAACAGATTGAGCACCTGTGCCTGTACAGAAACATCAAGAGCTGATACCGCTTCATCCATGACCACTAGCTTGGGTCTGACAGCAAGTGCCCTAGCAATCCCAATCCGTTGACGTTGACCACCCGAAAACTGGTGCGGAAAATGATCCAGAAAATGCTTCCCCAATCCTACCTCGTAGAGCAAATCCTCCATGAAAGTCTCTCGCTCATTCTCACCGACTACCTGATGCAGCTTGATCGCTTCTCGAATGATGCTGCGAATCGTCAGCCGGGGATTAAGTGAGGCATAAGGGTCCTGAAAAACGATTTGCATGTCTTTTCGCTTTTCTTTGAGTGCTTTTTTATTCAGACGATATAAATCCTGTCCATCCAGCACGACCTCGCCCTTTGTCGCTTCAATCAAGCGCAGAATTGCCCGGCCTGTCGTCGATTTCCCGCAGCCAGACTCACCAACAAGTCCCAATACTTCCCCTCGCTGAATGGAAAAACTGACGTTATCCACCGCTTTCAAAAAGCTATTGGTCTTGGAAAAGAGCCCTTTTTTCATGGGGAACCATTTGACGAGATTTTTCACCTCGAGTATATTTTCTTTCTGCATCGCTTGGTCCTCTCCTTACATCTGTTACGATTCCCACCGCTCTGTGTACTTCCAGCAACTGACCTGACTCCCCATATATTCGAGCAGCGGCGGCTCTTCTGTTTCACAGAGATACTGCTTTTCGTCGCATCTGGTACAAAAGCGACACCCCTTTGGCATTTCACGCAAGGTAGGTACGACACCTCTGATTGCTTGCAAGCGCTCCCTCGTCTGTTCCAGTGTAGGGATAGAATTCATCAGCCCTTGGGAGTACGGATGGAGTGGCTGGCGGAAATAGCGTCTGACCTCTGCATATTCCACCACTTTTCCAGCGTACATGACGACTACATGATCGGCTGCTTCGGCAATCACACCTAAATCGTGCGTAATCAAAAGAATGGAGGTTTGTAAACGATCCTTTAAGTCACGCATCAGATCGAGAATTTGGGCCTGAGTCGTCACATCCAGCGCAGTCGTTGGTTCATCTGCGATCAGTAGGTCAGGCTGGCAGGAGAGAGCCATGGCAATCATGACCCTCTGTCTCATCCCCCCGGAAAGCTGATGCGGGTAATCGTCCACCCTTTTTTCCGGGGAAGGGATTCCCACGAGCCGAAGCATGTCGATTGTCTTTTCCCGCGCCGCTTTTTTATCCAACTGCTGATGCAGGCGCAGCACTTCCATGATTTGCTCCCCAACGGAATAAACGGGGTTCAACGAGGTCATCGGCTCCTGAAAGATCATCGAGATTTCATTGCCGCGAATGGCACGAATCTCTTCTTCACGCAGCTCCAGCAGATTTTTTCCCTTGAATAAAATCTCTCCACTCACAGATTTTCCGGGAGAAGGAATCAGATTGATGATGGCAAGCGAAGTCAAGCTCTTGCCACTGCCTGACTCGCCTACCACGCCCAGGGTCTCCCCTTTTTTCAACGTGAGACTGACCTTATCAAGTGCTGGGAGAAATCCATCCTCTGTGTAAAAACCGGTACAGAGCTGTTTGATCTCGAGTAAATTTTCACTCATGCTACCACCCGCTTCCTACAGCCTGATCACTCGAGGTGTTCGTGTCAGCACCTGACATCCTTGTTCTGCCACCAGGACCATGTCTTCAATTCTGACTCCACCGACGTTTGGTACATATAAACCCGGCTCGACCGTGAACAACATACCCGGCTCAATCTGCGCTGGGTTATTCATCACTACGCGGGGATATTCGTGAATATCCAAGCCAACGCCATGTCCCAATCCCCGTAAGCTATACGCTTCGAGATCCGCCAGGGTAAACACGTCACGCGCCAGCTTATCCAGCTCATGACACGTTGCCCCTGGCTTGATGTCTGCCACAGCCAGCTCCAGTGCGTGATGTACGTTATCAAACAGATTTTGCTGCTCGGGCTTTAATTCGCCAACGATAACGGTTCGCGTAATATCCGATCGGTACCCCTTCCAAGTAGCGCCGAAGTCAATCACGATAAGGTCATTATGCTGAATCGTTCTCTCTGTCGGTTTCGCATGGGGTAGTGCAGAATTGGTGCCAGCAGCCACAATCGTATCGAATGCCGGAGCCTCGCTGCCGTGCTTGCGCATAAGAATTTCCAGTTCGACAGCAAGTTCACGCTCGCTCACACCAGGCCGTATAAATTCAAGCAGCTGCTCCAACGAGTCCTCCGCAATTTTCAAGGCAGTTTGAATGCATGCCACCTCTTCGTCATCTTTCACCGCGCGAAGCTGAATGCACACATCAACACAAGGGACCCACTGGGCCGCGCTGATTTCCCTGCGAAGCGCTGTGATCTGGAAGTCCGTCATTTCCTTGGACTCATAGGCGATACTGGAGATCCCCAACTGGCTGACCACCTCGGCAATCGTTGCAAATGGGTCCAACCCGTGTATAAAGATCGTCCAGCCTGTCGCTTCCTGCTTCGCTTGTTCGGTGTATCGCTGATCAGTTATAAGAACGGCTTTTGTCGATGTAATCAAGAGGTATCCACTACTGCCGGTAAAACCTGAAAAGTACTGGACGTTGTTTGACGCTTGGATGAAAAAAGCGTCAACGCCTCTTTCCCTGATTGCTTTGCGTATTTGTTCCAGTCTGTTCTTGCCCATTATTGGCCCACCGACCAATCTTTCGCGTTAAACGTAGGACCGCGGAAATCAGGATCAAATCCTCCCAGCCGCTTGTTCGCTACATATGGCGATTGTTGTTCGTACAGCGGAATCCAGATTTCGTCTTCTGCCAGCTTTTTGCCTACTTCCCAAATGAGATTTTTCCGTTTTTCCAGATCGACCTCGGCCACTTGCTGTTCCAGTAGCTGATCCACATTTGGATCAGAATAGCTGACGAAATTGTACCCGTTCGGCGGCATGTATTTGCTGCCAAAGTAGCTGCGATATTCATCCGGATCTGCTTCCACACCAAAGCCGAGAATGTACGCATGGTAATCGTCTGCTGTTACTTTTCGCTGCGTGCCGTCCGCATTTTTCGGTAACAGCTTAGTAACCAGCGTAGGGAAATCGAGGGAACGTAGTTCCATATTCACACCGATCTTTTCAAAGTTTTGCTTTAAGAGGGCAGCTGTTTTTTCACGTTCGGTTTTCCCAGTCGGCACTTCCAGCGTAAACGTCAGTTCCTTGCCGTTTTTTTCATAGATGCCTTTACCGTTTTTCGCATATCCCGCTTCCTGCAGCAGCGCCTCCGCTTTTGCTGGATCATACGCATATTGCGGTACGTTTGGATTATGCGACCAATGCTTGGAAGGAAACACATCGAACGAGACTTTACCGTATTCACCCAGAATCGAACTTACAATCGACTGTTTATCAACTGCATAAGCCAGTGCCTGACGCACTTTTTTGTCTTGGAAATGCTCATTGAGCGCGTTAAAGCCAATGTAGTACATGCTCAGGTCATTGGAGAGCTTCAAATCGGCGTAGTCAAGTGATTGCACAGAAGGAATTTCAGCAATCGGCACGGGAGCAAGATCGACCTCTTTATTAATGAAGGCTGCCAGCATTGTGTTGGTATCTCCAAAACGTGCCACGATTTTGTCTAGCTTCGGCGCTCCTTTGAAATATTCTTTATTCGCTTTTAGCTCGATGTACTGTCCCGATTCCCATTTGACGAACTGGAACGGTCCGGTTCCTACAGGGTTGCGATTAAAGGCATTTTTCGCCCATTCTTTTGGCGACACGTCTTTCAAGAGATGCTCGGGAACAATTCCGATGNNCGTCGTAAACGAGATCGTGTTGTCGTCAATCACCTTGATCCCTGTCACTTCCTGCGCTTTGCCTGCATGCACTTCTTCTGCTCCGACTACGGGAGATACTCGCCAGTAACCACCAGCATCGTATTCCGGCTTGGCGAGCGAAGCAAAGGTAAAGGCAACATCTTTTGCGGTAAAGGGTGTTCCATCATGCCACTTCACATTCTTTTGGAGATGAAAGGTATACGTTTTCCCGTCTTCGGAAACATCCCATTTTTCTGCCAAGCTTCCGACCATTTTTAACTCCTTGTCGGGAATGACGAGCGAATCAAAAATCATGTGTGTCACAAACGTATCCGATGAAGTCGGCCAAATATGCGGATTGAGATTGCCAGGCTCACTTTCAGAAGCGATGGTAAGGCTGCCGCCTTCTTTGGGCGATGCTGCTTCACCAGAATCAGCTTGAGCTTGTGGCTGCGGGCTGGATGTAGAAGCACAGCCTGCTGTGATCGACAGGACAGCCGCAAGCAAGAGAGCGAGAAAAGATCCTTTTTTCACCTGTGTTACCCCCTAGTTTTTTGTCTTTGGATCAAGTGCATCACGCATGCCATCTCCAACCAGATTGATGGTTAGGATCGTCACGAGAATGGCAAT
>JARDZO010000124.1 GCA_029240815.1 Brevibacillus sp.
CAGGCATTCCATCACTTAAAATGCCTGCATATTTCCTTGACTGCATCATCTTCCACGACAACTTTTCCGTATTCTTCTAATACGTAAATTGTTGTCGGCGTCGCTTCCCCGTACTCAGAGAGGATCGCAATCAGTTTATGGTAGCGCTCCTGATCCAACTCCACTTCTTCCAGTACCAAATGATACTTTCCTTGGTAGAAATAAGCGGAACCTCCATTAGTCAAAAGAGCATTTATACGATGGGCGGCTTCGACCATATGCTCAAAATCACGGAAGGCGTAGATGATAAGGTCGCTCTCTTCAAGCGTTACCTCTAGCTCATATACTTCTTCGTCGTCGAACTCCTCTTCGTCTTTCCCGTCCTTTGAGCCGGTTTTGCCGCGAGTTACGATCACGACCATCCCCTGAGCTGGCAAGGCGAACACTTCAACGGCAACAGGCCCTGACACTTCGAAACCTAATTCATGATACGCCTGTTCCATCATGTCGTTGAACAGTTCATGTACTTTAGGAATGTCACGCCACATGTCTTCTTTCTCTATCCCGCGCTCTGACAGGTCGTCAAACGTTAAAAAGATTCGTATTTTATCTTGACCAAGGCGTTCAACACGCATGACTGTCCCTCCTCGCCATCCAGTCGTACTACAAAATATGATTGTAAGCCTGTAAGAGTTCTCCGCATTTTCCGACGAATACCTGTTGGCATTCATCCATTTTTTAAACACAAAGGAAAATCCGAGGTAGTCCTATCATATCACATTTGTCACCTGGAACATAGCCACGCGACACCTAACGCGATGCTGGGGCACATTCGCGTGCGCTGTCGATTAGGGCGAGCGAAAAGCAAACTTTGTTGATGGCTGTCAGTATTTGCGCTTTCCCAGGAAAAGCAAGCGCTTATTTGCTGCTCCGTAAACGACTACCACTCCTATAAAGATGACAGTAGGTAATGGCATCTTTATAAACTGAATGACAAACACAAAGAGAGCAAACAGAAACATGGAAACATGCATCCAGACATGTTCCACTTCCAACGACCTGAGGTAAACATATTGATACAGATGAAATTGCATCAAGCTAATCAGGAGTACGGATGCCATTACAAACAGAAACAGAGAAAGAAAAACTTCAGCCGGCTTGAACAGGAGCATCGCTATCCAATCGCCCACACTATCGATGCGGATCATCCCAGAAGGAAATACGTGGAGAGCTCCAATTCCCAAGAACCAGGCAAGTGCCCCTACTAGCAGGCTTCTTCCCAACACAGTCATTCGGAAACGTTCCTCCTACGAGTCGTTCTTCCTCCTCATAGTATTGATCCTTAGCTAGTTCGGGTTCCTGGACGGTGCTTCCCTTTTTTCCAACAAGAAAAAAACGCCTATTACCGGCGTTCTGACATATCCTGCTCGCGCAATCGTTTTTGAATCCAGATCGCGGCCTGCGCTCCGTCTCCCATCGCAATGGCCACTTGTTGTGAATGCTCTACAATATCTCCAACTGCCCACAGGTTCGGATGATCTGTTTCTTTTGTCCGCGGATTTGTTATGACATGTCCTTTTTCGTTGAGACGAACTGCAAAAGGCTCCAGTAAGCTAGTCTGTACCTTGGCCCCTGGAAAAGATAAAAATGCCCTCGTCACATCCAGTCGGTCTCCGGAAGTGAGGATTAACCCTCGCAAACTTCCTTCCAGATGTAGTAACTCTCCGACTGTTTCCTCCACGAAGGTATAGCCTTTTCTGGACATCTCCGACCTTATTTCAGTATCTACAGGACTCTCAGCGTGATTGATGATGAGGATATGGGGCGTGTAAAAAGAGAGCTCATCTGCCATCTCAATGGCTTGTGGCAGCGCTCCAATCACAGCCGTATTTTGATCCACAGTTTCGTAGCCGTCACAATCCGGGCAGAGAAAGATCGAAGTACCCAAACATTCATGAATTCCGGGAAAAATGGGAAATGGATCGCGAATTCCCGTCGCCATGACGAGCGTACGTCCCTGTAAGGGGGTTTGCCCATTTTTCGTGTGCACGAAAAAATGATGATCGACTTGACCTTCCAGACGCGTTACTTCGTCTTCGATAAAGATGACTCCATACTTAGAAGCCTGTTCTTTACCGAGCTTTCGCAACCCTTCCCCACTGATTCCGTCCTGAAACCCCAGGATATTTCGGTAGGCTTTCGCTATTGTCGATCTTCCACCAGGAACGTCAACCACTGCAACACGACGCAAGCTTCTCGCCAGTTGGATCGCAGTCTGTAGTCCGCCAATCCCGCCACCAACGATGATCGTATCGTAAGTCACACTCACTCTCCACCCGTCGTTTGCCATTTCCCCATAGCATAACCCGGGAAACTGCAGACCATTACTGGGAGAGTGGTACCATGACAACTTTGCCTTCTGTTAACTGAGCCTCCAGGGAAATGCCATTGTAGCTTGCAATTCTCGACACATTGGAGTTATTCCCATAATATTTGCGCGATAGCATATAGAGCGTTTCGCCTTTTTTCACTACATGCTTGACAGCCTTTGGTTTTTCAGCCACTGCAGCGCCCGGCGTCCCCTTTTTGCTCGAGTCAGTCGCAGGCTTGATGGCAGGCCCCGCTGTGTTCCCGGTCACTTCCGCTGTTCCTGCATGGCTCGAGGGCGAGGAACCTGATTTTTGCGCAGTAGAAGGTCCCGGAGGAGGTGGCGTCGGTTGTACTTGCGCAGCAGATGGAGCTGTCTGAGTCGGTTGCTCGATGATCGCAGGGGGAGCAGGCTGTCCGCTGGCTGAAGCCTGCTCGGAAGTAGGTGTTGTCTGCACATTCGTTGGTTCCTCAGTGGTTACCACTGGGCTATCCTCTGCTGCAGTCGGATGACTCACTTTTGCCTGGTACAATTCAATCCCGATTAATCCAAAAAATAGGGCGCCAAACAAAACCAAACCAGATTGAATCAGCTTTTTCAGCGAAATCGGTCTATTGGCTCGCTTGTTGCGGGAGCGCCGAGGCGGCAATCCTGTTTGTTCGATACTCACTGTTCCTCCCCCTTTCCTTTCTTTAACATAAACTGAAGGTAAAAAGCCAACAGCAAATCAATCGCGATATGCGCCAAAATCGAAGGCCAAAGCGTCCCTTCTCGTTGAAACAAAAAACCTAATAGCATGCTGGTGACAAAGACGCTGACGAATAACAATGGTTTCTTCAAATAACGGACGTGAATCAGTGCAAAAATGACACTCGTCCATAAATTCCCTGCTAATGGTTGGACAACCCCACGAAACAACCACTCTTCTCCAACTCCGACCGAAATACAAACGAGTAGAGTCGTAAACGGAGACATACTACCAAAAACCATTTCATTTACGCTTCCGTCGTCCTGCCAGCTGCTCGGCAGGTATCTGTCCATGGCGATGCTGGCTGCCACAATCAAAAGGGCAACGATCAATGCCAGTCCCAAGCTCGGCCATCCTGGAGCCACAAATAGTTCTTTCGTGCCGCTCCTTCCGTGAAAAAAGAAACTGCTGCCTGCAGCGACCGCCAGTACCAAACCTTGTGTCAGCCAGAGATTTAACCGTAGATTAGCTTCATCCATCTCTTGCCCACTGTCACCCACTGGTATATTCCTCCTTTATTTTTTCGGCAAAAGGATCTCCAACGCCTGCCTCAAATCCCAAGAGTTTTCGAGTTTCTTTGTATCGACCGTGGGTATTTTTCCCCGATACGCATGTCTATCCAACCCACAACGCGAGCAGCAGTACAACGAAAACGCTGCCTGCTCCTCCCCAAAATAGCGATTCAGCTTACTTCGTAAACAATCGTCCGTACCTGTTACATAGGACAGCATTTCAAATAGTTTTTGTTTCTTCAGCCTTTTCCTCTTTTCCGTTTCTTGCCAAATTCGCAGGACATGATCCCGTTCAGCTTCTTCAGTGGCAGCTACTTCTGCCATTAGGCCTGTTTGCTCTGCGTAAAAAGTGAGTAATTGAACCATTTCCTCCGTCATACTTAGCTCAGCCCAGATTTCACTCGTAATTGACTGTCCGGAATGAGAATGAAACCATTGATAAAACTTCATGACCTGCGTCTGTGTCGGGTACTCTTTTTCTACCATGTGCTGGTGAATGTGCCAGTCATCTTCCACGTGGAAAAGGACGGCATATCCTGGCTGTCCATCTCGACCCACACGCCCAATTTCCTGCGCGTACGCTTCCATACTAGAAGGCACCTGATAATGAATGACGTATCGGATATTGGGCTTATCGATCCCCATACCAAACGCATTTGTCGAAACAATGACATCCAGTTCATCCGCTAAGAACTGCGACTGGATTAACATCCGTTCCATTCCCTCCATGCCACCGTGATACCCGTGAACCTTTTTCGTTCCCTGCAGCTGATAGGAAGCAACGAGGACTTCCACTGTATTGCGTGTGCTACAGTAAACAATACCAGGACCCTCCAGCTCATCAATCATCTGGAGTACCTGCTCTCGGCGCTCCCCTTCGTCTGAGGCAGCAATCAGATCTAGCGAAATGTTTGTCCGATTCAGAGCTTGTACGATCATATCTTTTGGCTGGATATGGAGTAATTGACAGATTTCAAACCGAACTTCCGATGTTGCAGTAGCCGTTACAGCCAGTACTGGAGGATTCCCTATCTGGCGGATGGCTTCCGGGAGCCTTAGATAGTCCGTTCGAAAATCATGCCCCCATTGGGAGATACAGTGTGCTTCATCGATGGCGACCAGTGATACCCCTACCCGTTTCAACACCGCCTGAACGTACGGTTGTTGCAGCTTTTCCGGCGACATATACAAGAGCTTGTAAGCCCCGCTACTGAGTTCACGCAAGACCTCTCGAGATTCCATATAGTCTTGTGAGCTGTTTAGATAGGTGGCAGGTATCTTTCTGCGCGTACGCAGCTGTTGTACCTGATCAATCATTAAGGAGATCAACGGAGAAACAACCACTGTGATTCCCGGCAAAAGCAAGGCTGGCAGCTGATACGTGACGGATTTTCCGCCGCCAGTCGCGAGGATCGCCAATACGTTGCGACCATCCAGTACTCGTCGAATGACTTCTTCTTGACCCGACCGAAAGGAAGCGTGGCCAAAATGGGTATGTAATTTTTCCAGCAGCTGCTCGTTCATATCCCACTTTCCCCCTGCCTACGCGCCAAAGCCAATCGAATTTGCAAATAAGAGACATCCGCCCCCAACTGATCCTTGATCAGACGAAGCCTGCTCGTCTGCAGCAACTCACTTGTCTGAATGATCCTATTTCCCAACTCTGGGTCGAGATAGGCCGTATAGTCCCACTCTGGACAGCGCAGCGCGATTTCTGCCAAATGATCCTCTATGGTACTTTCCTTTACTTTTCTCGTAGCAGCGATTTGTTTAATCCCCAACCCTCTTTGAATCAGTGTATACGTCCTTGCAGCGCTTTCGGTCAGACGCGCGTCCAGTTTATCATTTTGAACGACGAGTCGTGATAGATACGGAAAGCTCTCCGCTTCAGCCAGTAACCGTTGGATGGACTGCGCTAAACCATAGCGAAATGTAAGGAGCAGATAAGTGGTCGATTCGTTTTGTTGCATAGCTAACTGGCTCAAGGTTTTCCCTACTTGAGCTGCACCTGATAATTGCCCTACCAGCAATTTCTGCACTTCCTGAGGTAAAGGGTTCCACAGAAGATATAGCTCTTCTCCCAACCGCTGTTTCCACTGAGCTCTGTCCATAGGGCTGGTGACTTGCGCTTTTACCCACTGCTGGGTTTTCTTGTCAGACACAACTGGCAAAAAGCCCATATCTCCTGCAAGAAGCTGTGAGATCGTTTGGACAACTAAATGAAGACGACGCCAAAACAGCTCGACTCTCTCAGCCATTCCAGAATCCGTGAATGGAGCCAACCAAAAATCGAGCTGATAACGGGATCGCCATTCCCTAGCCTGCTCGCATCCTTTTTCCGTTACAGTAAAAGACTGCTTGCCATTTGTTGCTGACACCTCAAGATGTTCGACGAATCCGTTTTGCAACAAAGTTGAAACAATTTTATCCCAATCCCCTTTTGAAAAACGGGGAAACATCCGATAATACGGATAAAGGTGGTACAAATGTATATCTTGCAGAGTCTGGTTGGCTTTTCTGCCTCGCAGAATGTAAAAAGCCGCCTGGAGCGTTCGCTCGTTGGCAAGAGGAATCAAGGCGTTTAAGGCGACAGCGCAATTTACTTCCTGTGCCGTAATGCTCCGATTGTTCATTGGTACTCCTTTAGCTGATCTATCTTTTATTCATTTGCTGCAATTTCATATGGAGGAGTTTTATGACAAAACGATTGAAGAAGTCAGAATTTATGATGGCGTACATGATCATCATATCACTTGCTTGCGCGGTTGGTGGATTTTTTTTCGGTGCCCATTATATGAAAGCACAGATTGAATCCGAGCGTACTGCCGCACTGGAAGCAGAGCAAAAAGAAGCTGCGAAAGACAAGCTGCTGAGAGAGCAAAAGCTCTATAACGAACAAGACTTCATTCGTTTTCATTACGCTGTCTATGCTCCGCTACTGGAGTTCCGTCAGGCTCATTTTGACGTCATGGCGAAATGGACGGCGATGGATAAGCAGGAACAGTCGGATTCGTTGAAGCAATTGACGAAACAAGCCGAGCAGACACTGAAAGCTTTGGAAAAAAACGTACCATTGCCAACTTCTCCAATGCTAGTGCAGGCCCACAGCAATTTTACGAACAGCGTACGGGCTTATTTGGATAGTATGGAGCAGGTACGATCCGATCAGAATAGTAATGCCCTCACCCCAGCTGCCATCACGGCACGCCTGAGTCTGTTCCAAAACAGCTGGCTGACGGCGCAAGAAATGTTGTATCACTCCTTTGCAGCCTGGGAATCCGCATACGTAGTGAAACAACCATTGCCGAAATCTTTGCCTCACACTGTCAGCACGGGTCAATGGAAGCAATATCCCTTCCATTATCGAACGTATTTAGCTGCTGCAGCCATGTCTGCTGATAAGCAATGGAAAAGCTACAGCCCGGAAGACGTGACTGCACGGATCGACAAATTGGTAGCCACCAACGAAGCACAGTCACTAGGAATCTCGGACGTAACCAGTGCTGTTCGTCTCTTAAACGCTACAGATGCCATTCATCCAGGTGACTTTAAACAGATGAGCGGTGGACTCTACTCCCAGTTGCAAGCTCCTGAAATCCCGCTTTATAAGTAGTCGTACATTTTTAGACTGATTCAATCTTGAAATCTTTTGAGCAAGAGCATACAATGGTCTATGATAGTGGACGTACCACTTCGTAATGGGAGGTGAAACCACGATGACAACATGGGTAGATAAAGATACTTGTATTGCATGCGGCGCTTGTGGAGCAACTGCTCCTGACGTCTTTGACTACGATGATGAAGGCTTGGCCTTCAACAAACTGGATGACAATGCAAACAGCGTTGAAATCCCGGATATCCTGCAAGACGACGTTCGCGACGCCGCTGAAGGATGCCCAACTGATTCTATTAAAGTGGAATAGTGTTTCCATCTTCATGGAAAAAAACCTCTCTGCATTCGTGTAGAGAGGTTTTTCAGTTTCTTCATAATCGACAGTGAACGCTTGATCAGTATATTTTCATTTCAACTTTTCTTCATTTTCGATACAATAAAAGCACCGGAAAAACCGAACATTAAAATGGTCTTTTACCTTTTTTTGTGAGATGAATATCTTAACGTTCGTGATTTGGTCATTTCTAACCTTCACACCCTCCTAAACTGACCTTTATTTACGAACGATAAACATTTTTTTAAATGCAATGTTCTTATTTTCTGTTTTTTGTGCTTGACGTTACCCTTTTTGCCGTGATATCGTAAGTACAAATCTTACGAGACACATAATGCAAACAGCGATGACGAAGAAACGCTGTGTACCGGAAACCCTCAGAGAGCCGATGTTCGCTGCGAATCGGCGGTTCCAATCACAGATAAGCACTTCCGAGTTGTTGCGTCGAACCTTTTTTAAAGTAGACGCGAACGGTAGATCCGTTATCTCTTTAGGTCAAGTACCTAGCAAGGCTCTTCTTTGAGAAAAGAAGGGTAAATGAGGGTGGCACCGCGAAGCAAAGCCTCTCGTCCCTCACTGTTCTGTAATAGGAGCAGTGTGGGAACGGGAGGTTTTTTTTATTGCATTCATACTAGGAGGAGAGAAAACATGTTTACTGACAAACAGATTTTAAGAATTCCAGGTCCTACCCCTATTCCACCTCGGGTTCAACAAGCCATGAGTCAACCGATGATGGGACACCGCAGTGGCAAGTTTTCTTCTTTGTTTGCACGCACAGCTGAGCGCCTGAAACCATACTTCGGCACCCAACAAGATGTGTACATTATCGCAGGTAGCGGAACCAGTGCCTTGGAAATGGGCGTAGTCAATACACTTCAACCCGGTGATGAAGCTGCCGTACTGGTCAGCGGTAATTTCGGTGAACGATTTGCAAAAATATGCGAACGTTACGGCGTTGTTGCTCACCGCCTTGAGGTACCTTGGGGCGAAGCAGTCACACCTGAGCTGCTCGATGCGTTCCTGAAAGAAAAGCCACAGGTGAAAGCCGTGTTTGCTACTTACTGCGAGACATCCACCGGTGTTCAAAATCCGATTGCTGAACTTGCCGGGGTCATTCGCAAGCAATCCGATGCTCTGTTCATCGTCGACGCTGTAAGCTGCCTGGGAGCCGTACCATGCGAAATGGATGCCTGGGGTGTAGATATCGTCGTGACTGGGTCGCAAAAGGCCTTCATGCTCCCTACTGGGCTCGCTTTCCTGGCAGCTAGCGAAAGAGCATGGTCGGTCATTGATAATAACAAATCCCTTGCGTACTACCTCGATCTCAAGGCTTACCGCAAAAGCATGAAGGATCAAACAACACCATATACTCCTGCTGTATCGTTGATCTTTGGTTTAGCGGAAGTGCTCGATATTTTGGAAGAAGAAGGATTGCCTGCGATCGTCAAGCGCCATGAGCTGATGCGAGATATGACCCGTGCAGCCATGAGAGTTCTGAACATCAAACTGATGGCGGAAGATGCTTACGCTGCAACGACCGTTACTTCTTGCGACCCGCAAGGCGCTTTCGATGCAGAAGCGATGCGTAAGGCATTGACCAAGCATTACAACATCTCGATCGCTGGCGGACAGCAACACCTGAAAGGGAAAATCTTCCGCATTGGTCACATGGGATACTGCGAACCGCTCGATGTTCTGCAAGTCATCGCTGCCATCGAAATGTCGCTCCACCAAATTGGTGCTCCAGTTGAACTGGGTGCCGGTGTAAAAGCTGCTCAGGAGGTGCTCATCGCACATGTATAAAGTACTGATTACTGACCCACTTAGCGAATTCGGAATTCAACAACTGTTGGACGCGCCAGACGTAGAAGTCGTGCGCAAAACGGATCTCTCCCCTAGCGATCTGCTCGAAGAAATTGGCGATTACGATGCATTACTCGTACGGAGCCAGACACAAGTAACGGCTGACGTGCTGGCTGCTGGAAAAAAACTGAAAGCAGTCGGCCGTGCAGGTGTAGGCGTAGACAATATCGATATCAACGCCGCTACTCAAGCGGGTATCCCGGTAATCAACGCTCCAGACGGTAATACGATCTCCACAGCAGAGCATTCGTTCGCGATGCTAATGGCAGTGGCCCGCAACATCCCGCAAGCTCACAAGAAGCTGGTGGATGGTACTTGGGATCGCAAAAGCTTCCAGGGTGTCGAGCTCAACAATAAAGTCCTCGGTGTTCTTGGTATGGGGCGTATCGGCTCTGAAGTAGCCAAACGTGCGAAAGCATTCGGTATGACTGTCATGGGTTTTGATCCATTCCTGACCGAAGAACGCGCGCAAAAAATGGGAGTGACGAATGCGACTGTGGATGAGATTTGCCGCTCCGCTGATTTCATTACCGTTCATACGCCTTTGACCAAAGAAACTCGTCACATCATCAGCTCCCGTGAATTCGCCAAAATGAAGGACGGCGTGCGCGTGATCAACTGCGCACGCGGTGGAATCATCGACGAGAAAGCACTGTATGAAGCGATTACGACTGGAAAAGTAGCTGGGGCAGCTTTGGACGTTTATGAAGTAGAGCCGCCTGTCGATAACCCATTGGTCGGCCATCCGAAAGTCATCACCGCCCCTCACTTGGGTGCTTCTACTATAGAAGCGCAAGAGAACGTGGCTGTAGACGTATCGGAGGAAATTCTCAAAGTTCTGCGTGACCAACCTTTTAAAAATGCGGTTAACCTGCCCTCCATCCCTGCTCATGTGATGGAAAAAGTGCAGCCTTACTTTACTCTTGGAGAAAAACTGGGACATTTCCTCGCACAAGTGACCGTTGGTTCCATCTCCGAGGTAGAGATCAAATACAGCGGCGAATTGACCGATGTCGATACATCACCATTGACTCGTACTGTGCTGAAAGGTGTTCTCTCCTTCCGCCTAGGCGAAGAAGTAAACTTCGTCAATGCACCTCTGCTCGCAAAAGTGCGTGACATCACGGTAACAGAGCAAAAAGCCGCTCAAAACAAAGGCTTTACGAACTTGTTGACCGTTTCCTTGAAAACGACGCAAGAAACTCGCTCGGTGGCAGGTACACGCTTGAACGGCTATGGCGCTCGCATCGTTAAAATTGACGATTATGCGATTGACGTAGCTCCAGAAGGCTACCTGCTCTACATTCACCACAATGACCGTCCAGGTGTTATCGGACGTGTCGGATCCATTCTGGGTGAAAACAACGTGAACATCGCTACCATGCAAGTGGGACGACGTGACGTAGGCGGAGACGCAATCATGATGCTGTCGGTTGATAAGCCCTTGACAGCTGAACTGTTGGATACCATGGGTGAATTGGCAGAAGTAAAAAGTGTAACGCAAATTGAGCTGTAATCTACATTTTTTATGAATGTTTGAAAGGACCCGGTCTAAAAACCGGGTCTTTACCTTTACCCGTTTTTTCCTAATGGATATAATAGGACAAGACAACTGTCAAGAGAAAGGAGTTTACTATGACGAACCAGGCGTTATTCGCCATTGGCATCTTTTTAGTAACCTACGCATTCATTATTAGTGAAAAACTGCACCGTACGATCGTGGCCATGTCAGGCGGTATCCTGATGGTGCTGTTCGGGATCGTAACGCAAGAACAAGCCGTTCACCACATTGATTTCAACACATTGGGACTCCTCATCGGGATGATGATTCTGGTCGCAGTAACGGCTCAGACAGGCGTTTTCAAATATGTCGCAATCCGCGCTGCGAAGGCAGCGAAGGGTAAGCCTATTCGAATCCTTGTCTACCTGAGCATTATTACAGCACTAGCTTCCGCTTTTCTGGACAACGTGACGACTGTACTGTTAATCGTACCTGTCACGTTCAGTATTGCTCGTCAGCTGCAATTGAATCCAATCCCTCTATTGATTAGTGAGATCATTGCATCAAATGCAGGCGGCACCGCAACACTGATCGGAGATCCTCCGAACATCATGATCGGCAGCGCAGTACCTGAGCTTGATTTTATGGCATTCCTCGTGAATCTGTCTCCCGTAATCGTCGTGATCATGGCTGTCACCATTGTTGGTCTCGTCTTTATTTACCGCAAACAGCTGGTGACTTCACCAGAACTGAGTGCCAAGATCATGCAGTTAAATGAACGCGACGAGATCACGGACACAGTTTTGCTCAAAAAATCGTTGACCGTCATGGCCTTGACGATCATAGGGTTTATGCTGCATGGCGCTCTTCACTTGGAATCGGCTACCATCGCCTTGACTGGTGCTTTCCTCTTGCTCCTGTTGACCGGTGAGCATTATCTCGAAGATGCTATCAGCAAAGTGGAATGGAATACCATCTTTTTCTTTATCGGTTTGTTTGTTCTAGTATCTGGCCTTGTTGAAACCGGTGTCATCGCTAAGCTGGCGAATGAAGCGATCAAGTTGACTGGTGGAGATCCGCTGCATACTTCTCTCTTGATTCTTTGGCTGAGTGCGATTGCCTCTGCTTTCGTGGACAATATCCCGTTCGTGGCGACCATGATCCCGATGATTAAAGAAATGGGTGCGCTCGGAATCACGAATCTGGAGCCTTTGTGGTGGAGTCTGGCACTGGGAGCTTGTCTGGGTGGAAACGGTACCTTGATCGGAGCAAGCGCGAACGTCATCGTCGCAGGCCTTGCCTCGAAGGAAGGTTATAATATCAGTTTTATTGGCTTCATGAAAGTGGCATTTCCTTTGATGATTATCTCCATCATCATTTCACATCTGTATGTGTATCTGCGTTATTTTATCTGGTAAGGAGGAATGCGAATGCTACGCTATACATTTGATGAATCCCTAATCGACATCAAAGAGATTGTAAATCCTTCTGATATTTCCTTTCAGATCGTCGTCAAATCGGAGGACATGCGCAAACGTTTGAAGCAGGTGCGCACGTACTTTGAAGATAATAAGGATTACACGGATGCCCTGTTTTACTCCCGCGAGGACGGTACCTTTGAGGTCATTGTACGAAAAGATGCGATCGATGCTTTTTTGATTCACGCCTTTCGCTTTCAATGCCTAAAGTCGCTTCACTGGGACTAGACCTCCCAAATAGGAAAGACTCCACCGACGAGATCAACGGTGGAGTCTTTTTTTATGCCCATCTTCTATTCGAGAATCGACAAAATGTCTCTTACATCATCAAGAATGTAATCTGCTTTCACTTCTTCAAACTTGGCCCGCGCCTCCTGACCAGACAAACCAGTGAGCGTCGCAGCAAATTTACAGCCGATCGAGCGTGCAGCCAGGAAATCTGCCGGAGAGTCTCCGACAACCAGTACTTCATCCCCATTTGTAATCGGGAGTGAGAAGTTCACGACTTCACTGTTTGGCACTGACAAGCCGAGCAATCCTTTTACATATGAGAATGGATGTGGCTTGGACATCGGCGCGTGTGCAGGATACTCCTCTTCTGCTTCCAGTACATGAGAAGCAGTCACGACACGATTGGAATCAAACCACTCCAAAACCTTCATTTCCTTGAGCGGTACATGTGTCTCGATCGTCGGACGGCCCGTCCCAATTCCCAAGATGTAGCCTTTTTCTTTCAAGGTGCGGAACAGCTCAATCATTTCAGCCGGCGGTACGATCGGAATTTCATCCGTCAAGAAGCCTTTTTTGCCCGGTTGCATCGTTTCCCTTCCAATGGAAGCAGCTACCCTCTCATCACCTAGATACCATTCCTGGAATGTTTTCTGGCATAGCTGCCACAGATCGCTATTGCGGGAGAACATTTCTGTCTCTACGCCACAACGTTCTTTGGCTACTTGATTCAAATAAAGCAGCATTTCTGCCTTTTGAGCAGGGCCTTTCGCAAAATCAGGAGTGAAAGCCGCGTAATCTACAGCAAAATCCGGTGCGTAGGTCGCACCCCACTCTCTCAGCTTCGCAAGTTCGGCTCGATCGACTTGTCCACTGAGCAGGCTAGTGACTTCTGTACCCAGCTGTGGCTTTAACACCTCAACCAGTCGAATCAATTGGTAGGAGAAGCTCAAAAACACCATATCCCAGTTGGAGTTGATTCCGCGGGCTTTAATGATATTGAGGACGTCATCTTTTGCAAATACTTCCTCACGAACCCGACGAATTTCGGACTCTGCTGGTGCAGGTGTAAAGGTATCTGCTTTCAGCCCTAAATACTGTGGGCTGTACAGCATTTCCCATACCGTCAAGGCAGAAGCATCAAAGTAGCGTTCTTCACTGAGCATAACCCCATCAACATCAAATAAGATCGTCTTGATCATTTCTCTCTACACTCCTATTTGTTTTCGTTGGCAACATCAACGCAATGGTAAACGTCGTTCCCTCTCCCACTTTACTCTGTACGCTTATAGTCCCGCCGTGCGCTTCGACGAGGTTCTTGGCGATTGCCAGACCAAGACCAGTGCCACCTACCCGACCGCGCGTCCGCGCTTTGTCGGCTTTATAAAAGCGTTCAAAAACAAACGGCAGATCTTCCTGAGGGATACCACTACCCGTATCGCTGATTTCAAGCAGCAAAGTTTTATCGCCGCGAGCTCGAATCGTCACGCTTCCTTTGCTTGGCGTATGCCGCAGTGCATTGTCAATGAGATTAGTCAACACTTGTTCCATTCGATCCGGATCAATGTTTACCGTACTGTGAGAGGTTGATATTTCCAGGAGCAGTTGAATATCTCGCTCCCTTGCCAAATTCGTAAACTTGCGCTGAATCCGTTCCATGTACGGACGCAGCTCGAGCGCTTCCCGGAACAACTCCACATGCCCTGCTTCCATCCTCGCCAAACTCAATAATTCATTGACGAGCTTGGTCATCCGGACTGATTCGTCATAAATGATCTGAGCGAGTTCTTTATGCTCTTCCGGAGTTGTTACGATATCGTCCACGATCGCCTCACTATAACCTTGCAGCATAGATAGCGGTGTTCGCAGTTCATGAGAAACATTGGCCACGAAGTCGTTACGCATTTTGTCCAGCTTGCGCTCCTGTGTCATATCGCGCAAGGCTGCTACCGCTCCACGAATTTGTTCACGGTCATTTACAGGCACCATAACGAGAGCCCAGTTTCGCCCTTGCAATGGAATGTCCTCTGTGACTTCCTGTCCCGTCTGAACGACTTGCTGATAGATTGAAAAGAGTGGGACAGGTTCGTCCGGGTACTCAAACTTCCAATCCCGCAGAAAACGCTCGGCTGGCGGGTTCGTCAACGCAATCTTACCTTCTGCATCAATCATTACGACGCCGTCCACCATGCTTCGCAGGACACTGGCCAGCTGTTCCTTTTCTTTGGACAAGGCATCAACCAATTGATTGAGCCTCGTAGCCATCGTATTAAACGAGGCCGCCAGCTCACCTGTTTCATCAGCCGTTCGGATCGGGATTTCCGCATGAAAGTCCCC
Organism: Brevibacillus sp.; assembly: GCA_029240815.1. Next base: position 14,962 of record JARDZO010000124.1, read on the forward strand.
TTCTGCAATCCGATGAGCTGTTTCCTTCATCTGACGCAAAGGGATCGTGATTCTTGACGAGAGAAAGAATGCGAATACTGTCGTAGATACAAAAGCGATAACGCCAACCACAAAA